>JAFGHD010000017.1 GCA_016939365.1 Bacteroidales bacterium | reverse complement strand
TCGCTTTGCGTCAGCCGGGGGATCAACACCCCTTTGCTGTTGCTTTTTACATCCAGCATGGCCGAATTGTGCGCATCTGAACCATCGTTGTTGATGGCGATCTGGGCGGAGCAAAAATAAGTTGCAGACAAGAAGGTAAATAGAGCATAAAAGAATAATAATTCCCTCATTTTTCGTAATATTTTTGAATGGTGATTTTCAAAAATAGAGATTATCGTCTGAAAATTCCTTTAGAATGGTTATAAATTGCCTGAAGAAACGATTCAAATCCGTTTAATTTCCTTGGATTCAGGTCATAATGACATGTATTATTCCCGGCCAGATCAGTGACCATTCAGTCCTTGAAAAGTCGAACCCAAACCTTCGGGAGGGACTCACCCACCTGCCTGCCTGATCAAGAAAGACACGGGCAAATGTTCAGTAGAAAGGTGTTGGGTAATTCGGGATCATCCGGCTGGCGGACTGTAATTGAAAAACCTGCCCGGCCGGATCAATTCAGCCAGGCAGGCAATAGACAAACTACACAATACTCCACCCAAAAAGGCCAAATCTTTCATATTATTCGGGCACCTGGCAAGTATATGAGGGACGGTACATACCGCCGCCACTTTCGGGTACCTGTCCCCCCAGTCCTGTATTGGGTTTCCACATATCGTTCTTATCCCCGTTGTTGACCTGGGCATCCATATTGAAATCGCCGGCCATATAACCTCCTGTTCCGGCCTGCACGGCCCAGACATCGATCTTATCGCCGTTATTGATCTGTCCGTCAGCATTACCGTCACCGGCGATCATGCCCCAGATACCGGAGCCGATCTCCTTATGTCCGTTGGTCCCTCCGTAAACAATGCCGGGAGATATGGAGAAATCCAGAGAATAAGCACCCCCTGTTCCCGTCAGCGGACTGGCGGACATGATCCCGAGATGGTTCCTATGCCACAGCACCACAAACAGGCCGTCGTTCACCGTCACGTTGAACGGCATTTCCGTTTCTCCACCGGTAGCATGAAGTTGTCCGTCATTACGCATGAACACGGCCTTTCTGGCGATCATGGTTGCTGCCGTGGCTTCGGGAGCCGAAGGGGCATCCCTCAGCTCCACCAGCATCCAATCCACCACATCTGCGGGCACAGAAGCCACACTTTCGGTACCGGTATAGCACCATGGGGCAGAGCTGTAGGGCTGGCTCAGAGGTATAAAAGATGTCAGGTCGGTATCCATCCCGGTGCCATTGAACGGACCTTCAAGAAACGCAGTCAGATTCACCGTTATGCCGCCACCAAGGGCCCAATCCACAAGGCCCCACGGATCCTCATCATAAGCTTCGCCGGAAAATCCACCAGTGGCATCCACGAATTTAATATAACCTGTATTGCTTATCTTGGTGACGTTGTAGTACCCACCCCATGTGTTGTCGGGAAACACGGCATGATGCACCTGAAGCACCTGATCATTATCTATCCAAAGTAGTGTTCCGGCAGATATATACTGACGAAATCAGAAGTATTAATTTTCGCAAACCTGATTTCCGTCAGTATACATCATCAGGCCTGAGGGTGGTTTTTACCTCAACGATCACAATTTCCTTATGGTTTATGGCAATAAGGTCAAATTCAAAACTATTTCCCGCACGATTTCCTTTCGACCGTTGCACAGTTCTCTCCACCGGTATGTCCTTTTCGTTGAGCAACCTGACCAGATCGCCATCCACCAGCGATTCCACAAGCTTTCCCCACTGGCTGGTGAACAACTGCTCCAGCTTATTCAGCTTTTTGTCGGTTTCCTTGAATTCTTTTGATAACAGCCGCTCCGCATCCTGAGATTATTTGTCGGTCTCCTGAAACATTCGATCAGTCTCCTGAAACATCTTCCAGACCTGTTCAAAATCCAGCGGCTTGTCGCACCGGGCGATAGGTTCTGCAGCTTCTAAATGGTTTTTCTTTTTGTCTTACCCCCATTTTGTATCCGTTATTCTGTCTCAGGCTAACTCTGTTTCAGAGAGGAAGCAGGTGGGATACAGGCAAACATTCAGGATATAAAGATACGAAGAACCCGCGACAAAAAGATAGCGGAAACTATATATGATTCGCAATGTATAAAGCTGTATATCAGTTGCTTTGGTCAAATTTTTTACTTTTATCTTTCCACTTTTTAACTCTGGTTCGGCGCCCCAATCATGGGGGCATGGCATTGAGACAGAATTCTCCTATATTTGTGATTGCCGATTGATCTCAGTTGTTCGCATACCTGAAAAAATGCATATTGGTTTGTTTTCCGGCATTATCAATCCCAGCACCGGTGAGGTATGCAGGGTGTTGATGATGGGTTTGTTCCTCATTTGGCACATGGCAGTGGCATCGTCACACCGCCCTGTACCCGACAGCCTGACACCGGATCACAACAATTTCCCTGGTGAAGATCAGGGAGAAGTGCTCCGCGACCTGGCAGAATATTATGTGGCCGAACAGCCGGATATTGCGATGAAATACATTGCACAATGGTTGAAAAGCAACGGTATGGGGGAGGAAGATCACGCCAAAGCCTTCAAACTGATGGGCGATGCTTTCTATTATAAACAGGATTACTTTAATGCCATTATTTACTACGACAGTGCCGCACAGGTGAGCATGGCCGTTTATGGCGAACAATCGATGCAGTATGCCGAGCGGCTTGGAGATATGGGATACTGTCATACCCAGTTGATCCAGAACGATCAGGCGATTCAAAACTTCAACCAGGCACTGGCCATATCAAGGATAAACGGGCACCAGGAGGAGATTGCCAATAACCTCAATAACATCGGCAAGGTACACTTTGACTGGGGCAATTTTGATTCCGCCATTTATTATTTCCGCTCCGCCCTGCAGGTGGACAGGCAACTCGGAAATTCCTCATATATTGGTGTGGATCTGAACAATATCGCCAAGGTTTACGAAGCCTGGGGAAAGCTCAGCGAAGCGATTGCCTACTACAGGGAATCTCTGAACATTGCCCTGTCGGCCGGGGAGGAGGGCAGCGCCGCCATACGGTACAGCAATATCGGAAACATTCACAAGCAAAAGGGACAGCTCGACAGTGCATGGTTTTACTATAAAAAATCACTGGAGATTGATCGCAGGGCAGGAAATGATAACAAGATCGGCGTCAGGCTTTCACGGCTGGGCGAGATACTTATGCTGCAAGAAGAATATGCGCAGGCCGCCAAATATTTCAATGACGCGCTTGACATTTTCGGGCGCACCAGCGATCCGGAATCAAAAGCTCTGGTGATAGTCCAGCTCGGCAAGCTCAACCGCCTTAAGGGAGCCGGCCACCGGGCGGAACAGTATTATCTCGAAAGCCTGAATTTGGCTGATTCCCTTGGTTTAAAGGCGATTACCCTGTCGGTGTACCAGGAAATGTCCCTCCTGTTCGAAAAATCCCGCGAGCTCGGCAGATCATTGGCCTACCTGAAGAAATACAGCGACCTGAAAGATGTCATCTTCAGGGAAGAACATCAGCGGCAACTGGCAGAATTCCAGGCCCGGTATGAGACCGGGAAGAAGCAGATGGAAATTGAAAGACTGAACAGTGAAAAGGATATCCACGAGTCAGAACTGAAAAGGTCGGAGAACCTGCGGTTCTTTTTTATTGTCATTTCGATTCTGACGATCATCCTGGCAGCGCTCCTGTACAGCAGGTATCGCTTTAAAATACGGACCAACCGACTTCTGACCGGGAAGAATGAGGAGCTGCAGGTGTTGAATGCCACTAAAGACAAATTCTTTTCCATCATTGCCCACGACCTGAAGAACCCGCTGTCCGGCTTTATCTCGATCAGCCAGGCCCTGAGTGAAAACATCGAAAACCTGAGCCCGGATGAGATCAGGTACTTCACCCGGGAATTGCACCGGTCATCGCGGCAACTCTATGAATTGCTTCAAAATCTCCTTCAGTGGGCGCGATCCCAGACCGGTACCCTGAAATATAATCCTGAAGCCAAGGATATTCATACCCTTGTGGAGGAGAATTTCAGCCTTTTACTTGAGAATGCCCGGAAAAAGCAGATCAATCTTGTAAACGAAACACAACCCCAGACCATGATCTATGCTGATCCGAACATGGTGCACACCGTCCTGCGCAACCTGATCACCAATGCAATCAAATTCTCAGGGCCGAACGGCAGGGTGGTCATCCGGTCCCGGCGGGAGGAAGACAAGGTGAAGGTAATAGTCTCCGATACAGGTATCGGTATTGATGCCGAAGACATCCCCAAACTGTTCCGGATTGACATTGATACTTCCAAAATCGGTATCTCCCCTGAAAAAGGAACCGGCCTGGGTTTAATCCTCTGCAAGGAGCTCATCGCAAGAAATTCAGGCGACATTACGGTCGACAGCAAAGCCGGGAAAGGCACTACCTTCATTTTTACCCTGCCATCCCAAAACTAATCCTGATATTCTTTGACCTTTTTTAGTATCTTAGGGGACCAATTCTCCCAGATTGGAACCGCTGGAGATCATTCTCGTCGACGATCACAAGATCATCCGGGACGGCATCAGGGCGATGCTTCTCGGCCAGACCCGTATCAGAATAGCAGGAGAAGCAGCCCATGCCTATGAGTTGTTTACCCTGCTGAAAAACCTGTGCCCTGCAGTGGTCATCATGGACATCGGTCTTCCGCGGATGTCGGGCATTGAAGCAGCACGGGTGCTGAAGCGGGACCACCCCGGCGTAAGGATACTTGTGCTCACAGCAAATACGGATGAGCAAACGATCATTTCGAGTGTCCGGGCTGGTGTCCATGGATTCCTGCCAAAAGACTCCTCAAAGGACGAACTGATTGAAGCAATCCACACTGTCGCAAGAGGAAAGCACTATTTCGGCAAGAACATCTCCGGAACACTTTTCCAGACCATCCGGGACCATATGACAGAGGACTCCGGCAGCAGCGATAAAGAATGCCTGACGGATAGGGAAATAGAGATCATCCGTCTTTTCGTCGAAGGCCTGACCTTCAGGGAGGTCGCCGAAAGGTTGTATATCAGCCCAAGAACGGTGGAAACACATAAGAACCAAATCATGAAGAAGCTTGGGCTCCGGACTACAGTTGACCTGGTGAAATACGCCATCAAAAACAACCTTGCCCCACTCTGATCCTGCAGGTATCCTGTTATCCATTAAGGCAGCCATAACCCTATTATACCATAATGGTCTGTTTTTCCTTATTTTTGCCATTGTAAGTCTTGTAATTGGATGGCTGTAAGGAAAAAAAAGGCCCAACCGCTATTTGATCCGGCTGAAGTCCTGAATGATTTCCGTATTGCCCACGAAAGCCGGCAGGCAAGCCTGCTGGGGCGAAGGGAAGTGCTGTCCGGCAAAGCCAAGTTCGGGATCTTTGGCGACGGGAAGGAACTCCCCCAGCTGGCCATGGCCAGGGTCTTCAGGAAAGGGGACTGGAGGGCCGGTTATTACCGCGACCAGACCTTCATGCTGGCATCAGGCATGATGATCCTGGAAGAGTTCTTTGCGCAGCTTTATGGTGACACCGATCCCGGATTCAATCCTCAAACCGCCGGCAGGGTGATGAACAATCATTTCTCCTCACAAACCCTGGACATTCACGGGGAATGGATAAACCTGACGAAAGCAAAGAATTGTTCAGCCGATATCTCTCCTACTGCCGGTCATATGCCCCGTCTTGTAGGACTCGCCCTGGCAAGCAAGCTGTTCAGACAGAATCCGGAATTGCAGCACATGACCCGGTTCTCATACAAGGGTGATGAAGTGGTATTCGGCACCATCGGTGATGCCAGCACTTCAGAAGGCCATTTCTTTGAATCCATGAATGCCGCAGGAGTTCTGGGAGTACCTTTGGCTCTCTCGGTATGGGATGACGGATACGGAATATCCGTTCCCGGTGAGTTGCAAACCATCAAGCAGAGCATTTCAGAGGCACTCAAAGGATTTGAACGAAAAAAACAAGAACAGGGATTTCTGATATACAGGTTGACGGGATGGGATTACCCGGCATTGTGCGCAGCTTACGAAGAAGGTATCGCCAGATGCCGGAAGGAGCATATCCCCGTGCTTTTTCATGTGACCGGGCTCACGCAGCCACAGGGACACTCCACATCGGGATCCCATGAACGATACAAGTCCAGGGAACGCCTGAACTGGGAAGAAAGGCATGACGGGCTCAGAAAGATGCGGGAATGGATACTGGCAGAAAAAATCGCCGGCGAAGCACTCCTTGACCGGATTGAGAAGGAGGCCCTTGAAAGGGCTAAAGAGGCACGTGACAAAGCCTGGAAGAACTTCTCGGAACCGATCCTGGTGAAAAGAGCCGACTTTATCGATCTGGTGGACATAACTACCTGCAATTGTGCCAGGACAGGAAAAATTGACGCCATAAAGAAAGAGCTCAGGATGGTCCATGATCCGATCCGGAAGGACATCATCTCCTCGGCACGAAAGATTCTCCGGTTGATTTGCAATCAATGCAGCAATCCGGAAAACTCACTGAAGACAAGGGTCACGGAATGGCTGGAACAGGAAACGGCAGATGGAACGGAACGGTACAATTCGCACCTGTGGAGCGAAACGGCCTACTCGGCCATCAAAGTACAAGCTGTTAAACCGGAATATGACAAAGAGGCTCCCATGGTGCCCGGCAGGGTGATCCTCCGGGATAATTTCGACCATATCTTCGCTAAATACCCTGAAACCCTTATTTTTGGCGAAGATGTCGGACGGATCGGCGGTGTCAACCAGACCCTGGAAGGGTTACAGGAGAAGTACGGGGATTTGAGGATCACCGACACCGGTATCCGGGAGGCAACCATCATCGGACAGGGGATCGGGCTGGCCATGCGCGGGTTGCGGCCCATCGCCGAGATCCAGTATTTCGACTACCTGATGTATGGCCTTCAGGTCCTTAGCGATGACCTGGCCACGCTGCGCTACCGTACCAAAGGCACACAAAAGGCACCACTGATCATCAGCACCCGCGGACACCGGCTCGAAGGCATCTGGCATGCCGGTTCACCGCTGAGCATGGTGATCAATTCCATCAGGGGCGTTTATGTTTGTGTGCCGAGAAACATGACCCAGGCAGCAGGATTTTATAACACTTTTCTGCTATCCGACGAGCCGGCACTGATCATTGAACCCCTGAACGGTTACCGTCTCCGGGAAAAAATGCCCTCAAACATCGGCTCGTTCCGCACACCTGTCGGCATTCCGGAAATACTGGAATATGGCAACGACATCACCATTGTCACCTACGGCTCATGTGTGAGGATCGCGCTCGACGCCGTGGCACAGTTGCGTGAATTCAGCATATCCTGTGAACTCATTGATGTCCGGACACTACTTCCCTTCGACCTGCACCATATGATCGCCCGGTCACTGAGAAAGACCGGGAGGGTGCTGTTTTTCGACGAGGACGTTCCGGGCGGGGCGACCGCATACATGATGCAACAGGTGCTGGAAGAACAAAAGGCCTACTACCTGCTTGATTCGGAACCGCGCACGCTGACTGCGAAGCCCCATCGTGCAGCCTACAGCACCGATGGCGATTACTTCTCCAATCCAAATGCCGAGGATGTCTTCGAGGCAGTCTACAATATTATGCATGAGGCCAATCCGGTAAAATATCCCAAGATATTCTAAAGCTGTCCCAGATGGCCTCCGGTAATCATCCCCAGCGCACGTTATGGTCAACGGATCATGTTCTGTTGCTGGTCATCCTTGCTGCAGGAGCCGTTCTCAGGTTTTACCGGATCGGTGACATCCCTTTCACATACGACGAGTACAGTGCCCTGTTCCGTCTGCATTTTGAGCATTTCCGGGATCTCATCACACAGGGAGTCATGGTCGATGCACACCCGGCAGGCGTCCACGTGTTCCTGTATTACTGGACCCGGCTGTTCGGGGAGTCGGAGCCTATGGTCAAGCTTCCTTTCATCATTTGCGGGTTGGCATCCATATATCTGGGATACATCATCGGCAGGGAGTGGGTCAATGCCACAGCCGGGCTGATCCTGGCCCTGTTCCTGGCCGTATTGCAATACCCTGTCATGTACAGTCAGATCGCAAGGCCCTATATCAGCGGCATGTTCCTCTCCCTCCTGATGGCCTGGGCATGGGCCAGGGTCATTAAGGCACAAACGCGCAGACCGTACCTCTTTCTGGTAATCTATATCATTTCGTCAACCCTGGCCGCCTATAACCATCATTTCAGCCTGCTGCTCACCGGGCTGGTCTGGATCTCGGGCCTCTTCCTGATCGGGAAAGAAAAATTCAAAATTTACTTCATCGCAGGTATTCTCATATTCATTCTTTATATCCCCCACCTCCCCATTTTTTTCAGGCAACTCAGCTACGGCGGGGTTGAAGAATGGCTCGGCAAACCTACACCGGCATTCCTTGCGTACTACCTTGGATTTATCCTGCACTTCTCCCCATTGATGATCATCACTGTTGTCAGCCTGATTCTTGCCGGATGGACCTTCTGGCGCCATAAACCTCCCCTGAAACCGGCCCTTCCGGTAACCGGACTGATCTGGTTCGTGATCACACTGATCATCGGATACATCTATTCACTGCGCATCAATTCCGTGCTTCAGTTTTCCGTTCTCATCTTTACATTCCCTTTCCTGGTGCTGGGTCTCTTCTCCGGCATAAAAAACCTGAAACCCGGCCTAAAAGTTATCCTGGTGGTTGTTTTCATAGGATTTTCTGCTGCCACACTGATATTCAAGCGGGAATACTACCGGCATTTCTATCTTTCAGGTTACGAGGCGGTGATCCATGAATCGGCCGGGGCAAACCTGAAATACGGTGGGCGGAACATCACCCATATCGTGAACACGCATCCCCGGATACATAATTATTGCATGACAAAAACGGGATATGAAGGAAGGCTGCACCTGTTACACCTGGACAGCCTGGGTGGAGGTGCGCAGCTGAAAGGGAAGCTGCAGCAGATCAATACTCCATATCTGACAGTCGGGTGGGCGGAAGGATTCAATCTGGATGAGTTCCAGGTGATCCGGGAGGTGTACCCTGGTGTGGTCGGGAAGAAAAACGGGTATGCCTGGGAGTTCTGGGTGCTTTCAAGGGATTCGCTTCCGGAAGGTGTCCCGGGTGCTGAAAGGATCATTTTTCAAACCCGCCAGGGGTTTGACGGTGAGGTCACGGGTTGGGGCCACTCCGTCGGATCCGACACCTGCAATGGCTGTCCGGCGCCCCCCTGTTTCTGCATGGACAGCAAACAGGAATACAGCCCGGGCTTCAGCAGTCACATCCGCAACATCATTGCACATCATAACAACATCATTGAGGTTTCTGCATTGATCTGCCCGGAAGAGCCGTTTCAGGATGTTCTCCTGGTAACCGACATCAGCAGAAATGGCCGCAGCATTCACTGGTCTTCGTCATCTGCCCGGCATTTCATGAATGGAACAGACCGGCAGGTACGCATCCATCACTCCGTGAAACTGCCCGACATCGAAACAGGAGCCGCGGATACCAGGATCATGGTTTACCTCTGGAACCGCCAGGGATCCGTATTCTGCCTGGATGATCTCTCTGTCACCGTCCGGGAAGGAAATCCCTTCATCTATTGCCTTTATGAGGATTTCTGACTCCCCGGTCTGCCTGCAGTATGCACCCGCCACGGGCCAAAGGTTAAGAAATTGTTAAAACAAGAAAATGATCTCAGCTTCCGTTACCTTTGCAGAAGAATTGGCGAAGTGTAATCAAAATGCACCACATTGAACCGCATTATTCCTGGAGGCACCTGTACATAGCATCCGAAGACAGCCTTTCTCCGTTTTACGAGAGGGAATACAGTGAGTTCGAGTTCTCCAACACGATCTATAACTACTACATTCACCCCCAGTGGGATGAGATCGGCTCTGCCACCCTCTATATCAAGATCCTCTATGTAAACTACGGACTCGGATTCTGCATCATTGAGCTTCTGGGTGAGTGGAATGACTGCCTCTACAATGATATCATGTTCCTTAAGAGGAATGTTGCGGAGATACTTTGCGAGCACGGAATCAACAAATTCATACTTCTTGGAGACAATGTGCTCAATTTTCACTCATCCGAGAGCGATTACTACCAGGAATGGGACGAAGAGCTTGAGGGTGGCTGGATCGCAGGCATCAACTTCCGGGACCATGTGATCAGGGAATTCGAGGGTGCATTCATTACCGACTATATCGTTTTCGGTGGTATGCTGAATGACATGTCGTGGCGTACCCTCACCCCCATGCAGGTTTTTGAGCAGGTTGTCACCCAGATCAGGAAACGGCTGCCTGTCTGAAGGAATTTCCTTTTCTCTTGACAAATGACTATCTTTGATTCCACCTACCAGAACCAGAATCAATACTATGATCAAAAATGTAAGGCTGACGATAAATGGCAAGGTTCAGCAGGTGGGATACAGGTTTACATGCATGGAGACCGCCTACAAGTTGGGGATCAGGGGATTCGTCAAGAACAATCATGACGGGTCAGTCTGCATCGAAGCTGAAGGACCGGAGGATCAGCTGGAAGCCTTCGTGGCATGGTGCAGCAAAGGACCTCTGTGGGCGCGGGTGATCGGGATGACGCAGGAAGAGGGTGAAGTGAAGCACTTCAAAACCTTTGATATCCTGCATTAAGCTCAAAGTCAGTCACTCAACCGGATAATCATTCCTGCCACCACGCGGTCCACCGGCAGAGTAAGATCAGTGGCGCGGAGGCCTTTCAGCTCTACCCACCTGAGTGATTGGGCACCTTCCTTCTCTGACTCAAAGTCAAACGGTTTTTGGGCAATCCTGAAAAGAAAATGCTTCCCGGCATAAATCCTGTAATAGATGCTGATCAGCTGCTGGGTTACCGGCAGGAGTTCCGTTGGTTGAAAATAATCAGTCGTGTAGATATGCTCGCCTACTTTAACAGGCTGACCGAGCTCCTCCATACACTCACGCTGAAGGCACTGACGGGTTCCCTCCCCGAAACGCAGCCCTCCTCCCGGGAACTTGGTCATCCTGATCCCGAGCCGCAGTTCATCGCTCAGCAGGACACGGCCGCTATCGATCAGGATCCCGTATACACGGATGTTGAATTTCGAGATATTCATTTGATCGCCCGGATCATATGGCGTTTCTTTCCAAACGCCGGGATTTTTTCAATGCGGAATCCGCACCTTACCATATCCCGCCTCACCGCACCCTTGCAGGAATATGTTACTAAAACCCCGTCCTTTCTCATTGCATGATATATCCTTTCCAGGACGCTGTATGTCCAGCATTCCGTTGCATAATCAGGCCCGAAAGCATCAAAATAGACCAGGTCGTAGTGACCGTCCGGAAGGCTGATCCGGGCAATATCATCACGTTCCTTATACAATCTTAAGGATGGGTGGATTGTGAGCCACTGGTCCCAGGGTGAATCATGCATCCTGTGAAACAACCGGCGGGCACCCTCCATAACGATCCGGTCGGGATAATTCAAGCTGCCAGCGGTTTCAACCGGAATCGGATGATCATCCACTGCGTGATAAGATATCTTCAGCTGTCTGGAAACCGCAAACTGAAGCGTCAGCAACGCATTCAGACCGGTACCAAAGCCCATTTCAAATATCCGGATCCCGGATTTGTTGCCACTCATGTATTCCAGGCCGGAATGGATGTAAACATGCATGGATTCCATGATGGCTCCGCACATGGAGTGGTAAGTATCGCCGGTAGCCGGTGAACGCAGCGTGTGTGACCCGTCGCCGGTCATGAGGATTTTCAGGCACATAATGCAAAATTAACCAATCCTCCAGCTCCCTGTTCCTTTTTCCGTTTCCGGAATGACCGTCCAAGGCTGATAGGGATGTGGGGCCCAAATTGCATGGAAGATAGATTGTTGTATACCAACATATTAATCCCGATCCAGGTATAATATCAAATGATGGGTCACAACCAATTTTGTTGAACACTCTCCACAATCCGATAAACACCTCTCCAAAAACCACCACCTCATTTCATATCGAAATCACAACGATTTGTAAATCAAAGGCAGATGATAAATGGCACGAACGTTGCTAATGCCGCGGTTGGAACAACCAACGATCATTAGCGCATGAAAGAGGAAAAAATTAACGAAAAAGGGCTCTCACTGATTTACAAACACAAAGGGAAGAGAATCACCTACGAATCATACCTGAAGCGGGCACCTGAAATGGCGCGCAAGTATTGCGAATTTGTTGCCCGAAATGCAGGAGCCACCTATATCCGCTGGGATTCCAAGAAGAACAAGTTTGTTGCCTGAGGGAATACCCGCCCTGTCATTTATTGTATAACAACAGGACATCCAATACCGGGCCGTCCGTTATGAACTGCTTAACGGGGGAATAACCGGGCCAGTTCAAAATGTACAACGATCCGTTGTCTATCGCAGCGACAAACCGGTTCAGATGTTCAAACCTGATTATCTGAGCGCCTGTTTCTGATACGACGTTATAATTCGTGGTGATGGTCTGATATTCAGCCATATGTTGATCTGTTGCAATCAACACCCGCTCCTGCTCCAGGCATACCATATCGTTCACGGATTCCTGAAGCGCCAGGCAAAGAACCAGCTCATCGGATTGGGGATTGTAATACCAGAGTTCACTTCCCGTCCCTGAGAGCTTGTCAGATGCAATGAGCACCCCCCCGCCGGGTAGGGGGATCATCACTTCCGGAACAAAGCCGATCCATCGCTCCTGTTTCAGCATGCTGCTCACCAGATAATAGGTCTCAAGGTATCTGGTACCTGAGGCCGGCTCATGTCTGACTGTCACGATCTCCATATCTGTCCGGCATATCAGGCTGTAACGTTCCTGGCTCCCGGCCGGCACATTGAACCGAATCTGACCCAGGTGGTCGTATCCCCGGATGTATTCATTCCTGAAGGTGACAAACAGGTACTCATCAAACCACAGGCAACCCGGTTCATGGTTGGGTGGATTGATCATGTTGGGAAGGGTCCACAACATAGTAAGGTCCGGAAGGCTGAATGCGGCCAGATTCATGGAGTTTTTACCGGCCAGGTAAAGGATCGAGTGTCTCGAATCCACCTCGGAGCAAACAGGGTCACCCGTTATCTGGCCGAGGGTTACCTGGCTGGAGTCAGGGCTCCATGCCTGAACGCCCACGTTTCCTGAAGTTTCAGCGGTCAGCACGACCAGTTTTCTGAATGTTTGCGGTATCCCGTTCAGCCATATTCTCCGGTATGCCTTTGTGCTACTGCCCCCGCCCAAAGCGGTAACAGCCACATAGTAATACCCGCTTTCCAGGGAGGCATCATTGACCGGCAGAGTGCAGTACCCTTCGTAACTTGACTGGCCGGGCTGCACAGCACAGAATAGCCCCAGCGGGTTCATCGATTCATCCGTCAGATCGGTCCGGAGATGGCTGATGCCCGATTCATGGACAACAGACAGGGAGACACGCACGGTGTCGGGCAGTGAAAACGCCTGGTCTGCAGAGGGGCTGAGGATACGGATCACAGGGTCGACCTGCCTATCCTCCTTTAAGCAGGCTGCCAAAAGGACCAGCCCGGTCATAATTCCTATCCGGAAACATTGTTTCACAATGTAAATTTAATGTTTATCCTGCATCCGGGTACATTATTGCTATCTTTATACCTGCCAAACCAAATCCTGGAATATGCTTTACCATATCCAACCAGAAAAAATCCTTTTCCTTGACATTGAAACGGTGCCAATGGTTCCGGATTACCTGTCACTCCCGGAGCCGTTCCGGTCACACTGGGATAAGAAGTCCGAAAGGATCAACAGGTCGGAGGAGGGCACCCCGGCTTCGCTCTTTCATAGGGCAGGTATTTACGCTGAGTTCGGAAAAGTGATCTGTATTTCAGCCGGATATCTCAGAGGCAAAGAATTCAGGATCAAGTCCTTTTACGGGGACGACGAGAATCATCTCCTGAATGGATTCGCAGATATGCTGCGGCAGCATTATCCTCCGCAGGAGCATCTCCTGTGTGCCCATAACGGGAAAGAGTTCGATTTTCCATATCTTTCCAGGAGAATGCTGGTGCAAGGTATCCCGATCCCCGACATCCTGAACACAGCAGGCCGCAAGCCCTGGGAAGTTTCGCACCTCGACACGATGGAACTTTGGAAATTCGGGGATTACAAGAACTACACCTCTCTTGACCTTCTCGCGGCCTTGCTGGGCATCCCGACACCGAAGGAGGATATGGACGGGAGCATGGTGGCCGATGCATATTACAAGGATCATGATCTGGAGCGGATCGTCAGGTATTGCCAGATGGACACGCTGACCGTCGCAAGGATCTTCCTCAGGTACCTTGGAAGGAAAGGCATTGATGATCAGATGGTCTGTATCGTTCAGGAGTGATCTCCGGGAGCACTACTGATCCAGCGCCATGAGTGGGATATGGCTTCATCGTCTCCTATCTCTTTACTTGCAAGGCTCATGGAAAATCCAGTGATCACCGGTCTTTAATTTTTTTCTACCGCATTCGGAATAATTTTTTACTTTTGGGGTCTCCAATGGAGTGAATCATGAAACTCCTGTTTATTACCCGGTTCCCCGTCTGCCTGTAAACGGCTGAAATGCCGGCTTGCGATGCCGGAATTCCCGTTTTATCTGCGGTTCACACCGCAACATTTTTCCATTTATTCTCTTATTTAAAATCAAAAATCATGAAAACAATTGGCTTTTTCACATCAGTAAGGGTCGTATCACCGGCCATTACCTGCCTGCTGGCAGAAGTATCAAGTGATTATTTATCCCCTTGTCAATCATTCGTCAAACGAAAACGAGAATCACATGAAAAAGCCATACCCAAGTCGCAATAGCCGGCCGGCTTCCGATCATCCCCATTTCCGTAGATTTCTTTCCGATCTATCCGACTCCATCAGGGGGACGGACCAGGATTTCACCACGGGAAGTCTCAGCCGTGCGATTTTTCTTTTATCCATCCCGATGGTTCTGGAGATGCTGATGGAATCGGTTTTTGCCGTCGCAGACATCTATTTTGTTTCCAGGCTGGGGCCTGAGGCCGTTGCCGCAGTGGGCATTACGGAATCGCTGGTCACTGTTGTATATGCCGTCGGGTTCGGTTTGAGCATGGCCACGTCGGCTTTAATATCCCGAAGGATCGGGGAAAAGCGGGCCGGACTGGCCGGAAGGTCTGCCTTCCAGGCCATTCTGGCCGGTACAGCCGTTTCCATTCCCCTTGCACTGGTGGGTATCCTGTGGTCATCAGAGCTGCTGCGGTTGATGGGGGCATCGCATGAGATCAGCCATGAGCTGAATGGATATACTGTGATCGCGCTCGGAAGCAATACCCTGATCATGCTTTTGTTCATCATCAACGCTGTGTTCCGCAGTGCCGGCGATGCCGCCATCTCGATGCGGGTGTTGTGGATGGCCAATATGCTGAATATCGTTCTGGATCCCTGCCTGATCTTTGGATGGGGGCCCTTCCCTGAATTAGGTATCACCGGTGCGGCTATCGCAACAGCTACCGGCAGGGGACTGGCTGTGCTCTATCAGTTCACGATCCTCCTGGGGAAACGGTCACGGGTTCGCCTGGACCGCTCTTCACTCGTTTTTGATCCCGCGATCATTCTGAAGATATTCAGGCTGTCACTGGGTGGTATCGGGCAAAACATCATTGCCACGGCCAGCTGGATCGGGCTGATGCGTATCGTCTCCGGATTCGGGAGTGTGGCTGTTGCCGGTTACACGATCGCCATCCGGGTGATCATCTTCTCGCTGCTCCCTTCCTGGGGGATGAGCAATGCGGCTTCGACTCTCGTGGGACAGAACCTGGGAGCCGGTCAACCCATCCGTGCCGAACAATCCGTCTGGTTCACCGGAAGGATCAATATGGTGATGCTCGGCATCATCAGCCTGCTGTTCATCATCATACCCTCCTGGTTCATCCAGCTCTTCACGATGGATGAAGAGGTGATCCGGATCGGAGCCCGTGCACTCAGGATTGTCAGCTACGGTTTCTTTGCCTACGGGCTGGGAATGGTGCTCATGCAGGCATTCAACGGTGCAGGTGATACCATCACCCCCACCAAAATCAACCTCCTCTGCTTCTGGTTGGTGGAAATACCCCTGGCATGGCTGCTGGCCGTCAGAGCCGGAACAGGGGAAAGCGGAGTGTTCTATGCCATTACCATTTCCGAATCGCTCCTGGTGCTTGTGGCCTGGATGGTCTTTCGCAAGGGGGCATGGAAAACCAATCAGGTCTGATATCCCGGCGTATCCCAATTCGAGTCAGGGAGGTCTGCCCGTCCTGATCTGCAGGCAGGCCTCCCCTCTTATGGATTTGACTGACCCGTTAAACACTTCTCAGGAACCTGACCCTGACATTCTGTAATGTCACTTTTTCATTCCCCGGCCTGAACAACAGCCGGATGACCTTCTCACCACTCTCTTTCAGGGGAACAAATTCAAAATTGTAGTACCCTGTCTGCCACTTCCCGTGATCATCTTCCGCCAGATGGATCAGGTATATGTCATGACGGTAATGATAGTCATCACCCTCAGGCGGCTTTATGATCAATGATATCCGCAGCTCGTTGTTCTCATTGAAATGATCGTCAACCAACAGCTGGATGATGCCGACATCATTAAAAAACGGAACATCACGGCTGTCGAATTCATATACTACAAATGGCGGAGTGTCCGGAAACTCTACCGTTCCGATCACAATCTCATCAACCGGAATATACCTGCCCGGGTCATAAGGCCGTTTCCATACCAACCCCTCATATTGCCGGCTGGTCTTCAGGAAAACCTTCCAGTATTTTTTTTCATCCATCTCGATCCAGTGCAGGATATATTGCTTGTACTGGTAAGTCTGAATCACATTCAAAGGGATGGTCAGGAATGAAAATGCAATTACGATTGCTTTCCGCCATGCAGCCATTCCGTTCACCATGAGAGCAAAAGGTATGAAAAAGACCGTATAATAATCAATATAAACTCTCATTCCATAGCTGCAACCATAATACCACGACCACCACGAAGAGAAGATGTAGGTTATGATCAGGAAGAATGCAGCCCAGGAAATGGCCAGGTACGATTTCCTTTTGAAGATCAGCCATATAACACTCATCATGCAGATGAACAGTACCGGTGTATATATAAACAGGCCTTTTTTATAGCTGAACAAAATACTTATCAGGTGCGGATTACTGAAATCAAAGCCTTCTACCCCGTAGGAATAAAGAAAAAAATGACCCGTCTGCAGGTACCAAAGCAGGCACTGGATTGAAAAAATGGCGGATACCGACAAAATACCCGCCGCACAAACGAAAGGATGTCTCAGGAGTTGTCTCAGTCCGATAGTGAAATTCCTGCCGGAGCCGGCCAGGAACGGAACGAACAATATGATGAGGATATTTATCTGTCGAAGGATCACAACGAGCCCCAGGAACAATGATGAAATAAGGAAGTGATACAGGTTTTTACGGTCAAAGTATGCCTTAACATAATAACTGAATGCTGTTATTGCAAAAAGGGAATAAACATGACTATAGGCGGCATCATAGTTGGCATAGTGGGTCACGGCAGTAGCAGTCGCGAGCAATAACTGGCATGGTATGATGACAGAATTCCTTATTCCGTAAAGCCGCAGGACCTTTTTCAGGAATAAGAGCGACAGAAACAGGTAAAAGATGGCTGCGTAAAAGACGGCTCTCTGGTATGGATACTGATACCCGTCATCAGGGTTTCCCTCCGGTCCGTTGGTCATACGGGCATATGCAAAGAACGGGAGCTGCAGTAAGGCGGTACCGCATGCATATTTGTTTACCTTATATTCCCCGAAATCGATATAAATTGCCGGGTCGCTGATCCGTTCGTACAATTCAGGACTTTGCTCTCTGGGAATATCCTTTCTGTTCAGGTCATGATGGATGAAGAGAGAGGGCAGATAATCATAATAGCCTGCGCCATCGGCATTGATCGTTTTATCGACATTGCCGATATAATTATTGATCAGAAAAATGAAAATAAAAACTATGCTTATTTCGGCGAGGATCCGTTTCAGGAACCGGGTGGATATCTTCCATATTTTGTAATGGCATATCATCCTGAGGGCTCCGTCATTGAGCTCTGTACAACGGATCAGTTACTGGAATCTGGAAGCACTTCATATCCCTTTATTCGATCACGATCTCATCGGCAAAGATCCAGGCAGGCTGCCCATCTCCTGCATGCCATTCAGGGCATACGCCCCTGTTTTTTGCGATCACCCTGATGAACCGGGTCTTGGCTGCAACATTCAGGGAGAAATTTCGGATCACTGTACCCTGTTGCTTTGGATCGATGTCATTGTTGACTGTTCCGGCCAGGCGGAAGTCCCGGCCGTTTTCCGATATAAAATAGCTTACTTCCGGAGGCATAAAGATCCAGGAGCCGGCATCCTGCAGGAAACCGGTCTCCAGCCGGGTGATGAGATGTAAACTTCCCAGGTCCACCAGAACATCCAGATCGGCACCCTGATATCCCTGCCAGGCACCGGTCCGGAAATTCTTCGGGCCCCGGATGAAATCGATCAGGGCCATGTCTCCTCCGGCCGCATACTGCCCGGCATATTCCGTATTGAGTGTGATCTTCCTTCCGGCCGGGATTTTTGAGAATTCAACCTTCAGGACATCGCTTTGCGGCCATCCTTCCTTGTATGCAACAGATTTCAGGGTCGCTGATCCGGTCAATGTGAACGGTCCGTGATATTCCGGAGACTGCGGTGAAGGCTCCGATCCGTCCAGAGTGTAATGAATGGTTGAGCCGATGATGATACTGCCAAGTGATACCGAGGTGCTGTCGATGAATGTCCTTGCTCCTTCAGCGATCCAGGGAACCGGCATGATGAGTTGGTCGGTGATGGCCGACACCGGCCATGCCCCTTCCCCGGAAGCCCATTTCATATTGGGTCTCTCCCCCATCTCAAGGATCAGTTCCCCTCCCTGAAGGATGTCTTTATGGCTGATAAAGCATTTCTCATATTCCCTTCCGTTCAGTCTGGCGGACTGAATGTATATGTTTCCGGAATTTTCCCGGAGGGTTCTGACAGTGAAGGTGGCTCCGTTTTCCAGATGAATGTTCACCTCATCGAACAACGGGCTTCCAATGGCATAAACCGGATCGCCTGGTGTCACCGGATAAAACCCCATGGCGCTAAGCACGTACCAGGCCGACATCTGGCCGCAGTCCTCATTACCGCAAAGACCGTCAGGCCGGTCAGAGTAAAGTTCATCCATGACCTGCCTGACCCGTTGCTGGGTTTTCCAGGGCTGGCCGGCATAGTTATAAAGATAGGCCATATGATGGCTGGGTTCGTTGCCGTGGGCATATTGTCCGATCAGCCCGGTGATATCTGACTGTTGTCTTCCGGTAGTTTCCGCGCTCTCCCCGAACATCAGGTCAAGCCGTGATACAAACTCCGCCTGGCCGCCCAGCATGTCAATCAGCCCGCTGATATCGTGTGGAACGAAAAAACTGTATTGCCAGGCGTTGGCCTCCGTATAGTTGAAGTTCACCTCTTTCGGATCAAAGGGTTCGAACCAGCGGCCATTCATCCGGGCACGCATGAATCCGGTGGAGGGATCGAAGAGGTTCTTCCACGATTGCGCCCTTCTGATATAGGTACTGTAATCCTCTGACATTTCCAGCGAACGGGCCATAATGGCGATACACCAGTCATCATAAGCATATTCGAGCGTCCGTGATACCGATTCAGCTTCATCCTCCGCCGGTATGAATCCATGCTCCCGGTAGGACTTCAGCCCGAAATGATCCTGTTCTGCGCTGTTTTTCATTGCCGCAAGGGCGAGTTCCCCGTCGTATCCTCTGATACCCTTCATCCATGCATCCGCGATCACAGGGACAGCATGGTATCCGATCATACATTCCGTTTCGTTGGCTGCCAGTTCCCATACGGGAAGCCTTCCTCCCTCAACGTACTGGGCAAGCATGGTACGGATGAAATCAACCGTTCTTCCCTCCTGGGTGATAGTAAAAAGCGGGTGAGCGGCCCTGAAGGTATCCCAGAGCGAGAAGACCGTAAAGTAATCGAATCCCTCCGCTTCGTGTATCCTAAAATCCCTGCCCAGGTAACTACCGTCCACATCCATGAAGAGGTTGGGCGCAAGATAAGCATGATAAAGGGCGGTATAGAAAACCGTTTTCTGTTCCTCGGTGCCACCTGAGACCATTACCTTTTTCAGTTCCCCGTTCCATGCTGCCCGTGCATCGTCACTCACCTTCCCAAAATCCCATCCGGGGATGCCGGCCTCAAGGTTCCTGCGCGCACCCTCAATACCCGTTGCCGAAATTCCGGTTTTCGCGTAAATGGCTTCCCCCTCTTCGGTACGGAATCTCAGGCACGCCTTAATGTCCTCACCTGTTGAACTTTGCTCCTGTACACGCTGTTCATCCCTGAAGATGCCGTAATCCATAGCAGGTTTCGAAAACTTTGCCACGAAATAGACCACCTGGTTATCTGCCCAGCCGGTGGACCGCCTGAATCCTTCCACCTCACTGTCGCTGACGAACCGGATGGCCGATTCTACTACCTTGTCCCGGTGTTTCAGGTCGATGATGATATAAGATTCGGCACCTGCGGGGAAGGTATATTTGTGAAAACCGGCTCTTTGTGTGGCCGTCAGTTCCACTGTAATCCCATAATCATCGAGGAAGACCGAATAATAACCTGCCCGGGCCTCCTCACGGGAATGTGAGAACCGGCTTGCATAACCCTCATCCGGGTTTCGGGCACCATTATCCATTTTCAGCGGACCAAAAGTCGGCATGAACAGGATATCGCAATAATCGGGTACACCGGTGCCGCTCAGGTGGGTATGGCTGAAACCGAACACCACACTGTCGGAATAATGATACCCGCTGCATCCGTCCCATCCTTCGAGTCGGGTGTCGGGACTGACTTGCACCATCCCGAAAGGAAGGGAGGCACCCGGGAAAGTATGTCCGTGCGCATCCGTACCTATGATCGGATCCACGTAATCAACCGGATCGCAGGAGGTTACTCCGGTTGCTGGCTCGTCACCCTTGTGATGGATGCAGGCGACCAGGATCAACAGCAGCGGCAGGAAGGCAAGGGAATGTTTCATAAGGCATCATGCTGAACAGAAAAAGTCACTGCATACTGAGAATATGTTCCGTTAGGATTCAGTAACCCGGATGATGGTAACTGCCCCTTTAAACAAATCATTGCTCCATCATCTCCTGCGATCTGAGCAGGCACTCCAGGGTGAATCCAAGGAGCATGTTTCCGATCTCTTCCTGATCCGGATCGGTCATTTCCCGGACTTCCTGCTCCAAAAGGATCTGCCGTTCCATGAAATCCCGTTCGGCTTCCACGATCATTTCCCTTATCGGATAGATTCTTTCCAGGTATGCTTCATCAATCTCCCGGGCATGGGCGGTGTATTTGATAAACATGTGAACCGGCAGGTAATCCTTCATATCACCGACAGGAATGAAATGCTCCTCCAGGGCGGTTAAATAGGTTCCCCGGGCAAAGCCTTCAGGTATCTCCTGTAATCCGGCGTACCATGGTACGAACGGGTGTACACAGGGCCGGTGCGGTGCCAGCCAGAGTACAGCTCCCACTGCAGGATCCATCCCGTTGCGCAACTGTGCCACAAACCCGTATTGCGTGGTGTGGGCACAGATCGTTCTCGCTCCATGCTCATGGGGATTGCCCTTTTCATATGATCCAGTGAGGTCCAGTTCCGTTCCTTCATAATGATCCCTCAGCACGCCGAACAGGTCCGGCAGGCCTATCTTTCCCGGAGGAATGAAGGAGAACGGAAAGGTATCACCGGTCTGGTATTCCTTTCCGGAAAGCAATGTCATTGCGCTCCAGTGCCGGGTTATATTCTCTGTGTGAGTCAGTGCCCCCGGACTGCTATAAGCTTCCCGGAATGAAAACGCACCCTGCGCGGGATCATACCAGCCTCTTTGTTCGGCATACAGGATCAGGTCACCAGAGCCCAGGAAATTCAGAGTATCATCCAGGTGAACATCCGATATTGTGTAGTAATTCGGTATGATGGCTACCTGGTTTTCAGGCACACGCTGTGCGACCCAGTGCTTGCCCTTGACGACAGCCACCATCCAGGCCTCGCAGGGGTCAGCGACACAATAGGTTCTTCCCGATCCGGTATATCCGAAATACTCCACCAGCTCTCCGCAGATATCAACTGCCTCCCTCGCATTTCGTGCCCTCTCGGCCATGATCCGCCGCAACCAGTATCCGATGCCACCATCCGTGAATTCAGGGTTGTCCTCGCGGGATTGACATGCATCCGAAGCAATGGTGACACCATACTGATTCATATAACCATCAGAAAA
Source organism: Bacteroidales bacterium (assembly GCA_016939365.1). Lineage (GTDB taxonomy): Bacteria > Bacteroidota > Bacteroidia > Bacteroidales > JAFGHD01 > JAFGHD01. The sequence goes on along the minus strand of JAFGHD010000017.1, from coordinate 10,510 downwards.
ATCCATCTCAGGCATTTCGAGCCAGAGGAAGCTGCAGGTAACGGGTGCCTGCTCCAACGTGCCGCCTTCCTTCAGCCGTACCGAAGCCCCCTGCCCGTGTTCCAGGACCGGGACTTTATAAATATTCACCACCCTCTCTCCATAGTCATCCTCGTTATGGGCAAACAGGACAGATCCATCTGCAGAGGCATCCCGGCCTACCAGGATCGAAAAACAGTCCATACCGGCGGACCCATGGTTCTGGCCGAAAACGGCCGGGAGAAACAACATTGGTAAAAACCGTGCAACTGTCCGGAGTAATTTGTGAATCCTGCCCATAGAGAATCTCCTTTGGTAAAGAATGGTATTATGCAAACCTAAAAGACAAAAATAGCGACTTCGTCTGAACCCGCATGCTGAAAGTGAACCGGTATCGCAGAAAGGAGTTGTGCGAGGAAAAACCTTGAACAAAAACATAAAAAATCTGTTTAGACATGCAACCTTTGTACGGCTGCAAGCGTCTGAAATATGCAATAAGCATCCGGAAAATACGTTAGCAGTATAAAGGTAAATTTTCATGGTTTTTGGTTTTGGTTTGAAAATCCTGCCCATCCCGGGCAGGATTTTCTGTTTCAGCGAATGAATAAAACCATGAAACCCGATGAGATGATCAGAAACGGGATCGTGCGCCGGCAACGGCGGATCACATACCCATATCCATTTCCATGTCGTTTTGTTGTCCCTGACCGTTGCTGTTGGTTTCCCTTTCCTTTCTGTAATTATTGATGAGATAGCTGATGTTCAGGGTAAGTACAGGTGCTTCCCTCCGGAAGTGGTCGTAAGAGTAAAATCCCTGGCCTGTGGATACCATTTCACGCTTACCGGTAGCGAAAAGGTCCTGAACGGAAAGGGTCATGTTGAGTTTCTGGTTCAGAAGATCCTTCCTGACAGCGGCATTGAACACAAAGAATCCTTCCCTGTCACCCTGTGCAGTGGCGCTGGGTCCCTCGTAAATACCTGTCAGCTGTAGCCGGATATCCCACCGGAACTTCGCAGTGAAATTGGTTCTGGTGTTCCAGTTGGTGGAGCTACGTGTGACATCCTCCTCCTCCACCGAGCCTTCCAGGCGGTAATCGTAAACGGTAGCACTGGTATTTAACTGAAACTGCCTTGAAAGAAAAAGGTTCAGCATGAGCTCTGCCCCTGTGGAATAATCCCGGTTGAGGTTCAGGTGTGTATGCAGGAAAGTGCCGTCCTCCTGCAAGGTCTTGATCCGGGTGATCTTGTTCTTGTTGAGCCGGTGATAAGCCTCCAGCGAGACGAATGATCCGTTGTATCTCTTCTGAATACCCAGCTCGTAGGAATCGATGTACTCTGGCTCCAGGCCGGGATTGCCTATACGGATATTATAGGCATCCATGTAATTCGGGAAGGGATTTAGGTCCCATCCCCGCGGGCGTTCGATCCTTCGGCTGTAGCTGGCCATCACCTGATAGTCTTTTTCAAAGGAACGGGACAGATGCACCGATGGGAACAGATCCAGCCGGTCAATCACAAAAGGTTCCGCGGACTTCTCATTTTGTATCCGACGGTGGGTATATTCTCCGCGCAGCCCGGCCTGGTATCCCCACGACTGGCTTTCCCCGCCGGCGATGACATATACCGCATGAATATCCCGCATAAAGTCGGATGCATCGCTGAACATCTCATTTTCGACCCAGCTACCCAGGGAGTTGTCAAAATCCTCAAAGGTATATGTTTCATGCTCTCTCATGAAGTGGCTCTGGACTCCTGCCTCCAGTTTCTGCTCCTTTCCAAAGGGGAAAACCAGATCGGCCTTGATCCGGAGATCCCTGTCCGAATCATCCTCGCTGGTGCGCAATGATTCCGGAATGCTTTCCGCAGTGGTCCAGTCCGGATTGGTGATATAATCCTCCTGGAAATCCGTATCTCCGCCCGTCCTTTCTGAGTAAAAGACCAGGGCGTCTATTTTTCTGCCCTCTTCATTGAAGCGGTGGGAATACCCGGCATCAAGCCTGTAGAAACCACCCTTCCGTTCCGAACCGCTCACCGATTTGGAATATTCTTCCGGCATGAAAGGATCGGTACAGATCACCCTACGGGAGGTCATGTCCCTTCCAAACCCGTATCCTCCCACGCTTCCGGTGAGGGAAACATCCGTCCGGCCGCTGATGTTGTAGTTCGCACCGCCCTTTACCTCGAAACCCTTCCTGTTCATGAGGCCGTTTCTCCATGAGTCCTGAAAGGTAACCGTATCATTGACATCGGTACGGTATTCGGATTCGCCCTCCATTTCGAAGTCCCGGTAATTGACATCAACCCCACCGAAAACATTCAACTTCTCCATGCGCTGATTAAGCAGCACGTCGAGTTTGTATTTGTTTCCTGTAGCGATGGATCCGTTGACCACCCCATTCATTCCAGGTTGTTTCTGTTTCTTCGTGATCACATTGATGATACCTCCGACTCCGTCAGGGTCATACTTGGCTGAAGGATTGGTGATGATCTCGATATGGTCGATCTGACTGGCCGGTATTTGTTGTAGTGCATCGCTACCCTCTATGACACTGGGCTTGCCGTCGATAAGCACCTGGAAGCTGGAAGAGCCCCTCAGGCTCACATTGCCTTCGATGTCGACACTGACCGACGGGACATTTTCCAGCACGGAAACGGCCGAACCGCCCACAGCCACGATATCCTGGCTGACATTCACGATCTTCTTGTCGATCCTGTATTCCACATGGTCTTTATCTGCAACCACTTCCACCCCGCGAAGGGCCGTCGAGGCGGGACTCAGCATCATGATGCCGGCATCGAACACCTTTTGGTCCGGTGTGATGCGTATATCACCAACGATCGTTTTGTCATAACCTATAAAGTTGGCCACCAGGAAATAGCGCCCCGGCGGTATGCCTTCCATTATGAATCTCCCATCCGGGCCCGTCACGGTACCGTCCACCATGGTGGAGTCCATACCCCTGAATATAACCACGCTGGCATACTCCATCGGGTCGCCCGTCGACTGGTCCTTCACCTGACCGGTGATCACACCTGTCACAGGAGTACCCTGTCCGGGTCCGTTCTGACCCGAAGCGGCCTGGCCCAGTAGCATCAAAACAACCAACACCTGCAATACCCTGAAAAAAATGTTCTTCATATTTTGCTAGACACCTTTAATAAATAAACAGATACCCATTAGACAATTTATGCCGGAAAGTGTTTAGTTTGTATTAAAAAAATTAGACAAGGCAAAAAATATGCCGGTGGAGGTATTGATTAATTTTTAATCATTTTATTGATGTGTTTTTGATCATTATCGATGATACGGAGCCTGTCCGTTCATCATCCACCCATTCACTGCTGCTCCTTCAGAAGCAGGATCGGAAAATGGTCAACAATATTGATAAAATCCCTGCAAAGATTTGCAACGAACGATGAATATTCCTATTTTCGGATGCAAAAGACAGGTATATGGAATCCCCAAACAGCACAGACTCATACGATGTGATTTTCCAGGATGAGCTGGCCATCATCACATTCAAGGCCAGGATGTTCGAATTCATCACCGATATCAGCGAGAGCAACCGGCTGCTTCGGTTCATGGACGAGCTCAGCTACAACAGCATGACCAAGGCACTGCTGCTGTTCAATGAACAGGACAGCTTCAGCCCTGAGCAATACGACCTGTATCTCAGCGGGATCATGGATCAGAATGCCGTCCGGGATGACTGCCAACCGCCTTACTTCTCCGAAAAGAATGCACGTTTCAGGATGATCAACATCCTGAATACCTTTATCAGGCATATGGTCAGGCTGCATGTTCCGGTGATAGCGGCACTCCGGTCGAAGGTGGTAACGCCCTTTGTCGGGGCAGCCCTCGCAGCCGACCTGAGGTACGCTACTGCGGACACTGTCTTCTGCATGGCCCACAACAGGTATGGCCTCCATCCAAGCGGCGGCCTGCCTTTCTTTCTAAGCAGCTACCTCCACCACTCCAAAGCCATCGAAATACAGATGACCGAAGAGATCACCGCTGAGGAGGCCCTGCAACTCGGCCTGATCAATGAGATTCTCCCGGCCGAGAATTTCAGGGAGATGGTAATGCAACGGGTCAGGAAACTTACCCGCTGGAAGTATTGTACCATCAGGGAGACAAAACGGCTGACCCACTTTACCCGCCAGTCGTTGGATGACTATTTTACCTATGAAGCATCGCTCCTGAACCTGTAATACCCTCCGAAATTCTGCGGGTTTTAAGGCCCATGACAACATGGCGATCAGAAACCTGAAGCCGGATGAGATAACGATCCTGGGTGACTTCGCGCCAGCGGAGTGGAACTACTCACTCTCTGAATTCCTTGACTTCTACTTCAGAGAGAAATTCTTCCGCACCGTGGTGGCCGTTCTTGACGGACAAATCGCCGGCACGGGCAATGCCTTCTGCTTTGGCACAACCGGATGGCTGGCCAATATCATCGTTTTACCGGAATACAGAAGACAGGGGATAGGAACAGCCATTACAGGTCACCTGGCATCCGGAAATGATCTTCTCCTATGGCAGCGGTTATTTCGGGTGACAGACCCGCCTGTTTCAACGTCCGGCTGTTCATATGTCCTGGCTTCCTGAGTTATTCTTCTTCCCAGATTCTGTTATTTTTGAAAATCTCAACCATTAAAGCCATGTGCCGTAATATAATGATCCTTCTGCTGCCTGCTGTGTGGATTATATCGGCCTGCTCCCCGGGCGAACCGGAAAGAGGGCTGCAAACAAAGGATGAGGCGAACACTCCGGTATATGACAGCATCCTCACCAGAACCCTCGGGGCAGATGATTATGGGATGAAACAGTACATGCTGGCCTTCCTGAAGCTTGGCCTAAACCGGGATCAGGACTCAGCCACCATCAGCTGGCTGCAGCAGGCACAACTGGACAACATCACCAGACTGGCCAACGAAAAGAAGCTGGTTCTGGCCGGGCCTTTCCTGGACGATGGAGATATCCGGGGCATTTATCTTTTCGATGTCAGAACCCTCGAAGAGGCACAGGTCCTGACTGAAACCGACCCTGCCGTAAAAGCCGGGAGAGTGGTCATGGAGCTGCATCCCTGGTATGGTTCTGCAGCCCTGATGAAGATTGACGAAACCCATAAAACAACAAGTATCAAGGAAATCTGACGGCAGCGACCACATGCCCAAACAACCACCCGGAACAACCAATGGAAAAGCATGGCTCATCAAGCTGGCACTGGCGGCATTGCTGCTCGTTACGTCATCCCCGGAAATCACCGGCCAGGGATACCTTACCGCCGATCCAAAACCGGGTGACGGAGTGATCACCCTCTTCCGGAGATACGGGCTGTCAACCGAACGCTGCAACATCGATCATTTCCGGACAATCAACAATATCCCGGGACATATCCATCTGCAAACAGGCCGGGCGTACAAGCTTCCCCTGCAGGTCTACACATACGACGGCCGGACAATCCGGTCAACCATCGGCAACAGCGACTGGGATCTGGCGGTCAGGATCCGTGATTACAATGTCGACATGCTCCGGAAAGGACTCAGGGACAAAGACTACCGTGAAGACCTGATCCTCTGGGTTCCCTGGGAATGGCTGAACTGTCTGGCGTCAGATGCAAAGCCCCCTGATCATCCGGAGAATGAACCTGCCACCCGGATCTTTCCCATCTTCGGCAGGGATAATGAGCAGGTCACGGTTACTGACAGCCGCCTGAAAGGAATCGTTTTCTATGTGGTGGCCGGCCACGGCGGCCCCGATCCCGGCGCCATAGGGAAATATAAGGGTCACTCCCTCTGTGAGGATGAATATGCCTATGACATCTCCCTCAGGCTGGCCTGCAATCTGATCGGACACGATGCTACCGTTTATATCATCATTCAGGACCCCGATGACGGCATCCGTGAGGGTGCGGTACTGAAATGCGACAAGGATGAGACCTGCAGGGAAAACCAGAAGATCCCGGTTTCGCAGATGCCACGGCTGAAGCAACGTTGTGACGCCGTAAACAGCCTTTACACCGAACACAGAAAAAAGGGCAACATCCGTCAGTATGTGCTGATACTCCATGTGGATTCGAGAAGTACCGGCCAGCGGATAGATATGTTTTTTTACCATCACGAAAAAAGTTCCGAGGGAAAACGTATCGCCGGTGCACTCCGTGACATGATCCGGGAAAAATATGACATCCACCAGAAATCCCGGGGCTATAGCGGGACCGTGAGCCCCAGGAATCTTTATATGATCCGGAACACCAAACCGGTAGCCGTTTATGCCGAGCTCGGCAACATCCGTAATAGTCTTGACCAGAGACGATTCGTCATCGCTGACAACCGTCAGGCCGTCGCCAACTGGATCGCAGAGGGGCTTTTAAAGGCGCTCTCGAAATAGGGAGGAATGGCGATTGGGAGATTGGAGGATTGGGGGCAGGAGTATGTAACCAGGAGTAAGACGATGGTAAACTGAGACAGGCAGAACCAGCACATCAGGTGATTATATTGTGCTGAATCACACCTGACAAGTATCCTCCCTGATTACTTTGGAATTTTACCTGGCAGAACAATTTCGTCACATCGGGGTTATTAATGAGAAAGGTTATGTTGAAGCAAATTACGCCGGCAGCTGCACTGGCTGTATTCATCAGCCTGACTGCCTGCTCACAGGAAAATCAAACAAACATGCATATGAAATTCAATCCGCTGACACCCGGGGAGGAACGGGTGATCGTCCATAAAGGGACGGAGAGGCCCTTCACCGGTGAATATGCCGATCATCATGAAGATGGAACCTACACATGCAAACGTTGCGGTGCGGAACTGTACCGTTCGTCCGACAAATTCGACTCGCACTGTGGCTGGCCCAGCTTCGACGATGAGATCGACGGGGCAGTGAAGAGAGTACCGGATGCCGACGGATTCCGTACTGAGATCACTTGCGCGAAATGCGGCGCCCATCTGGGCCATGTCTTTGAGGGTGAAGGCTTCACTCCAAAGAACACCCGGCACTGCGTCAACTCCATCTCGATGAATTTCGTCCCTGCCGGTCAGGAAGCTGCGATCAGAACCGAACGGTCCATCTTTGCATCCGGATGTTTCTGGGGCACGGAATACCACCTGCAGAAGGTGCCGGGCGTTATCTCGACCACGGTGGGATTTACAGGTGGCAGTGTTAAGAATCCCTCCTACAGGGAAGTCTGTACCGGTCTCACTGGTCATGCCGAAGCGGTGGAGGTGATCTTCGATCCCTCCAGTGTGACTTACGAAGAGCTGGCGCGTCTCTTCTTCGAGACCCATGATCCCACACAGGTGAACCGGCAGGGCCCCGACATCGGAGAACAATACCGATCGGAGATATTTTATACGAGCGAAACACAGAAGGAGGTTGCGGAAAGGCTCATCGGTATCCTCAAAGACAATGGCTGCAAGGTGGCCACCCGGGTTACCCCGGCATCAGAATTCTACCCGGCCGAGGAGTACCACCAGGATTACTACCTGAACAAAGGGGGCAGTCCTTACTGCCATATATATACCAAAAGATTCTGATTCAACCTCTTCAGAATTTCAATGCCACCCGGCAGGCTGACCGGGTTTATTACATATCTTTATCATGTTCAACCACCCGGAAGAAATGCACAGTAAGCAAGGTGGGCTGCCTTTCATACCGGGATGACCTATATACAGATTATTACCCATCAAAACCAGATAACCATGGAAATCAAAAAATTTCGCAGACAGTACGACCTGGAACTCATCCCGGCCTCACAGGAAAATATCATTATCGGCACCCTCGTTTGGGATCCTCTGTTCGGCAAGCCGCAGCTGGATCATAACGGCATGCCCGAAAATATCTACAATGCTTTTCTGGATGCCAACATCATGGATCAGACGGAGTGGAAGTCCTCTCTGGATGCATTGCGCACTACGGCCCTTGTGGAAGCCCACTTCGCCGAACGCACGGTGGAACTCGATACTGAAACAGCCATCGCACTGGAAAACCCGCAGATCGGTAAGCTTTCCAGCCAGTTCAACCTGGGGTTGGTCCGGAAATTCACCTTCGGTGATCTGCAGGCACGCGCCATGGACAACCTCCAGAGGGTTCGGATCGACAGCTTGCTCGAGCTGTTGAAGAAAAACAACTGGGACGATTACGATGGCAACATCCGCAGGGTGTTCCTGATCACAGAGCTTTACTACGGCAGGATCAAAATCGTGATTGATACACAGGTCAAGGCCGAGCTGGAGGCTGCCATACCGAAAGCAAACCTCGAACTTACATCCAAAACAGAATCCGAATTGTCGACCGAATACACTTTTTCGCATAAAAATGTACCCTTTGCCATGCGTATCGAAAAAGTGAAAGGGTTCAACGGTTAGCTTCGACTTCGCTTCGGCAACACTCGAAGGCATTCTTCTTTCCCTGGCCGGGCTGATTGACTCAACTTCATTGGGCAGCCGGGGGAAGAGATCGGATTGATATCACTAATGATCCGAATGTTGCAGGCTTTCGGTCAGGTAGGGATGGTTCTTCGGGATAAGCGGCGCCTTGCTCAGCGTCCAGGCAAAGACAAAAATAAAAAGACCGGCGAAGCCCAGGAAGAGCCCGGCCTCAAGGAATCCGATACGGAGGCCTTCTGTGACAGCCGGCATGATCTGCTCGAACAGGTCCGTCCACTGGCCTATGATCAGGAACAGGATCACGATGCCCAGAACCGTCTTCTTCCTGGCGAAATAATTCGACAGCAACACTATGAACGGCACCAGCCAGTTGAGGATCAGGTTAATGTAAAACAAGACCTCCCAGGGGCCCTGAAGACGTTTGTAATAGTAGATCGTCTCCTCGGGGATATTGGCATACCAGATCAACAGGTATTGCGACAACCAGAAGTATGCCCAGATCACGGCGAGAATGAAGACATACTTTGAAAAGTCGTGCCAGTGGGCATTGTTGATGAACGGAAAGTAACCGTAATGATGCATCAGCACCACGATCAGAACGATGATAGCGGATCCGTGGTAGAATGCAGCCACGAAATTCTTAAGTGAGAAGATGGTGCTGTACCATGTAGGCTCAAGGCTCATGATCCAGTCAAATGAGGCCAGTGAGAAGGTCAGCGCCAGGGTAAAGATATACACCTTCGAATAGAACTCGCTCCTGCGGAACCAGTCGAGGCCCCCTTCGAGATCTTCACGCAGGGAGTATTTCCTGAGCAGGCCGGTCATCAATATCCATACGGCGAAATAGATCACCATACGAACAATGAAAAACGGCACGTTCAGGTATGTTTCCTTATGTTCCAGCAGATGCAGCTCATGGGTGTCAAAGTTTCCTGTGGAAGGATCCACCCATGAATAAAGCGATCTCATGACAAATAACAGGAGGATCATGATCAATGCCGCCACCGGAATATAATTGCCCATGGCTTCGGGAATCCTTTTGAATGCTGCGGACCATCCCGACTGGGTGATATACTGCAATGCCAGGAAAAAAGAGGCGCCGATGGCCAGGGAGAGGAAGTAGAAGTTGTTCAGCAACAGGTTGGCCCATGTGCGCACAGGATCGCTAAAGGCCCCGGTCAGTAAGGCGCCCACCCCCAGGATCATCAGTCCGTAAGTAATATATCTCAGTCCGGGTGAAAATGTAAAATTCCTGTCCATGGTTCCTTGTTTATGATATCAGGGATTCACAGATAGTCTGTTTTTGACATACATGACGACTTTCCATCGGTCCTGCGGGCTGATCATCGCTCCGTGCGGTCCCATCAATCCGGAGAGCGATCCCAGCGTGATGACGTGGTATATTTCTCCGGCCGGTTTGTCCTGGACATATTTGTCGACCAGTGAGGTAGGCTTGGCTGTAAAAAGCTTGCCGGTATAGAGGTGTCCGTCGCCCCGTCCTTCCGGCCCATGGCAGTTGGCGCAGAAGATATCGTAGACCTCCTTCCCCCGCATGAGATGTATGCCGGTCATGGGTACCGGACTGACCAGCTCTGCCCCTGCCTGTTTCTGGCCATCGAAGTCCAGGGGATACCGGTAAGGCACCATTTCTTTAGGTATTGTTCCTTCCGGTGGTACCTGCATCGTAATGCTGTCTGCAAAATTCGGGTTCGGGGTATAGCTCTCTGCAGCTTCTGAATAAGCCATATCGGGCATATAGACCCATCCGGTGGTATTATGATCGCGGCGGCATGATACAAGTGCTAGCATGCATATGATCATGGCCGGAAAGCATTTGGACGGTTGATTATGGAAATATCTCTTCATGATCGCTTCTTTCTATTCATGCTCACCAGCGGGTTCCTCCTCTTCACGTTCCTCAACCTCCAGTGCGCCCAGTCCGGCAAGCATATCGCATATCTGTTCCGAACGCTCGTCGGTCATCTCCGAATCCTGCCCGATGATCACCACGAACTTGTCGTTGCTCACACCCGTGTATTCAAATACAGGCTTTGCGCCCGGGCCTTTTTTATCTCGGATGAAATAGGAGACGATG
>JAFGHD010000118.1 GCA_016939365.1 Bacteroidales bacterium | reverse complement strand
GTAGCGGGGGCCGGATTCGAACCGACGACCTTTGGGTTATGAGCCCAACGAGCTACCACTGCTCCACCCCGCAATATAAATCTTGATGATGAACAAAACCTTTATTAGCCGGAAGAATTTCATTAAAAACTCTGAAACCTTCCTTTTTCCTAACTTTGCACGAAATCTGCGGCAAAAGTAAACATTCCTGTTCACTGCTGCAAGGAAAAAGCAAATTTTTTATGTCCCACAAGGCAGGATTCGTCAATATCTTCGGTAATCCCAACGTGGGAAAGTCCACGCTGATGAACGCCTTGCTGGGCGAAAAGCTGTCGGTCATCACTCCCAAGACACAGACCACACGACACCGCATCCTGGGAATACTCAGCGGGGAGACATACCAGATCGTCTTTTCCGACCTGCCCGGTGTGATCAAACCCCACTACAAGCTGCAGGAACGGATGATGGGCTTCGTATCACAGGCCTTCGAGGATGCCGATGTCTTCCTGCTCATGACGGAGCCGGGCCAGACGTTTTTCGGGGAATCCATCGTCGAAAGGATCCGTTCCACTGGGATACCGGTCATCGTCCTGGTCAACAAGGTGGATACCATCCCTCAGGCTGAGGCACAGAAGCTGATCACACACTGGAGCGGACTGTTTCGGGAGAGCCCGGTCATTCCCGTTTCGGCCCTGCTCGGATTCAACCTGGATGCGGTCAGGGACAGGATACTGGATGTGCTTCCTGAAAATCCGCCCTACTTTCCCGGGGACGAGCTGAGCGACCGCAACATCCGTTTCTTCGTGTCGGAGATCATCCGGGAAAAGATCCTCCTTCATTACGGGCAGGAGATACCCTATTCGGTGGAGGTGGCCGTCACTGACTACAAGGAGGATGAGGAGATCGACCGGATCTCCGCCACGATCTTCGTGGCCCGCGAGTCACAGAAGATCATCATCATCGGCAGGAACGGCGGGGCGATCAAGCGCATTGGCACTGAAGCCCGGAAGGACATTGAGCAATTGGTCGGCAGGAAGGTGTTCCTGGGGCTCACGGTGAAGGTCAGCAAAGACTGGCGCGATGACGACCGCATGTTAAACCGTTTTGGATATAAGACATAAACTATGACAAACATACTGGCCATCGTCGGCAGGCCGAACGTCGGCAAATCGACCCTGTTCAACCGGTTTACAGGCAGGCGGCAGGCGATCGTGGAGGAGACCAGCGGCGTGACGCGCGACCGGCATTACGGCAGCGCCGACTGGAACGGCATCACCTTCTCGGTGATCGACACGGGCGGTTATGTGCTGGGATCGGAGGATGTCTTCGAGGAGGAGATCCGCAAGCAGGTCAACCTGGCCATCGAAGAGGCGGATGTGATCCTTTTCATGGTGGATGCGCGCGAGGGGCTGACCGGGCTGGATGAGGACGTAGCCGGGGTGCTGCGCAAGTCGCAGAAAAAGGTTTACCTGGTGGCCAACAAGGTGGATTACCCTTCGCAGGAAGCGATCACCGGCGAGTTCTACCGCCTGGGCCTCGGGAAGGTATGGCCTGCATCCGCCGCCCACGGCACCGGGACAGGAGATCTGCTCGATGAGATCGTGAAGGAATTCAAAGCGATAAGTTCGGATTTGCTTCCCGACCTGCCGCGTATCGCTGTGGTGGGCCGCCCCAACGTGGGCAAATCATCGCTGATCAACGCCTTCCTCGGCAACGATCGCAATATCGTCACTCCCATCCCCGGCACCACACGCGACTCGATATTCTCCCGCTATACCGGTTTCGGCTTCGATTTCATCCTGATCGATACCGCAGGTATGCGCAAAAAGGGAAAGGTTAAGGAAAACATCGAGTTCTACTCGGTCATGAGGTCGGTGCGGGTCATCGAGGAGAGCGACGTGTGCATCCTCATGATCGATGCCACCCAGGGCTTCGAGGCACAGGACATGAACATCTTCCACCTGATCCAGAAAAACCACAAAGGGCTGGTCATGGTGGTGAACAAGTGGGATCTGTTGGAAAAGGATACAAATACACATCTGGAGTATACGCGGCTTATCCGCGCCAAATGCGCCCCCTTCTCGGATATCCCGGTACTGTTCACTTCGGTGCCGGAAAAACAGCGCATCTTCCGCATCCTGGAGACCGCTCACGAGGTGCATTCGAACCGCAACCTCAAGATTCCCACCCGGAAGCTCAATGACGTCATGCTGCCCGTGGTCAAGGAAAATCCTCCCCCGATGGTGCAGGACAAGAAGATCCATATCAAATACATCACGCAGATCAAGACCGCATATCCGTCCTTTGTCTTCTTCTGCAATCTGCCGCAGTACATCCGGGAGCCCTATAAACGGTTCGTCGAGAACCGGCTGAGGGAGCATTTTAATTTTTCAGGGGTACCGATGGAGATCTATTTCAGAAAGAAATGACATGGATGAGACGTTACGCATCGACAAATGGCTTTGGGCCGTAAGGGTGTTCAAGACCCGCAGCCAGGCGGGTGCCGCCTGCAGGGCGGGCAGGGTGAAGTCAGGCGATCATCCCGTCAAACCATCCCGTGAGGTCCACCCCGGCGACATTTTCACCGTTCACGACGGAGGCTTCACACGTACACTGAAAGTGCTCACACTGCTGCATAACCGGGTGGGCGCCAAATGGATCGGCGAGCACATGGAGGACCTCACGCCCCCTGAAGAATACGAGAAGATGAAGGTGATCAGGGAAAGGAACCATGAGTTCAGGCCCAGGGGGTTAGGAAGGCCCACCAAGAAAGAACGCCGCATGATCGACAGGCTGAAGGGTTGAATCGGCAGGCCGTTCAAAACAACCCCCCCGGCATAAGGTTACAGAACTTTATTATTTTTGCAAATCATCTAACCCTTAAAATTAGAATAGCTGTATGAAAAGATCATTTGTAATTCTTTTGCTCATCCCGCTTCTTTTTTCTTGCAACAAGAACAAGATCGAGCGGCTTGAGCTGAGGAACGACAGCCTGATGAACCAGGCTGCCCTGAAGGATGAATCCATCAATGAATTTCTCAGGGCTTTCAATGAGATCCAGGACAACCTGGACTCCATCAAGGCCAAGGAGATGATCATCACCGAGAGGACGGAGGGCCGGACTGAGCTGAAAAAAGAGGTGAAACAGCAGATCCAGGATGATATCAATTCCATCTATGGCTTGTTGTTGCAGAACAAGGAGAAACTGGCATCCCTCAAGCACCAGCTGGGACAATCCAACCTCAAGATCGCCGAACTGGAGCGGATGGTGGAACACCTGACCCTGCAACTTGCGGAAAAGGATACCCAGATCGAAGCGATGAATGAGGAACTGGCGAAGCTGAACATTCAGGTCACCCAGCTGACCAGGGATGTGGATGAGCTGACACAGGAAGGTATAGCCAAATCGACCAAAATAGATGCTCAGCAACAGGAGATCGAACAGAAGACTGAGGAGCTCAACACGGCCTACTTCGTAGTCGGCACCAAGAAGGAACTCATTGATAACAATGTCATCACCAAAGAGGGAGGCTTCATCGGAATCGGTTCCACCAAGGTGATGAAACAGGACTTCAACCAGGATTACTTCAAGAAGATCGACATCACACAAACGAAGCGGATCGCATGTCCGGGCAAGAAGATCCGGATCGTGACCACTCATCCGCCTGAATCGTACTCTATCACGGGATCAGGGGACAATCAGGCCATAGAAATTTCGGATTACAAGGCCTTCTGGAAATCCTCGAAATATCTCGTGATCATTATCGACTGAGAAAGGGTTACGAGAAACAAAAAGCCGGTTCGGGTTCCGAACCGGCTTTTTGTTTTCATCCTGGTAAACAATCTTCAATATTCATCTTCGTGAAAAAAGAAATCTTCACGGGTAGGATAATCGGGCCACAGGTCCTCAATGCTTTCATATATCTCGCCCTCATCCTCGATCTCCCTCAGATTCTCAATGACCTCCATGGGCGCACCTGTCCTGACTGCATAATCGATCAGCTCGTCCTTGGTGGCCGGCCAGGGAGCATCTTCGAGCTTGGATGCCAATTCCAAAGTCCAGTACATCGCCTGAAGGTTTTTTTAGAAAGTCTGCAAAAATATACTTTTTTGCTTATCGGTACTCAAATTTTTTTTACTTGACCAGGGCATATATCCTGAGGTCAACCATCCCTTTCATTCTTTTCCGGGTTTCCATGGGATTTCTCCTGCACCGAGGTCCTGTGCAGTCTTGCGTGCGAAGACAAAAAGAAAATCGGACAGCCTGTTCAGGTACTGAATGATCAGCGGGTCCACCGGCTCATTCCGGTCGAGGCGGATAATATTTCTCTCGGCACGTCTGCAAACCGTCCGGGCAATATGGCAGTAAGACACGACAGGATGGCCACCGGGTAAGATGAAGGATCTCAGCTCGGGCAGGGATTCATTCATGGCATCGATCTCGAGTTCCAGCCTCCTGATATCTTTCTCATCGAGACGGGGCAGCTTGCCCAGCAGGGCGGGATCTTCCGCAGCCAGCAGGCTCTCGGTGGTGAACAACCGCTCCTGTATCTCACGGAGAAGCTTCCTGGGGGCTTCGCGTGATTGAAGATCGGCGATGAGGCCGATGAATGAGCATAACTCATCGACCGTTCCGTAAGCTTCGATGCGGTCATGGAACTTGGGGACACGCAGGCCCCCCAGCAGGGAGGTCTCCCCCTTGTCGCCCCCTTTTGTATATATCCTGACCTTCGCTGTCATGGACGAATCAACAAACCCGTACCCGATATGTTCATGAACGCCGGGTTCAGGAATCCGCTTTTTCGGTTTTATAGTACTCCATGGTCCGGATATCCTCATTGATGGTGTCCGACTCGACCAATCCGTCGATGAGGCGGATGATCCGGTGTGCATGATGCGCGATATCCTCTTCGTGGGTCACCAGGATGATGGTGTTTCCGGCCCGGTGGATCTCTTCCAGCAGGCCCATGATCTCAATGCTGGTCTTCGAATCGAGGTTGCCGGTGGGCTCATCGGCCAGCAGAATGGACGGGCTGTTCACCAGTGCCCGTGCGATGGCCACACGCTGCCTCTGCCCGCCCGACAGCTCGTTGGGCTTGTGATTCATCCGGTCCGAAAGGCTCACACTCTCCAGTGTCCGGGTTCCCATCTCGATCCTCCGCTGCTTGGCAACACCCGAATAGACCAGTGGCAGCATCACATTTTCCAGGGCTGTGGAGCGCGGCAACAGGTTGAAGGTCTGAAAAATAAAACCGATCTCCCTGTTCCTGATTTCCGCCAGCCTGTTGTCATCCAGCTTGCTGACATCCTTTCCGTTCAGAAAATACTGTCCGCTGGTAGGGGTGTCAAGACAGCCCAGGATGTTCATCAGCGTAGATTTCCCTGAACCCGATGGGCCCATCAACGCTACAAACTCATTACGGTGTATGGTTAGTGTGATGGACTGAAGCGCTTTGACCACTTCCGAACCGACTTTGAAATGACGCTTGATATCCACCAGTTGTATCACTTCCTGTTTCATGGCTGATTTCAATGGGAGAACAAATATATAGGTTTCATCAGAATACCATGTAATAATGACCGAAGTGTTCGTCCTTTCCGAAAAAAACCATGCCCATCCTGAAGAAATCCACCGAAAGGGTCACCTGCGGATGGTTCCGGATGGCTTTCCACGCTTTCATCATTCCCCGCGACCAGTTGATGTCGTCAAAAACGAACAGACTCCCCTCCCCCGCCAGGGAAAGACACCGGCTGAAATAGAGCATGGTGGCTTCATATGTATGGTTCCCGTCGAAAAAAACTATGGCAGGGCATGTCATCTCATTGATGATTTCCGGTAACACATCGTCAAACTTACCCTGGACCAGGCGTATGTTAGCGGAGCCTGAACTCCGGAAGAGATCCCGTGCCATCCGTGATGTCTCCGGGCAACCTTCGACGGTGATAACCTGTGCTCCGGGAGCTCCCGTTGCCAGATAAAGGGTACTGATACCCAACGAGGTTCCCAGTTCCAAAATTGCGGCAGGGCGGAGATATCTGGCAATTCTGAATAGGAGCCGGCCCTGGCGGTTGGTGACAGACCCTCTGCGGGCGACCGATGACACCTTGACGCGGACCTGTCTCCCCGGGCTTGCTGTACCGGCACCCCAATCCATCCTGTTCAGCACCTGGCGGCTCCGGGACAATTGCTTTCTGATATCCTCAACGGTATTGTATTCATAATAAAAGTGCCTGTCCCTGATGGTTTGCTGCAACACAGGTATCATTCCGTCTCGGAACCGCAGGGGACGGGCCAGCGACATCCACCGGTGTTTCAGGTATCTGAAAACAAGCACAATCGGGAACACGCGGCAAAAGTAATGATTATCCTGAAGGCAGCAGGTACACAGAAGCAGCAGGCTGGGAAGCCTGAAAAAAGTCCGTATTTTTGACCGGCAACAATCCGAACAGAGACAGGTGCTCCGGAAATTTTTCCATTCCGAATTCATCAGGAACGTAACCACACTGATGAGCGGTACGGCCATCGCCCAGGCCATT
>JAFGHD010000117.1 GCA_016939365.1 Bacteroidales bacterium | reverse complement strand
CGTCAACCTGCCCCAGATGCAGACGCATAATTACAACCTGAACGAAGTATTCACGTATCTGCAAGGATCAGGTATCGGGGAAGTATATTCGAAATTCACCGATCATTATGATTACTGGGGCATCATCCTGTATTTTCAGAAGAAAAAGAATCCAGAGGTTTGAACTCCATTTCAATCCGATCAGCAATGTATCGAGGAATTTACGGTGAATATATACCCTTGTTGAAACCCCTTATGCCACCTCTGGATGAGGTCATCCCATATCTGGAGCGGATTTGGGAATCAGGTATGCTGACAAATGAAGGTCCGATTCATGCCGAATTTGAACAATCGCTATGCCGGTATCTGGGAGTAAACTACATCAGCCTGTGTTCAAGCGGATCAACCGCCCTGATGATCGCTCTCAAAGGTATCGGACTGAGCGGTCAGGTGATTACCACCCCCTTTACTTTTCCTGCAACCCTGCAGGCCATAATCTGGAATAACCTTGAACCGGTTTTTGTAGATATTAATGCCCGGGATCTCAATCTGGATGAAGGTTTGCTGGAATCCGCGATCACTCCGAGAACAACCGCTGTGCTTCCTGTTCATGTCTTTGGAACACCCTGTAACGTTAGTATGATCGGCCAGATGGCCCGAAAATACGGCATCAGGGTCATATACGATGCGGCCCATAGCTTCGGAGTCAGTATCAACGGAACATCAATATGTAGTTACGGCGACCTGTCCGTACTGAGCTTCCATGCCACCAAAGTACTCAATACCTTTGAAGGAGGAGCCATAGTATGTCATGATGAGGAAATGAAAAGAAACATGGATGCACTGAAAAATGCCGAAGCAACCGCCAGGCCAAAACCTGCGGAATGTGGGATAAACGTCAAAATGAATGAATTCCAGGCTGCCTTCGGTCTATGCCAGCTGAAACATATTGACAGGGCACTGGCGGGACGAAAGGCTGCAGTCCTGAAGTACAAAGAGTTGCTCAAAGGTATGAATGGATTGAGATTCCTTCCTGCAAGCGAAGGGGTAAGTTATAATTATACTTTTCTTCCCGTGGTGCTTGATCCTGCTGAATTCGGGGCAGGGAGGGATGAGTTGCACGATTTCCTGAGAGACAATAACATAACCACACGGAAATATTTCTTCCCCCTGGCCTGTGATCTGCCGGAATTTTCAAAATTCAAAACAGAAGAAATGCCTGTGGCTCAAAGTATCGCCAGTAGTATCCTTTGTCTGCCGCTTTTTCATGATATTACCGATGAGCAGATCATGAGTGTCGTTGCTGCCATATATAGGTTTCATACGAAACGACATCAGAATAGGCGGAATTGTTGACGCAGTGATCGGAGGCAAGCTCCTGGGTGGTTGTGGGATCATTTGATTAAAACTTCAGAAATGCTTATATCGCCTTAGGAATGAAGATATTGCAGCTTTGTCATAAAATGCCTTTCCCGCTTAGGGACGGTGGTGCCTTTTCGATATATCATTCTGCACTGGGGTTGATCAATCAGGGGGTGGACCTGAAAATGCTGGTTATCAACACCCCGAAAAACTGGGTGGATATGCAAACTGTCCCAGCCGATTTCAGGGAAAATTCCCGCCTTGAATACGTTGCGGTCAACACCAGGTTGAATTTTTTAAAAGCAACCGGTAATATTTTCCGGCATCAATCCTATTTCGTGGAAAGGTTTTGGTCTGAACCATGGAACGATTATCTGAAGGAGATTCTGACACAAGAGTCATTTGATATCATCCAGCTGGAACACATTTATATGTGTCTCTATCTGGAGACGATCCGGAAATATTCAAAAGCCAGGGTGATCCTTCGACCTCAAAACGTTGAAAACATCGTTTGGAAGCGCTACATCCACAGCAAAACCAATCCATTGAAGAAGGAGTATCTTCGGCTGGCAGCCGGCAGATTGCTCTCATTTGAAATGAAGATGGCGGCCGCAGTGGACGGGATTATTGCCATCTCTGATAGTGATGCCCGCATTTTTGGCTCCTACGCACCTCATACCCCATCGACCGTTGTACCGATTGGATTTGATTTTCATAGCCTGTCAGGTTATGATATGGGAAAGCAGTATGATTATTTTCCTGTCTTTTACCATCTGGGCTCCATGGATTGGATGCCTAATATCCAGGGAATAAAATGGTTCATCAATGACATTATTCCTTTTATCATAAGGGTTTATCCGGATTTCGTGTTCAGGATTGCGGGGAAAAAGATGCCTTCCTGGCTGTTCAGGATGCAGAATGCGAACCTCATTGTAGATGGAGAGGTGTCCGACTCGCTCAGGTATCATGAAGACAAGGCCGTGATGATCGTCCCTTTGCTGTCAGGCAGCGGCCTCAGAGCTAAGATCGTCGAAGTGATGGCCTTGGGTAAAACAGTCATTTCAACCGGCATCGGTGCGGAAGGAATACCATATACTCAGGGTGAGAACATACTGATAGCAGATTCGGGGGAGGATTTTGCCCGCCAGATTGTAAAATGCAGGGACTCGAAGGAATTATGCCGCCGAATCGGCGAAAATGCACATTCCCTTGCAGTCGGGCATTATGACTGCAACAATACCGCCTTGCAGATGATCCGCTTCCATGAGACACTGATACGATGAAAATGTTAGTATATAACCCCATTTAACTGACAACCCCATGAAAAGAACACTTCAAAGGATCCTGTTCACTGTAGTGGCAGTTTTGTTGCTGCAAGGATACAACGGTTTCACGGAACCCGTTTCATTCGACATGGCCCGCCGCGCGGCCGAGGGATTGCTCGGAGTCCATGATGCACCCGGCTTCAGCCTGACCGGACAATATGAAAACTGGTGCAGTGAAACGGAAGAACTGACATTGTATGTCTTCCTGCTCAATCCGGCCGGTTTCATTGTCACCACCGACCGGACCACCCTTCCGCCCGTATTGTTTTATTCGCTGGAGAGTGATCCTGAGCCGGAGCGCCGTTCGGAATTCACCAGCTTTCTGCTGTATGATGCCGGTTTGAGGAACCGGCTTGTTCCGCAGTTGCCGGCCCGTATTTTGGCCGAAAGGGAGAGGGCGTGGGAGCATCTTGCCGGAGGACGGAAATCTGCGGAGTTCTTCGAGCAATGGCCGCCATCCGGATCCACCCCGACAGGTGGCTGGCTGATGGAGAACTGGCATCAGAGCCCGCCATACAACAACTTCTGCCCGATGGACCCGGTCACCGGGGGGCGCAGCGTGGCAGGATGTCCCGCTACCGCTATGGCCATGATCGTCGATCATTTCAAAACCGTCAACGGAACCCTCTTTACCAACGAGGATGATTATTACCACTCTTATCAGGGCCGGAATTACTGGATCGACGACGATTACATACAGCAGGATTTCCTTTCATTCCCCCAGATCAACGGGTGGCTGGATTCCATTCAGGGACGGTGGCTTACGGGTTCACCGCTGAAGAATGATGAAAGGGCGGCGCTGACCTTTGCCTGTGGTGCGGCAGCCAGGCAGGTCTATACTTCGTCTGTCTCCGGTACCTTCGGAGTGGTCCAGGCATACAACGCCTACCTGAAATTCGGATTCGACCAGTGCGAACTGATCGATGAATCAGATACCAGTCTTTACAGCCGTCTATCCCACAACATGAAGCATGCCCAGCCCGCCCATCTGGCTGTGG
The DNA here is from genome assembly GCA_016939365.1 of Bacteroidales bacterium. GTDB lineage: Bacteria > Bacteroidota > Bacteroidia > Bacteroidales > JAFGHD01 > JAFGHD01. The sequence continues at coordinate 38,976 of JAFGHD010000117.1, read as the reverse complement.
TGACACCCCAGTGGGATATGGGCCACAACGTCGTGGTCGACGGATACAACACGGATGACTACTATCACATCAATTTCGGCTGGGGCGGTACATACAACGGCTGGTACCTGATCCCGGATGAGATTCCTTACGGTCTCACCGTCATTGAGGGTCTGGTGATTGATATTTTTGATATCCAAACCGGAACAGGGGATAACGCTTCCAAAATGAACGCCGGATTGCAGGTTTTTCCGAATCCGTCTGCGGATTGGATCACTGTGGAATTACCGGCAGGTGTGTCCCCGGCAGGTCTGATCCGGATTTACACTGGCAGCGGCATACAGATAAAGGAAATGAATACCCCTGCAAACATTGCAACGGATAACATAAGGCTTCGCCTGCAGATGGATATTTCCGGCCTTCCTTCCGGGATATACATCCTATCCTGGCTGGCCGGGGAACAGGCATTCCATTCAGCCCTGATCATCAATCACTGAAGTGACAGCCCACCATCAGGAAATATCCGGATAATGCTTTTTACCGCAGCATTTGAACCGGCTTCAGAATATCAATATTTTCTTCATCCCGAGTGATGCAGGTGGTATATGTCACCTTTCCACGTGGGAAAGACGGCCTTTGACCCTTCGGTATTTACCGTGAAATGGTAAGGAAGGGTGGCTTCCTAATTCACCTTCAAAACGGGCCACGGGGAATGGTGTACCGACAGGGCCTTGAATTCCCATTCCGGGTCCCGGGTGCTTCCCGCCCGGATCAGGGTCACTTTCACGGTGTCACCGGGACTGATGTTCAGCGAAATGGGTACCACAACCTGCCCGTTGGAGTCTGTGTTTGTGGTCAGGCTGGTAGCCGGTGAGGCTTACAGTTTGACTATGTTCACCTCCGGGCAGTCATGGGCATCAGCCTCGATGACTGCCGAAATCCCTATTTCCTGAGCAGATCCCTGATCTCGGTGAGCAGGGTTTCCTCCTTGGTGGGAGCCGGTGGAGGAGCCGGTTGGGCCTCCTCCTTCTTCCGGAGGTTGTTCATGGCTTTGATCATCAGTAAAATGACCAGGGCGATGATCAGAAAGTCAATGGTGGTCTGGATGAAGTTGCCGTAATTGATGGTTACCGCCTCTGTGATGGTTTCACCTGCATCATTGATAACGGGGCCTTTGACCACCGCCTTGAGTGCTTTGAAATCGACACCCCCGACAAGGTACCCGATCGGAGGCATGATGATGTCATTTACAGCAGAGGCCACAATTTTGCCGAAGGCGCCACCGATAATGATACCGACCGCCATGTCCACGACATTGCCGCGCATGGCGAAATCCCTGAATTCTTTTGCAAATCCCATTCTTTTAAGTTTTGGTTTAAACAACGTGTCGGATCATGGATCCGATCAATTCACTATGCAAGATAATAATAATTAATATATCGCTGAATAAACCCTTGGCGGTTTAACGGATCAGCAGATACACGGTCTATCTCGGCTTGTGAAGCCATATCTTCCGGCCGGCTTCAGGTTCGATCCCCGGAACGAGCTCGTTGTACTTCAGAAGTCTCTTCAGTTTAACTCCGTACTGCTGTGATATTTCATACATACTGTCACCGGGTTGCACCACATGATAACCGGTACTCTCTGATCTGTTTTTCTTGCGCTCCAGGTAGATCATCTGACCTTTGCAGATAGGGTCATTCTTGTCCAGATCATTGTATTTGTATATCTGCCAGGTATAGATGGCGAAATCCTGTGCGATGCTGAAAAAAGTATCTCCCTTTTTTGCGTAAATGAATTTGATGTTATTGTTGAGAAAAATCTTTCTTCCGGCAGGTCCGGGTGAAACCTCTTCAAAATCCGTTGTATTCCTGTTTCTGGGATTGAACCTTTCCTCCCGGCTCGTACTTTGATCCGGCTTGTAGGTATATCCTTCTTCGGTAACCATCCGGTCATAACCGAAGAGTTTGAATTCCTCTATGATATTGATCAGCAGTTGCGGATAATCCGGATTGGTGGCATATCCGGCCTTTTTCAATCCATGTGCCCATGCCCGGTAGTCTGAAATATCAAGCTTGAACAGACCGGCATAACGCTCCCGGGTGGTCAGGAACAGGGAATGATCCCTGTATGAGTCGTAAGGATCATTGTATTTCCGGAAACATTCATTCCGGGCATCATCATCCATGATATAGGTCTTTCCGTCCCATTCCAGATGGCATTTGATACCGAAGTGGTTGTTCGCATTCCGGGCCAGCTCGCTGTTACCGTGTGCAGATTCAAGGATACCCTGGGCCAGTGTAATGCTCGCAGGTATCTTGTAGACGACCATTTCCTCAATGGAAATATCCTTGTACATCTGGATATATTCTTCCTTCGTGATACGTCTCTCAGGAGCCTGGCTCCAGAGGAACAAAGGCAGGATCCATGCGAGAACCGATCCTGAAAAAGAAAATTGCCGGATACGTTTCATGCCTGATAACAAATTCCCTGTTACAAATTTCCTTGCATCCCGGGCATATTTGATGACTGCCCGATGATTTTTTTTCACAGCCTCATGTTAATACCGGAACATGTTAATCAAGGCTGAAAAATTTACACTGATCTGTCTGGTGCAATGTCTGTGTTCCGTACTCGTTGGTTGTTGGCTCTTACCGGGGAGCCAGGCACCACCACGTGTTGTCATACTGAATGGCGGCACAGCCGTTTTTTCTGGAAATATAAATGGATACCGCCGGAATGCCTCCTGAACGATAATATACATGTTCATGCTTCGTTCCACAGGGGTCAGTCCATGTCTCCAGATACTTGTAATTGCCGTAATGCAGAAGCAGGGTGGTATCCGATGCCGCATTTCCCGAAACACTTACGGGAACCAAAAGTTCCAGTCCGCATGAGACGTACATGCGTTGAAAGAAGAACTCCCCGGTGCCGGGATCATATTCTACAGAGAATTTGATATACAGATTTTTTCCGGTTGAGGCACAGTATAGTGAGAGCTCCGCCCGTTCGCCGAAATAACGGATCTTGTCGCAATCCTCCTGCTCATAGAGCAATATTTCATCGTAATACGACCTGGCGCTGGTCTGCAGGAAGACCTGTTCGTTTCCCGGGGTATCAGTAAAACGGATGGAGATAATGGAATCGGAGGGGAACCAGTTACCGGTATTCCTGCTGAATTTCAGATCCTGCCTTGACTCTTCGCAGGATTTGCAGGCAGGCAAGAGCAGTGTCATGGATAGCAGCGTCATGGCGCATATGCCGGTTTGCAGGACCCGATGAAGGCTCATACTCTTTATGATTGCGGTTTCTTGCGACATCTGAAAGTGGGTGGATCAGATCAAAATCCGTTCCGCATTTTCCGGGTTTTGAAGGTCGAACCGGATGATGCTGAGTTCCTGCTGATCATGGGCAGCATTGAATGCAGGGGTGGATCCCACTGTATCTCTCCATTTTCCGGTTATCCTTGTGGATTCATGAACATGCCCGTGCAGTGTGAGGTATGGCTTTCTTTCCTCGATAAAGCGTCTGATGGCGATGCTTCCGATGTGGACGTCAAGAGGGACATGATCGATATACTGGCCGTCGAGTTCCGCACGGTCAAGTGCTGTGTTGTAGGGAGGGCAGTGAAAGAGAAAAACGGCGCGCGAAAGATCTTCATCCTGGGTCAGCCGTTGCAGATCCTTTTGTATGGTATCCCATTCCGGATCATAGTCGGGAGGGACGGTTCTGAAGCCATCGGTGGGCGGGATGCATCCGGGATCGACGAAACGTGACAAATCGTATTTCTCCCAGTCCTTCATCCTGAAAGGTGTCGGGTTAACGAAAGGGTAACCGAAAACCTTGAAATCCATGAATTCTGAACAGCTCATGGTCATGTATTGCCATACGCCTGTCTCACCGCACTCCCTGATGTGGGATTCTTCGGATCGTGCATCATCATTCCCCAGGATGATGAAGACGTGCGGGTAAGCGTTACCCATTCCGGTTCGAAGGTCAGTAAAAATATCTGCAAGAAAATCCTTTACGAAATGTCCGGTGAAATCCGTTCTGTGCAGTCCGTGAGGCAAAAGATCACCACCCATGAATACCGCTGCCGGCCGGTCTTTCCATATTTTTGCCGACAGACTGAGGTACCTGGACTCTCTGCCGTGAAGGTCGCTGACAAAAAAGCAATTGATCATTAGGGGAGATATCTCATTTCCAAACTTTCAGAAGGCTGGCGCCGCCGCCGGCTGACTCGATCATGACCGCAAAACTGCTTTTGTCACGAATATCCTTTTCTGTGATGAAATGCAGATCAATGAGCCCCTCCGTTGGATAACCGGTCCGGGCATAGTTCATTTCGGAGAGACAGAGGCTCCAACCCTCCATCCAGCTTTCGAGCATCTTACGCTGAATGTCATCACCTGCGAAATGTACCAGCAGGTCAATATCACTTGCCGGTCCGGCTTCCGTTGTCTTGGTACTTCCGATAATATACAGCGCCTTGACTCCGAAGGTCTCCATATCCAGTTTTTCCGAGATCACCTGCGCCATATGGTATCTCCATCTCCAGTGCTGGTCAGCCTTGTAGGAGATCAGGGAGTGATTCTCCGTGACAGCACCCGGCTCATGCCGTCCGGCCGCCTCACGAAGCTTTTTCAACCTGAGGTGGAACAGGTGACTGCCCATCCTGTCGGCAATGTTGTTCAGGAGTTTTTGCTCCTGTGGGAGAAACTGGCTGCCCTGATGAAGCCTGATGAATTGAGTGTAAGCTACATCCACCTGTCCCGACACATGTTCGTCGACCACCAGGTCAGCGTGTTGCATCCACTCGGTTTCCCTGAATCCCTCAGTTTGGTAAGAATTGCCATCAAAAAGTATCCTGGCTTCGCAAATGGTTGTGTACTGCCAACCCGTTGGGATCACTTCCACGACCTTCTGAAGCACCAGTTCCAGGTTGTTGCTGGTCGCCTTAAGGATCTCTTCAATCCTGTACAAACAGTTCAATTCCTTCTCACGTTCCTTATAGGCGTCTATTTTCTTCTTGAACAAAGCATCCTCATTGATCACATTCATTTTCGACGGATGTTGATACTGCAATATTACTCAAAATGAAAACATCATGCCATCATGGCTCAGTGAAGCCCGGAACAGTTCAGGATCGGCACCCTTTTAACCGGCCCGGTTACAGAACCGCCGGTTTTTTTTCACCTTAAGGCAATAAAAGTACAGAATCCATCATTATTTCAACTGATAATGATGATCTCCGTTTCATCCCGATAAAAAATCAATCCCTCCGGAGCAGATATACAATTTGACCAGAAGCCGGAATCTTTCGTCGAAAAGACACGATTCCCATTCACAATGCCGGACATTCTGGCAATATTTTTGCAATGCATGTGGCATGCCATGATAGGATCAAAACGCGCATTAACCTCATTTGAATATGGACAAAATCAATATCCTCTGGGTTGATGATGAAATCAACCTGCTGAAGCCGCATATCCTTTTTCTGGAGCAGAAAGGCTACCATGTTGAAACTTCCAACAACGGCACCGATGCGTTGGAAATGGTACGGAAGCAGCCTTTCGACATCATCTTTCTGGATGAGCAGATGCCCGGTTTGTCAGGAATAGAGACACTGGAGGTTATCAAGCAGGAATTTCCCAGACTGCCTGTGGTGATGATCACGAAGAGCGAAGAAGAAACAATCATGGAAGATGCCATTGGATCAAAAATTTCAGACTACCTGATCAAGCCTGTCAATCCCAACCAGATACTGCTCTCTCTGAAGAAGAACCTGGAAAACAAGAAGCTGATCAGCGAGAAGACCACGATGGCCTACCAGCAGAGTTTCAGCCGTTTGGGCATGGATATCTCAGGGCCATTGGACCACAGGCAATGGACGGATGTGTACCGCCGTCTTGTAAGATGGGAGCTCGAACTGGGCAGCATCGCCGATACGGGTATCCAGGAGGTATTGAATATGCAGAAAAGCGAAGCCAATCAAGTGTTCGGGAAATTCATCGAGAGCAACTATCAAAACTGGCTTACCGGCAAAGGCAACGACCGCCCGGTAATGTCGCATACACTTCTGAAGGAAAGGTTACTTCCAAGCCTCAATGGCAACAATCAGGTGTTCTTCATCCTTATGGACAACATCAGGTTTGACCAGTGGAAGACACTGCAGCCCGTCATTGAGGAGCACTACCGTGTGGAACGGGAGGATATCTTCTACAGCATTTTGCCGACCGTCACGCAGTATTCAAGGAACGCTATCTTTTCAGGGCTCATGCCATCGGAAATAGAGAGGAAATATCCCCAGTACTGGGTCAGGGAGGATGAAGAAGGGTTGAAGAACATGTATGAGGAGCATCTACTCGGTGAGTTTCTCCGGAGATACGGAAAGGACATCCGCTTTTCCTACACAAAGGTGCTGAACCTGAATGTGGGGAGGAAGTTGGTGGACAATCTCCCCAATATGATGGGGAATGCACTGAATGTGGTGGTTTACAATTTCGTGGATATGCTTTCACATGCCCGTACGGAAATGGAGATCATCCGCGAACTGGCCGATGACGAGCCTGCCTACCGGTCTCTCACCCTGTCATGGTTCGAGCATTCCCCGTTGCGGGACATCATATCCTATATCGGAAACAAGGGTATTGATCTCATCATCACAACAGACCATGGATCGGTCAGGGTGCAGGACCCGGTGAAAGTGCTGGGAGACCGCAATACCAACACCAATCTGAGATACAAGACGGGAAAGGCGCTGCAATATGACCGGCGTGAGGTGTTTGAGGTCAGGAATCCGGGTAATATCTACCTTCCCCGGATCAATGTCAGCTCCTCATTCATCTTCTGCAAAAAGAACGATTTTTTTGCCTATCCCAATAATTACAATTATTACGTCAACTATTACCGGAACACCTTCCAGCATGGCGGTATTTCGATGGAAGAGATGATGATCCCCTATATTCACCTCAAGGCCAGATGATCCTGTTGTGTTTGGCCCGTCCCTGAAACAGTTGGGGATGCCCTGCCTCAGCAATACAGGCCGGACCCTGCTGATTCTTATCTTTGCCATCCGGTTTAGATTTTGTCCAATGTTCCGGGAATTCACTTCAATGGATGTGTCCGACCTGGATAGTCTGGCGGTATTACTGCTGAATGACCATCCGGAGGCACGTATTTTTGCTTTCTCAGGCGAGCTGGGTGCGGGCAAGACCACATTCATACAGGTTTTGTGCCGGAAACTGGGGGTCACCGATGTTGTCAACAGCCCTACATTCGCCATCATCAATGAATACAGGGCTGCCGACGGCTATCCCGTGTACCATTTCGATTTCTACAGGATCCGTAATATCATGGAGGCTCTCGATCTCGGACTGGATGAGTACTTCTCCAGTGGTTGCTATTGCTTCATTGAATGGCCGGAAAATATCGGGCAACTTTTACCCCGGGAAGCCGTATACATTTCAATTCTGCCGGATCCGGCTACGGGAGAAAGGAAATTTCAATACTGAATGGCAAAAGGAAGAATAGACTCCGGGAAATTATCACAGGGAACCACCCCCAACCGGTTTGCAAAGCACCCTGTCCGGACTCTGATACTGTTTATTGCCGCGGGTCTGGTGGTGATCGACCTTATTGCCGGGTTGCTTTTCATACCGAAGGACTACCATGCTTTCCGATGCACTCATCCTTTCTATCACCACGATTTCATTCCTTCAGCCACGGCAGAGACCATGTGGGGCGGCAGGGAATATGAGGTTCTCACCAATTCCCTCGGTTTCAGGGATGGATCGACACGGACAGTAACATCTGATTACCAGGGGAAACGGTATCTTTTCATGGGCGATTCATTCCTGGAAGGCATGGGTGTATCATGGGAGGAGAGTGTCGCCGGAATACTCAACAGCCGGTTCTCTGAAAAAGGAACGGAAATACTCAACGGTGCGGCTGTCAGCTACAGCCCCCTCCTGTACTGGCTGAAAACACGGTATCTTATTGAAGAAAAAGGGTTGAATTTCGATGAGCTGTTTGTGTTCATAGATATCTCTGACATCCAGGACGAGATATTCTACAAGGGTTTCGAACCCCGGCTTCCCACCGCCTGGAATCATCTCATCATGAAGACGGGACGGTTCCTTGCAAGGACATCGTTTCTCGGTTATTCCATCTCGGCGGTGTCGCACAAGCATCCCCGGATTGACAATGCCTTCTATGAGGATGAAATGGCCAATATCAATGTCTGGTTTCAAAACCTGGATGGATATATGGACAGTGACAATCCGGAGGAAGGCCGGTTTATCTGGACTCTCGACAATCAGGTGTTCAAGCGGTGGGGCAAGGAAGGATTACGCCTGGCAGGAAAGCATATGAAACAGCTGAAGGATCTGTGCGATAAACACGGGATCCCCCAGACCATTGTGGTTTACCCGGCACCCCACCAGATTTTCGCCAATGACCTGGACAGCCGGCAGGTGACTTTCTGGAAGGAATTCAGTGAAAAATACGGAACAGGTTTTTTGAATCTTTTTCCTGTTTTTATAGGCGAACGGACGGCTGAAGAAACATATGGCATGTTTTTTATCAAGGGAGATACCCACTGGAATCCTGACGGGAATCTCCTTGTGGCCGAAATGGTGGAAAGGTTTATCGAAGGCGGCAGATAGATGAATATTATATTCACGTGTCCGGTTTTTTGATTATCTTTAATCCGCCCTGAGTGCATTGATCCTGGATGAAGATTATGAAACTGAAAGGGTGGTCGATATGATTCAGGGGTCCCGTTGACAATCAGGACTGAAACGGGTACCATCCGGGATAAATCCCTGGAACAGATGGCAGGCGAACAGAAACAAATGATGAATTATTCAGGTTCCGAAGCTCTTCTCCCCAAGGAGGAGATGTTGCTGATGGAACGCAGAAACCGTGAATTGTCCATTGGTATGCCGCGGGAGACTGCCTTTCAGGAGAGCAGGGTACCTCTTGCACCCCAGGCGGTGGGAGTTCTTGTGGCCAACGGGCATAAGGTGCGGGTGGAGTCAGGCGCCGGAAAAACAGCCCATTTCAGCGATCATGAATACAGCGAGGCGGGAGCCGAAATTGTCTTCAATACCCCCGATATTTTCAGAAGCGACATTGTAGTCAAGGTCGCGCCGCTTTCCGACCAGGAGTTACAAATGGTGAATCAGCGTCAGACCATCATCTCTACCCTGCAGCTTACCACACAAAACAAGGAGTACTTCAGGCGCCTGGCAGAGAAAAAGGTCACTGCCGTTGCTTTTGAATATATCAAGGATAACTCAGGTTCGTTCCCTGTGGTTCGTGCCATCAGTGAGATTGTCGGCACCGCTTCCATATTCATTGCCGCAGAGTATCTGGCTGATACTTCAATCGGGAAGGGATCGCTTTTCGGCGGATTCCCGGGGATTACCCCTACCGAGGTGGTGATCCTGGGTGCAGGTACAGTCGCTCAGTATGCCATACGGGCGGCCCTCGGCCTCGGTGCACAAGTCAAGGTGTTTGATAACTCGGTATACCGGCTGCGCAGGTTGCAGAATGAACTGGGTGTTCCCCTTTTCACATCGATCATTCAGCCGCTGGTTCTTGAAAAAGCCTTGAAGACCGCCGATTTGGCTATTGGAGCCATCCATTCCCAGGAAACCATCTCTCCCTGTTTGGTCAGTGCGGAGCAGGTGAGGAAAATGAAATACGGCGCCGTCATCATCGACATCAGCATCGACCAGGGCGGATGCTTCGAGACTTCAAGGGTCACTGATCATAAGAATCCTGTCTTCAAGGAGTACGATATAACGCATTACTGTGTGCCCAATATCGCTTCAAGATATCCGCATACCGCATCCTTTGCCTTCAGCAACTTCCTGACTCCCGTTCTGCTCCGGATCGGAGAGGAGGGAGGTGTGGAGCAGGTGCTCAGCGTGGATTACGGAGTGAGATATGGCGTTTTCCTCTATCAGGGCATTTTGACAAAACCCTTCATCGGAAACCATTTTGGCCTGCCTTACCAGGATATTGAGCTGCTGATGGCTGCCATCCGTTAGTCCTCCAGATCCCACTCTTCCTCCAGGTCCCAGTTGGCCCTGACCTGTAGTGTCTCAGGATACAGGAAAATCCGTTCAGGCTGAAGGCCCGGGAATCTGCCGGTATCCCACCTCCCGTTGGCGTTTCTGTCAACAATTGCACGAAGCATATATCCGCCGGGTAACAGATGGCCGAGCCTGATAAGGCCTCTCTCGGTGGTGAGTGCTTCCCGGACAACCTGGTTTTTACCGTCCAGCAGCTGTAAGATGAGGGCTGAGCCTGAAACAGTATCCGTCAGATTGATTGCCAGGTTACCATATTCTGTTTCGGGTCTCACGGAAAATATGAACCTGATGGTGTCCTGACGTTGTCCCATCCATGTGGTCAGGGATGAGGAGGGTATCATCAGGTTGTAGGTGATCCGGTCTTCCCAGTCATGTGCCACACGGATGGTGCGGAACAGGTTGCCTGCCCATTTCAGGGAGGGTACGATGGTATCAAGGTCAGTGTACAGGCGGATACCGCTGGTATCGACACCGGTTAACGGGTAGTCGGATTCGATAATGAGGGGCCGGAACGGGTCCAGTTGACCGGCCTTCAGATTGGCAGATATCTTCAGTGCAATGCTGTCGGGCGGAACAAGTGGTACCGGTTTTCCTTTTGAGGCCCTGACCAGGGGCAAAGCGACCGTATCGGAAATACCGTATCCGAAATCTGCAAAGGCCAGAAGGGTATCCGGAAGCGGCGGTTTGATCCATGCCTGAAGCGTATCCTTGCCGCATTTCAGCTCTGTCACCATCTGTCCGGGCAGAATGGCATCGCAGCTTATCCTGAGGGTGCCCGTATCGGCAGGAAACCGGAAAGCAAAGAGGACAGTGTTGGGCTTTTCGGAATATGCCCTGAGGATGCGCTGGAGGGTGTCTGTTGCAGTGAACATGAACAGTTCCAGTTCCGGAGGGGGTGAAGGCATTAACAGACCGGAATCCTGCTGTGTGGCCCCTGTAAGGTTCAGCGAGTCCGTGGCAGGAATCACAGAGGTATCCCTCACGATGTGCCAGGGCCTGATCAGGCTGTCTGCAAAGCCGGTCTTTTCATCCGGAAGGTCGAACAACAGATTGCTGTTGAGATCGTCCAGGAGAAACACCAGGTAATCCTGATCCTTCATGTGAGACATCGTAAAGGTTCCGTCCTTATCGGTCCGTGAAACATACTGCGGTTTGATCTTCAGGGGGAGCGAATCAGCCGGAAGGGTGTCATTGTGCACCTGATAAGCCATAGCATATACCCCTTCCTGTGGCTCCAGGGTGAAGGCATCCCGCGCTATTCCTACGATGGTCAGGCTGTCAAGGGTCTCACCCGTGGAAAAGACATAGCTGAAGTTGGACAGCGGATTGGATTCGGTAATATCCACAACGGCCTCCCCGAAATAGACCGTGTAGGTGGTATTCGGCTGCAGGCTGCCATGGAAACGGATAATCAGGGTTTTACCCCGTAGCACCGCATCGGGAAGCGGATCCATTGGGGGAGAGACCAGAAGGTGCTTTTGAAGTTCCTTTAACTGGATGAACTCATGGAAAGTGATGTGCACCTCTGCAGGTGATATACCTCTGGAAAGAAAAGGCGGATCGGCATGCAATGCCACGGGGGGTGCCGTGTCGCGCGGACCACCCGAAGGTGTGACCGGATGGGCACAACCCCCCACTATCATGATGGCCACAGGCAGCAGGAGGGAGATAATGAAAAGGGCGGAGAGACGGTTCACGTCACGGCTGCTTTATGTCCATTGCAAATTTCGGTATTTCCCCGGAAGTGTCCCTCTCCAGGGCCATGAAACGATAGCCTTGCGTTATGAAGTGATCCAGGAAGAGAGGAAGCAGAAAAAGCAGTTTTTCTTTGTAGGCTTCACGGTCATGAAGCACCACGATATCCCCTCCGCGGGTATGACGGTATAGCCTTTTGAGGCATAGCTCTCTGGAAACGCGGGAGTCGAAATCGCCGGGCAGGACAGTCCAGCCAATGATATGAAAGGAGGTGCCAAGCAACCTGATCTGTCGGGAGCTGATCCAGCCGTAGGGCGGCCTGAACAGCGGCGACCGGATGATCTCATGAGCCCTCATCACATTGCTCAGGAAGGTACGGGCATCTATCCGCCGGCCATCAAGGTGATCGAAGCTATGATTCCCCAGGGTATGTCCTTCCAGACGGATACGGTCCACAAGCTCCGGGTGCCGGGCTGCATTTCTGCCAAGGCAGAAAAAGGTGGCCTTTGCATCCCGCTCATTCAGGATATCGAGCACAAGGGGAGTGACCGTTTCATCCGGACCATCGTCGAAAGTGAGATAAATATTACCCGGTGTCTTACCGATTCTCCAGATGATGTCTCTCCGGAGCATCCTTACCACGACAGGTGTCCTGATGAAATACTTCATGACAGGCTATCTCTTTGTGCCGCTTTGTCCGGAGGGCAGCTCCAGTCTATATCCCGACTTGCGGTCTTCACGTTTCAGCAAGATGGCGAACAACAGACCCAGAAGGCCCAGGCCGGCCAGCATCAGGATGGCCCAGGTATAGTCGTACGAAGCACTGCCCGAAGCGACCATAGCTGGTGTGATCCCGGGGTTTGTGCCGTCGAGGACAATGCCGATGAGCAATGGGAAGGCCCATAGCCCGAGGTTCTGTATGGCAAACATGGTTCCGTAGGCCGTGCCGATGCGCTTTTCATCCACGATTTTTGCCACCGATGGCCACATGGCGGCGGGTACCATGGAGAAAGCGATCCCCAGAAGGATCATCAGGATATAGGGCGATACGAAGGTCCATGCAAAGCAGAGATGTATGCCAAGTATCATCAGCGATCCGGCTACCATAACCGTGGCACTGCGGCCCTTGCGGTCGATGAACATCCCTGCCAGGGGAGTGAAGATGGCTGTTCCCACCGACAGCAGGGAGGCGATTTTCCCGCTCATCTCAGGAGTGAAGCCGAACCTGTTCAGAAAGAAATCGGGTGCGAACGACTGGAATGGGAAGACAGCCGAGTAAAAGGTCATGCACAGCAGGGTGACAAAGATGAATGAGCGGTTGGTAACCAACTGTACCATGTCCTGCATCCGGAAGCGGTCTTTCTGTGTGATCAGGTTTCCCTGCAGCTGCTGACGGTCGATCCTGGCATCGGCCATAGTATAGATGAGGAAGGCAAGCAGTGCCATGATGAGTAAGAGGGCGGCTAACCAGATGGCCCAGCTCCAGTGCGGCAGTGCATTGGCCAGTGTGGGCGAAAAATAAAATGCAGCCCATGATCCCGACCGGGCAATCCCGATCTTGAACCCGAAAGCCATGGCCAGCTCCTTGCCCTTGAACCATTTCACGATGATCTTGCTGATCACCACAATGCTGGTCTCTGCACCCAGACCAAACAGAAAACGCCCCAGCAACATCATCTTCAACTCGGGGGAATAAGCCGGCAAAAAGGAGCCCATCAGGCTATAACCCGGCCCGCCGTTGACATAAAAGGTGCTGGAACCATATGCCGTGACCATGGCCCCGGCCGCCATCAGCAAAACGAACAGGAAGCCGGTGCGGCGGATGCCGAGCCGGTCAAGGATAATACCCCCCCAGATACACATCAGCAGGAATATGTTCGGGATCGAATAGGCCGAGACGAAAAGACCGAAATCGGTGTTGGTGAAGGCAAAATGTTCTTCCAGGAATCGTTTCAGGGGAGACAGGGCATCATAGAAATAATAATTGGCGGCCTGCACGAAGGCAACCAGTACCAGGATGCTCCACCTTGTCCACGGATTGTCCCTCAGTGATCGCCGGATATGCTCCATTACAACCGTTTTTCAAACCCAAAAGTAAAGCATTCCATCCGATCATATGCCGGCACAGGCGCTACACGGATATAAAAAAACGGCGGTGTTAACTGACGCCGCCGTCTGCACTCTATGCATCCTGTTTCAATATTTCGACAGATAATCCGCTACACCTTCCGGGGTGGGTTTCATGGCTTCGTCACCTGCATGCCAGTCAGCCGGGCAGACATCGCCGTGTTCCTCGAAGTGCTGCAGTGCATCCACCATCCGCAATGCTTCCTCGACACTGCGGCCCAATGGCAGATCATTCACTACCTGATGCCTGACAATACCCTGCTTGTCAATCAGGAACAGACCACGGTATGCCATCGCCTCCCCGTCGAAAAGATACTGGTCTGCCTCCTCGTCATAATCATACTCTCCGGCAAGCACATCGTAATTCATGCTGATGGTCTTGGATCTGTCGGATACAAGCGGAAAAATAACCCCCCTGATCCCGCCGTCTTTCTGTTCCATGCTCAGCCAGGCCCGGTGCGAAAACTTGGAGTCGATGGAACATCCCACCACAGCCACGTTCCGCTTCTCAAATTCATCCAGTTTCCTCTGGAAGGCCAATATCTCAGTCGGACATACAAAAGTGAAATCCAGCGGGTAAAAAAAGAAGATCACATACTTCTTGCCGATGTATTGCTCCAGGGAAAACTTTTCAACAAACTCGTTTCCGCTCACAACAGCTTCCGCTTCGAACAGGGGAGCCTTTTTACCTACAAGTACTGACATTTTTCAGTGTTTTGATTTTGATGTTCAGTGATTCGCATGCGAAAATATGAATTTATACCATTCGCAGTTCATGGAACGGACAACTAACAGGAAGAGTACGGATTTGTTCATCATCAGGGCAACAGCACTGATCTGTCACGGGAGCATCCTGAATCCGGAAAAGGATCCGGCTGAAAGGCCGGTTGATACAAATATCAGCTGAAACGCTGCGAGGTACTCTTTATTTATCGGTTTGTCAAAAAAAACCAAATAACCATCATTTTGTTACTGCATCGATGTGTGAATGCCCGGGCTGACCGGTGAAGTACCGATAATTGAATTTGAGTATTTTCGCCGGAAAATCAGCTAACATGCCCTGCCGTTTTTACATTTTTCTGTTGTTTTCCGGGTTGTTCGCCCGGGAGATGCATGCCAGCCATATAGAGGTTTCCGGATTGGTATCCGGGACATGGGATGCCGACACTGTGTTGGTGACTGGGGATATCTATATTCCTGACGGTGAGGCCCTTTCGGTTCCGCCCGGGACAATTGTGATTTTCATGGATCATTACCTCTTTACAGTGGCCGGAAGGATAACGGCAGTCGGAACGCCGGAGGATACCATCCGCTTTATGGTTGCCGACACAGCCGGCTTCTCCGTGATCACAAGCAAGCAGGGAGGATGGGGTGGTTTCAGATTCGATCATCTGTCACCGGCCAATGACTCGTCCCTGTTTGTTTTATGCAGGTTCGAACATGCCAAGGCGGCAGGACAGGATACCATCTTCTGGTATGGAGGAGCCTTTTTCATCAGGGATTTTAACCGGCTTCGGATTGACAGGTGTCATTTCGTAAGAAACCGTGCGGTAAAGAATGGTGGCGCGCTCTGGACTTCCGCATCGGATATTCTTGTAACCCGTTCGTTGTTCCAGAACAACGACTGTGGCCTGGATACCCTTTACGGATATGGCGGGGCGGCGTCACTCTATTATTCCGACGCCCGGATCCTGCACTGCCGGTTTTTGGGCAATACATCCACCGGCGTAGGTGGAGGACTCTCATTTGAATACTCCGATCCCCTGGTGAACGGAAATCTGTTTGCGGATAATTTCAGCGCACTGGGGGGAGGTCTGTGCGCACTCAGGTCGGATGGTATACGGCCGGTCGTGAACAACCTGTTTCATGGGAATTCTGCCTATTTCTTCGGGGGCGCTGTTGCTTTGATCACAGCATCCATAGCCCTGACCTGCAACACAATAGCGGACAACACCGGCGGTGCAGGAGGGGGATTGTTTGTCAACTTCGAATCCTTCCCCGTCCTGACCGACAATATACTCTGGGGAAATACCGATCTGGGAGGGGGGGGACCCCAGGTCTATATATGGGATACATTTTCTGCACCCGGATTCTACTGGTGTGATATTGAGGGCGGTGTGGATCTGTTCGGCGGTACAGGAGGACAGCCCGGCGGATTTATTGGAGTATACCAGGACTGCATCGAGGAGAACCCTCTCTTTTTATCATCAGGCGACGATTTTTATGCACTGCTGTCGGATTCACCCTGCATCAATGCCGGGAGCCCTGATACCACAGGACTGTTCCTGCCTCCCGAAGACTATTCCATGAATCCGCGCCTCGTAGGTGGAAGGGTGGATATGGGGGCATATGAATACCCGGATTTAACCGGTGATCATTCAGCAATGCAACAGGAATGTTCTTTTCGGGTATATCCGACGGTATTTGCAGAGTCGTTTACAATCGATGCCGAGGTGGAACAATCCTGCCATATCACGGTGATACTGTCCGGAACGGATGGTAGGGTATGGCACCGGTCAAAGTATGATATCACAGGCCCGGGAAGAATTCCGGTCCGGATCGAACCTTCCCCAACAATACATACCGGACCGGTCATCTGCAGGGTATTCTGCGGAACAAAAATGACGCAAAAGGTGCTGATCAGAACCGGGTATTGATCCCGGACGGTCATCCCGGAACCTGTCCAAACCTCCATAAGCGAAATAATACCAATGAATCATTGGCATTGTTCCTGCTAATGGCGCATTCGGATTAATGCGCTATCATTTATCCCGGTCATACTTCCCCGTATAAAAAGAGATCATATTTCATTTCTGCGAACCTAAGATGAATTTCTTCGTAAAATGTTATAAACCGACTGGGACAGGGAATTTAGGGATTTGGTTTGGTCAGGAAGAACTTATTATGCGTTGTTAAAAGGACAATTATATGAAGGGCTCATTTACCATTTATGCAGGTTTGCTGGTTTGCCTCTCTTCCTTGTTTATCGTGGAGGGCAGATCACAGGAGACAGCCATTCGCCAGGAGCTTTACCAGGCCTCCACCCGGCTGGCTGAGAAGTATCAGTACCTGCTGACCTCTGTGGCTTCTGCAGGGGTATCAGAAAGCCGATTTGAAGAGCTTCTTATTGCCGCAAGTCATGACTTTCTCTCATCCCGGGCCTTAATATTCAATGACCTTGACATTTCATCCGTGACCGGACGGTACATCACACCGGCGGTTTATCTTGCCGCTTTCAGAGAGAAATACTCCGGCAGGAGTGATCTGGGCATTTCATTGATCCCGGGGGGGATATTGCAGGAGCTGACGGAAGGCAATAATACCCATTTTCAGGTACAGGTGTCAAGGGAGATGACTTTTGTCCTTCCTGAGTCGGGACAGCGCCTGACGGAGTCAAATCCGCTTTTTTTCTGGTGTACACTGGATAATGGTGTGTCCAGGATCATCAGTATCTCGGAACAGAGTTGTAATTTCTGGCCACTACTTCCTAAACCTATGAACATGCAGGTGATGCATGACTGCAAAAACGACCAGGCGCGTGTGAGCTGGGAGTTCCCATTTGATATCTGTGAGGATTCCCTGATGTTTGAGATTTACGGATCATATGACAACCGGGATTATCAGCTTCTGGGCAGCGCGACCGGCAGGGAAATGGTGATTGAGCCTGACCGCGAGGCTGATATTTTCCTGAAGATCAAAACGCGTACAAAAAATCGTGAGAGTGATTTTTCCACTGTTTTTCAGTGTCCCGTGGCTCCATCGCCTTCAGGTCTCACTGCCCGGGAGTTTGTCCTCCGGAAGCAGGTGTTGCTGATCTGGGAATCAGCCAATGAACAGACTTTCAATATATACAGGGGTGAAGGGGGAAGGCGCTCCACTCCCCAGAAACTGATCGGTTCCACTCATAGCAACCGGTTTCTTGATGAGGATTTTACAGACGGAAGGACCTATATCTATTCGGTGACCGGAACCTGTCTGGATGGCAGTGAAACCAAAGCCACTACGGTCGAGATCAATACAGTCCCGCCCATCAAGATATCCACCTCCGTACCGGATATCAGAAGTTCCAGCATACTGCTTAAATGGAAACCACCTGAGACACAGGAGGATTTGCTGTATTGCATCTATCGGGCTGAGAAGAGAAGGAACAGGTTCAGGAAGATCGCCGATGACCTGAGCCCCAATACCACTTCATTTCTCGATGCATCTCCGGCATTGGGCACGAATATCTATTACAAGATCACCATCACCTCAGATACTACCACCTTTGAAAGGGATTTCTCGAATATCAAGAATGTACCGTTCACCTACAGCGGATTTTATGCCGGGGTAGAGTTCAAACCTGTCAGATCACGGCTCAGGAATGATTACTTTGACAAGGATCCGCTGGCGGCTCTGGGAAGCATCACATATGCCTCTTTTTCGGTAAATGCCGACTATTTCTTCCACGATCTGATCGGTGCCGGAGCAGGTATCGGTATGTCGACCTTCTCCCGGGATAAAACCCGTGAAACTGACTTTACATACAAGCTGACCTATATTGATGTGCCACTCATGCTCAAATCCCCCATCATCAGACCCTATAACTTCAAGAACAAGGTGATCCTCAATCCTATCGTCAGCATCGGAGCCCGGTTTTCTTACCTGGTCTCGGAATCACACAGTGATGATTTCAGTTGGGATGGACTGAACGAGATGAATATCGCACTCATCGGATCAGTGGGTGTCAATTTTTTTGTCAGCAGGAGCCTCCAGATCGCATTCTGCCGTGCCTACAGCCATGGTCTCACCAATGTTGGCGGCGTGGTCGACGGTGATACCGATGAGGTCTTTAATCACACCATCTCAATCACACGGGGATTCGACCTTTCCGTTTTCTATAAGATCCGTTGATGCACCAAACGGTGCCGGTTCAACGCCGACTCCCGAAATATTGCTAATTTTGATCTGTGAGCAAACACGGATCCATGACGGTATTACAGCGTACGATCCTGGCTTTGGCAGGTATCTGTTTCTTTGGTGAAGTGCACGGGCAACCCTTATCCCCACCTGCCGGACACCTCTTTGTGGACACCCTGGTTCCCCGGATCGATATTTCCATCAACCCGGACAGTCTTCAGTGGCTTTACGATCATCCGGACAGCAATCAGGAATTTCATGCCAGCTTCATCTTCAATAACACTCTGGTATGCGATTCCATTGAAAATATCGGATTCCGGTTGCGCGGAAATACCTCCCGGTGGGCTGCCAAGAAGTCTTTCAAGGTATCCTTCAATACCTTCGAACCGGGAAGGAGCTACCGGGGTCTGGAGAAGATGAACCTGAACGGGGAGCACAACGATCCTTCTGTGATACGTGCCAAACTCTGCTGGGATCTGATGCGGGATTTCGGGCTGCCTGCACCCAGAGCCAACCATATCGCACTGTATATTAACAATAACTATTTCGGACTATATATTCATGTGGAGCATATCGATGAGGAATTTATGAAATCGCGTTTCGGCAACAAGGAGGGCAATCTCTTCAAATGCCTCTGGCCCGCCGACCTGTCGTACCTGGGAGAGGATCCGGACCTGTACAAGATGGAATCCGGGGACCGACGGGTATATGACCTGAAAACCAACCAGAATTCAGATGATTATTCCGATCTGGCCCATTTTATCTCCGTGCTGAACAATACTCCGCCGGATCAGCTTCCCTGTGGTCTGGAAGAGGTGTTCAACCTTGCCGACTACCTGAAGGTCGCCGCACTCGATATTTTTATCGGTGACTGGGACGGTTATATCTATAACAAGAATAATTTCTACCTGTATCACAATCAGGCCACGGGGCAGTTTGAATACATTCCCTACGATCTTGACAATACGCTGGGAATTGACTGGTTCGGCAGGGACTGGGGTACAAGGGACATATACGACTGGGAGCAGCATGGCAGCGAATTGAGGCCGCTCTACACCCGCCTGATGGATCACACGGTGCTGCACGACCAGTTCTCCTTTTATTTCAATGAACTGATCACCGGCTTTGGTACAATGGATTATTTTCAGGAGAAGACCGGACGCATCAGGTGGATGATTGCCCCCTACATCGAGACAGATCCCTTTTATCCGCTGGATTACGGTTACACCATCACCGACTTTCATCTCTCCTTTCAGGAACCCCTGGGAGGGCATGTGACCTATGGATTGATCCCTTATGTACAGGTCCGAATCAGTTCAGCCCTGAGCCAGCTTCAGCTGACAAATATCCCACCGGTGATCAAGTACTTCGCACACAATCATCCCGGACCGGATTCCGATCTGAAGGTGAGGGCATTTGTCGAGGATGAAGATATGTTCCCTGAGGTGTTGCTCAGATACCGGGTGAATACAGGGGCCCTGCAGACCATGGTTATGCTGGACGACGGCCTTCATGATGACGGAATGGCGCTGGATCGGATATACGGAGCCTGTATTCAGCAGGTGATCGCTGGTAATACATACAGCATCTCAGTCGGGGCCACCGACGGAGAGGGTAGTTACAGCATCAGACCATGCGATCCTGCAACCATACAGGTGATTGAATCCCTTCATCCAGACCTCAGGATCAACGAGTTCATGGCCAGCAACAGTCAGACATTACCTGATGAAGCCGGGGAATATGATGACTGGATCGAGATTTATAACGCCGATATTTCTGAAGTCTGGCTGGGCGACAAGTACCTTTCAGACGACCTCGGGCAGCCCGACCGGTGGATGCTGCCCGATCTGACCCTCGAACCGGGCGCATTTCTGCTGATCTGGGCAGATGATGATACACAACAGGGAGAGTATCATGCCAACTTCAAGCTGGATAAGGATGGTGAGGAGATCGGGATATTTGACTCTGAAAGCACCGGTTACCAAATCCTCGACACGGTTGCTTTCGGGTCTCAGACTACGGATGTGTCAATGGGCCGCACAACTGACGGCGGAACAGAATGGACGGTTTTTTTTCAACCCACTCCCGGTGCATCAAACCTGACCGGAAGTCTCTCCGAAAACAGGGATAAGAGGTCGCCGGTACATATTTTCCCAAACCCTGTCCGGCAAGGCATCCTCCATATCTCCCATCCGGTATCTTTGCGCATCTTCGATGCGAACGGGAGGCAGGTGTTCATGGCATCCGGCTGCCGGATGATCGACGTTTCTTCACTTCCCGCCGGCTTGTATTATTTGCTGCCTGAGAATCAACCCGCATTCAAGTTCATCATATCCTGTGATCGATGAGACGATTGATCCGTTTAGCACTTCCCGCGGCGATTGTGCCGATCCTTTTTTCATGCAACCGTCCCCTCCCAGGGATAACAGACGGCGGCGACATGGCAGGATTATCAGTACCCCTGCAACTTCAGCATGGTGAAACAGAGGTGATCCTGGAAGATTACTTAATGGATCCGCGCAAGATCACTTCATTTACCCTGGATCCTTCCCTGTCCGGGCTCCTTTCGGAGGACAGGAAAACGCTGACCATCAGAACCGGTGAGACCCCGGTACCCCTCCTTACCCTGTTGACGATCCGCATGGGTGACCACACTTACGACATACTGGTCAGGGCCCCCCGCAAAGTATCCCATACGTTCGTTTTCGATCCCGGCGGTGAAACCTTGCGTGCGGTGCAGATAGCCGGCGAGATGAACGGATGGAATCCCGCGGCAGGTCACATGGATTTTACAGAAGGCATATGGAAGCTGGAGATGTGGCTCAACCCGGGAAGATACCAGTACCAGATGGTGGTGGATGGAAATTGGATACTGGATCCCGCCAACCCGGATTCTGCTGACAACAATATGGGAGGATATAATTCGGTAGTGGACATCGGTTTGGCAGAGGATTCCGAGAAACCACGTCTCTCCACCATCAGCCACAGGCAGGGAAGGTTCACCCTGCACAAGGACAATCAGCCTGACCGGCTGTTCGTTTTCTGGCAGAACCATTGCCTGGGCGATCCCTTCATCAGGCACAAAGAGGCACTTGTGGAAGTAAGCATACCGGTTGAGGCGCGCGGATTGGACAGGAGTTTTATCAGGGTTTATTCGTCGAATGACGTGGGCGTTTCCAACGATCTCCTGATACCCCTGGAGCGGGATGAAGTGGTGTCGGATTCTTCGATGCTCAACCGGTTTGACTGGGAAGCAGCGGTGATGTATTTTCTGATGATCGACCGTTTTCACAACGGTGATCCCCTCAATGACAAGCCTTTGAATACTCCCGAAGTTCATCCGAAAGTCGACTATCATGGGGGTGATCTCAAGGGTATCACCCGGAAGATCCGGGAGGGTTTTTTCAATGACCTGGGCATCAACACAATATGGCTTTCCCCGGTCGCACAAAATCCACTCGGTCCTTACGGCCAGTGGAAGGAACCTCCGACAAAATTCTCAGGATACCATGGATACTGGCCGGTATCCTCATCACAGGTGGATTTCAGGTTCGGGAGCGGGGATGACCTCCGGGAACTGGTCAGCACGGCGCATCAGAGCGGGATCAACGTGATCCTGGATTATGTGGCGAATCATGTCCATCAGGAGCATCCCCTGTACCGTGAACACCCCGATTGGGCCACCAACCTTCACCTGCCCGACGGATCCCTGAACATCGAGAAATGGGATGAGCACCGGCTCACCACCTGGTTCGATACATTCCTTCCCACCCTCGACCTGTCAAGACCGGAGGTCGCTTCCGTGATGTCGGATAGCGCACTATACTGGATAAAGGAGTTTCAGCTGGATGGATACCGCCACGATGCAACCAAGCATATTCATGAGCGCTTCTGGCGGGCGCTGACCCGCAAGCTGAAAGCTGAGGTTATCCTTCCGTCGAACCGGAGGATTTATCAGGTGGGCGAGACCTATGGCAGCCGGGAATTGATAGCCAGCTACATCGGCCCGGGAATGATGGACGCCCAGTTTGATTTCAATCTTTACGATGCAGCGGTCTCCGCATTCGCACGCGACCAGGAATCCCTTACCCTGCTGGCCCGCTCCTTATCGGAAACATCCGGGTATTATGGTCACCACCATGTCATGGGTTACATCACAGGAAATCAGGACAAACCCAGGTTCATCTCCCTGGCGGGAGGGGATCTGAAATTCGGCGAGAACAGCAAGCAGGCCGGGTGGAACCGGAATATCGGCGTCGGGGATCAGACCGGATACCTGAAGATGCGGGAGCTGATCGCGTTTTTTATGACCATTCCCGGTATCCCGACGATCTATTACGGTGATGAGTATGGTATGCCGGGAGGCAATGATCCTGACAACCGCAGGGATATGAAGTTCTCAGGCTACAGCGATGATGAAGCAGCCACCCGGGACATCACGCAGGAGCTCATCCGGCTGCGCCGCGGGAATCTGGCCCTCATTTACGGCGATCTTAACATTCTTGAAGCCGGCGATGAGACACTTGTTTTTACCCGTTGCTGGTTTGAAAGGATTTGTGTCGTTGCTTTCAATAAGGGCCATGAGACCAGGACTATCCAATGCATTTTACCGCAACGGTTCCAGGGAAGCGATTATAAGGTTCATTTCGGATCCTCCTTTCAGACAGGCGATGAAGGAGTGAATATTGATCTCGGTCCCGTTTCATTCGAAATCCTGACCAATTGATATGGGCGGCAATACATTTGGCAAGGCATTCAGGCTGGTCACCTTTGGTGAATCTCACGGACCTGCCATAGGTGGGGTGATTGAAGGCTGTCCTGCAGGGCTCACACTTGATATGGATGCCATTCAGCATGAACTCGACCGCAGAAGACCCGGGCAGTCGGAGCTCGTTTCTGCCCGGAAAGAAGCCGATCGCGTGGAGTTCCTCAGCGGCATCACCCGAGGTATCACACTCGGTACACCGATCGGCTTTATCATCCGCAACCGTGACCAGAGACCGGAAGATTATGACCATCTGAAGGATGTGTACAGGCCGTCCCACGCCGATTACACGTATGAGGCCAAGTACGGTATCCGCGATCCGTTGGGGGGAGGCAGGGCCTCAGCCAGGGAGACACTTTCACGGGTGGTGGGCGGTGCTGTGGCCAGGCAGATTGTTGCAGGTGAAAGGATTACCGTAACAGCTTTCGTATCCCGGATCGGCGACATCATGATGCCGGAAATACCTGAACATGTGTCTCCCGAAGAAATCGACCGGTCACCTGTCAGGTGCCCGGATCCCGGGACCAGTGAAAAAATGATCGTCCTGATCCGGAAAACTATGGAATCAGGAGATACACTGGGTGGCATCATTGTCTGCATCATCAGAAATGTGATCCCCGGTCTGGGCGAACCGGTCTTCGACAAACTGCATGCCGACCTGGGAAAGGCGATGCTCAGCATCAATGCCGTCAAAGGCTTTGAGACTGGAAGCGGATTCGGAGCCGCGCAGATGACCGGCTCCCGGCATAACGATCCCTTTGAGTTCAGGGAAGGGAAAATATCGACCCTTAGCAATTATTCAGGAGGCATTCAGGGAGGTATATCCAATGGACAGGATATCATGATGCGGGTAGCCTTTAAACCGGTCGCCACCCTCATGAGAGACCAGAAAGGGATATCACGTGACGGGAAGGAGGTACTGATCAGGGGAAAAGGAAGACATGATGTTACCGTGCTGCCCCGTGCCGTTCCCATTGTGGAAGCCATGGCATGCCTGGTGCTGGCCGACCACCTGCAAAGAAACCGGCTCGCCAGGTACCGGCAGTATTGAAACCAAAGATTTCAACCTTAACGCGATATGAAAAAGTTTCTGAAAATTACAGCGATCGTAGTACTGGTGGTCGTTTTCCTCGGTATGGTGCTGCCCATCCTGTTCCGGGGCAAGATACTGGATGCAGTGAAGGACACCGCCAACAAGAACCTGAACGCCCGGGTGGATTTTTCGGCTGTCAGACTTTCCTTCTTCAGGCATTTCCCTAACTTCACCCTGGCCGTAAAGGATCTCTCCGTCTCCGGCACCGGGCATTTCGAACAGGACACCCTCTTCAGTGCAGGGGAACTTGCAGTATCGATCAATCTGGCCAGCCTTTTCAGGGGTAACGAATACGAGATTCAAAGGGTAGTCCTGGATCATCCCAGGGTGCATATCCTTGTCCTGCCCGATGGACAAGCGAACTACGATATCGCCAGACCTTCTGCTGAGACGGAGCCAGAGGAACCCGCGGAGGCAGACACCGCTGCCACTTCCTCCTTCCGGCTCACTCTGAAAAAACTCTCAGTGAATGAACTTTGTCTTGTATACGATGACCGGGAGGGAGGAGTACTTGTTGAGGCTCAAGGGTTCAACCACCGGTTGAATGGCGACCTGACGGCTGACATGACCCACCTCCGGACACAGACCACTATCCGCCAGCTGACGTTCAGCTATGAAGGATTGGAATATCTCAGCCGGGCTGAACTCAATTATCAGGCAGTGATCGAAGCGGATCTGAAGAATGCCATTTACACCCTCATGGAGAACAGGCTGACGTTGAATGCACTGGAGCTGAATTTCGACGGATCTGTATCCATGATAAACGATGACATCAACCTGGTCCTTACCTTCAGTGCACCCTCTGCGGATTTCAAAGACATCCTCTCCATGGTGCCGGCCATCTACATGAAGGATTTCGAGCTGGTGAAGACAGATGGCAGGTTTTCTCTTAACGGAAATGCTAAGGGCCTATATTCGGGAGAGAGTTACCCATCCTTCATGGCCCATCTGAAGGTGGATGACGGTATGTTCCAATATCCAGGCCTCCCCGCGGCGGCTTCAGAGATCACCGCTGATGTCAATGTATCCAGCAAAGGAGGAGACCTGGACAACATCATTGTGGACATGCCTGTTTTCAGTCTGAAGCTTGGGGATGATCCCGTTTATGCCAGCTTCAGGATGTCAACCCCGATATCCGATCCCTATCTGGAGGCTGCCCTGAAGGCCTCGGTTGACCTTGGAGGCATCCGGGAGTTTTATCCCATGGGGGAAGGAGAGGATCTGACCGGAAAGATACGTGCAGACATATCCCTCAAAGGCAATCTCTCAGACATCGAAGAAGAACGCTACGAGGAGTTCATGGCGCTGGGAAGCATATTCATGGAAGGGATCCGGTATAGCACCCCTGAAGTGAACGACCCTGTTGAGATAAGAACAGCCCAGCTGAACTTTTCCCCGGCTTACCTCGACCTGGTAAGCTTTTCTGCGCAAATCGGTGAAAACGACCTGTCGGCAGGCGGTAAACTCGAGAATTACCTGGGTTATGCCCTCAGGGATGATATCCTGAAAGGGAACCTCATGGTGAAATCAACCCATCTGGATATCACCTCCCTGATGGGAGATGAACCGGAATCCCTGCCTGATGAGCCTTCCGTTGATACAGCATCCGTTCCGGGTTCGGTGATCGAGGTGCCTGCAAATATTGATTTTGTGATGACCGCAGCTCTTGACAGGCTGATCTATGACCAGATCGTCATGGAGGATGTTGCCGGCGAGGTGAGGATCAGAGACCGCCGGATGGATCTCTCGGATATCCGAATGAACCTGCTGGATGGCGCCATGACTCTGAACGGAAGCTATAATACACCGGAAGGGCAGATTCCCTCTTTCGATTTCTTGATGGATATCAGGGATATTGACATCCAGAAAGCGTACAACACCTTCAGGGTATTCTCCAGCTATGCGCCGTTGGCTGAAAAGACGGAGGGCAGATTTTCCACAAATCTGAAAATGACAGCGGAACTGGACGATGAAATGATGCCGGTGCTCTCCACCTTGAACGGTGGTGGCCGCCTTTCCACCACTCAGGTCTCGATCAAGGATGTGAATACCCTGAACAGGCTGGCAGATATCATTAAATTTGAAAAGATACGCAGCATGGTGATCGACAAGATCCTCTTTGATTATGAGTTCGTGGACGGTAAGATACTGGTACAGCCGTTTGATATGAATTATGAAGGCATGGTAGCCCGCCTCGGAGGTTGGACGGCCGTTGACCAGACCATCGGGTATCAGATGGAATTGTCTGTCCCCGGAAAACTGATGGGTAGTGCAGCCAATGAGGCGGTCAACGGTATGGTGGCGGGCCTTGCATCCAAAGGGATCAATATCAGCCCGGGTGACCAGATCACTTTTGATATCCATATCGGTGGCACCCTGACGGAGCCGGAGGTCAGGGCAGATCTGAAGCAGACCGGACAGAGCCTGGTCAACCAGGTACAGGAGCAGTTGAAGGAGGAGCTTGAACAGAAAAAGGAGGAGCTTTCCCGGGAGGCCCTGGAGAAGGCGGATCATATCCTTGCCGAAGCTGAGAAACAGGCCGAAGCCCTGATCGCAGAGGCGGAAACCCAGGCGGCGAATATCAGGAATGTAGCTGCTGAAGCTGCGGCAAAAGTGAAGGACGAGGCATATAAACGGGCGGATCAGGTCGAACAGGAGGGAAAAAAGAAAGGGATGCTGGCAGAAATAGCCGCCAAGGAGTCAGCCCGGAAGATACGTCTGGAAGGGGATGATGCCGCAACAGCCATGATCAACAAGGCCAACGGGGAAGCGGACAATGTCCTGACCCAGGCCCGGAATGAAGCCGGCCGGATTCGCAGTGAGGCCCGTAAAAATGCCGACGCTGTGCTTCAAAAGTGACTGGAATGATTTGCCGTGAAACCTTATGTTTTTCGGAGAATGACAGAACTTCCGGATTCATCCGGTTACACAGCATATTGCTCCGGAGGATTGTCGTGCTCCTTTTGATGGGCATCGTATGCATGGCATCCGGACAGGAGCAGACACCATGTCCGCAAAACTGGAGCAAGCGTTCAGAAAAGCAATACCAGAAGGCGGTCAATGATTACCGGCAAAGGAGGTTCAGTGAAGCGATCCGGTCGCTGTCACAACTCACTGAATCTGAACCTGAATTTGTCGATGCTTTCTTTCTCCTCGGCCTGATCTATACCCATGATAGCCGTCTGAATGTCAATGCAGCCCGGCGATATTTCGAGAGAGTGATTCAGTTGTGCCCCGAATATGACCCCTATGCATATTATCATCTCTCCCGCATATATTATGGCGCCAGAGAATACGGCCAGGCGTTTGAATCCATCAGCAGGTTCCTTGATGATGTGGACAGGATCAGATCGGATGATGACTATGACGAGGCGATCCGCCTGCTTGAATACTCGCGGTTCTATGATGAGATGCTCAATAATCCGGTGCCTTTTGAGCCGAAAGCGGTACCCGGCATTTCCACCGATCTGGATGAATATCTTCCCATCATTTCGCCTGACAATGAGCAGGCTTTCTTCACACGGAAGTTCAGGCTGATGCCCGGACGCGATGACCTGGTGCCCAGGGTGAGATACCAGGAGCGGTTCATGCACAGCAACCATTCCAACGGGGGATTTGCTCCGGGCAATGAGATGCCCTTTCCCTTCAACAGGTATGAGGATGAAGGCGGAGCAACCATTACGATTGACAACCGCCAACTCTTCTATACGGTCTGCCAGTATAATAAAGGGCATACCTATTACAATTGCGACATCTGCTCTTCGTCTTACAATGACGGCGTATGGGAGGAGATCACCAATCTGGGTGATACCGTGAACCGTGAAGATTCATGGGAGTCGCAGCCCAGCATCACCTCCGATGGCAAGACACTCTATTTTGTCAGTGACCGCCCGGGGGGTGCCGGAGGTTACGATATTTACCGGACTACCCGGGAAGAGAACGGTTCATGGAGCATGCCGGAAAACCTCGGCCCTCCTGTCAATACTCCCGGTAATGAAAAATCACCTTTCATTCACACCGACAGCCAGACACTTTATTTTTCCTCTGACGGCCTCATGGGTCTGGGTGGATACGACATCTTCTATTCCAGACGAAAGAATGACGGAACATGGTCTGATCCGGTCAACATCGGCTATCCCATCAACTCCTACGATGATGATGTCGGTTTCTTCGTGAGCACCGACGGACATTACGGCTATTTCGCCTCAAACAAGTTCGAGGGAATGGGCGGATGGGACCTCTATTATTTCGAGCTCTACGAAAAAGCCAGACCGGAAAAGGTACTCTTTCTGAAAGGCAAGGTGAGTTATGTGAGCACCCGTGAACTGAAAAACACAAGGATTGAGCTCAAAAACGTCGAAACACGTAAGATCACCCAGGTACCGGTGGATACGGTGACCGGTGAATATGTGGCGGCCGTGCTTTTCAGGAACGACTATATCATGACCGTGAAAAAGCGTGGATTCGTATTTGAAACGCATTACCTCTCCAGGATCGACCCCCGGTACTCTGAGCCTGCCCGGATCAACCTCGCTCTGAAACCCATCGAGATCGATGAACCATACCGCCTGAACGATATCTATTTCGGGTTCAACTCCTTTGAACTAACGGATGAATCGAAGATGGTACTCGACGAGTTCTTTGAGTTCCTGGCGGCCAATTCCACCTTCAAGGTCGCCATCCATGGACATACCGACAATGTGGGCTCGGATGAGGATAACATGGTTTTATCCAAGAACCGGGCCCGGTCCGTACTGGAATACCTCGTCTTTCTCGGATTAGACCGATCCCGGCTGGACTTTAGGGGATTTGGAGAGTCCATACCCATCGCATCCAATGAAACTGAAGAGGGCCGGGCACTGAACCGGAGAACGGAGTTCGTGATCCGGGAAAGATAAATCAGCCCACTAATTCACAATAATTTTTCTGCTCAGGGTGAAATCGGTACCTGAGACTTGCAGGACATAAATGCCGGGAGGGATTTGCGGTATGTCAAGAATTATGATGTTTTCAGCGGCGTGACAGACGGCAAGCCTTTCCGCCAGAACAGCACCTTGCAGGGAGATCATGCGTAAATGCAGTGTTTGTTCACGTGCGATGGAGATATCCGCTCTCAGCCATCCCTGTAATCTGTCTGCTGTGATAAAGATGGCGGGCACACCCTGTGTTCCTGTGTCAGGGATGTCTGTCAGTGCCCAGTAGCAGGCTTCAAACCCTCCCTCCGTATTATACGGATTGCTCATGAAGGTAACGAACAGTTTTCCATTGTTATAGGCAACAATCGTGGGAGGGGTGTTATATCCTGAGAAGGTACCCAGCAGCTGGTTGGTCACCCCGTCATACACCTTCACCACATCCTTGTCGGGTTCCGTTGAGAACTGTATGAACTCGAGCTGAATGCCGTTCATGGGAGGCGGATCGATCTTCCACATGCAGGCGCTGTTATTGTTGTAGTCGAAGGTGCCGCTGCCGTCGCCGAAGCAGCCTTCCGGATCGCTCAGTGTCGTCAGCCCGGCGCACCAAACGGGCCGGTCGGTTTTGTAGCTGAGGAACCATCCCGGGAAGCTGTTGCTCCCGCTGGATGTGAAGGTCACCAAGACGCGGTTGCCTGACGAGGTGATCTGCCCCGGCGGCAGAGTCGATCCTGAATAGGTGCCGAGAACGGGACTGGAGGTGTCGGGCCCGTCATAAAGGGTGATGACATCAGCGGCGGGCTCCGTGTCCAGGCGGTTGAATTCCATTTTGATACAGGTCACTGAATCGTCAGTGGACTGCGGATCGATGAGCCAGCTGCAGCTGGAGCTGTTCTGGTAATGGTACGCCGGGCCGCTGCCATCGTCAATCGTACCGCAGAGTGCAGTCAGTGTATCGCCACCGTTGCAATACACCGGATAAGTGTTGGATGCAGTGTCCGGAAAGCAATGGATGATCAGCTCCTGAGCCAGGTTGAAGTTGCTGCCGCCCGGGGAGAGGTTGTCCAGGTAGAAATACCCGTCATAGGAGCCCCCCCATCCCCAGTTGAAATGGAAATAATCCGGTGTCTGGTAACCGTCACAGACAAAAGCATGTCCGCTGACGTTGGGTTCCGACCAGCCGGCATAGTAAAGCGGAATACCCTGATCCAGGTGGGCGATGATCAGGCTGTCCCACGTCAGGGAAGTGCTGTCACGATAAACGTATTGTGTTTCGGGCGAGTACCTGAAATGGGTCCTCAGTGCATAAGCCGCCTTGTGGTTCCACATGCCCGACCCGTCAGGTCCGTAATCCATATCGACAGCCACACCCATGTGAAACAGCAAGGTGGCTGCCGAAAGCTCAGGCTCATTGAGGGAATTGGTCATCTCTTCAAAACGGTAATACGTGTTTCCGAAATCGGCCGAGATCACTCCATATTCAGGGTGGGTATAGGTGTAAGATCCGCTGCCGGTCAGGGGATGTCTGAAGTAATAACAGATCTGTCCCATGGCCGTGGCCACACATCCCGTAACACAGTGCCCTCCCGGACCGGCCGGATCATCCGGACACATCTGGTTGTAATACAGTCCCTGGTTCCAGGTCGAGATCAGCAGGGGCTCCACTTCATCCCCTTGCGGGATCACCTTCAATGCGGAAACATCTCCCCGAAGGAGCCTTTCCCACTCTCTGACAGTGACTGACGTAGGAACGGCATTGGTTTCAATGGCATGTATCACCTGACCTGCATACTGCCCCATCCACGCTTTGAATGGCGGGTGTTGGTTTCCTTCGTTATAAGTGCTGCCGAAACTGTATGCAAACACCGGATGAACCGCACGGAATGCCGAAACAATGACAAAACCCTCCGGATGCAGGTTGACTGCATAATACACCAGGCGTCCTTCATGGCAAACCTCATGAACAGCCCCCGTCTTTATGCCTTCCAGAGTAACAGGACACCGGCTCTGAACATGCTCATACCAGAATGAGCGGGCTGCCGACACGGCATCTTCCCGGGAAACAGGCTGGGAATGGAGTTGGACCACCATCATCATGACCCCAAGCAGAGTGATTGCATTTTTCATTGTTCCCGATTTTGTTCAGGTAAAGTTAAGATTTTTTTCGCGGAACCGGTTATACTGATCTCCTTAGCGGGATACAGGCACCGGGATTTCCCTTTTTTGCCTAATTTTATCATGTGATGGCTTCATCAAAGGATGCAGAAGAGCTGGAGTATGTGCACCTGTTCAGGAAGATATACTCCGGTTTTCCCAGGGGCAGGCTGTTGAAATCCGAATCACCGGATTTTATCCTGCAAACCGGCAGGAGGTATGCGATCGGGATAGAGGTGACCCGGATGCGGTACGATGAACCGGATACCTATGTCTGGAAGCAGATGGATCACATTCTGGATATCAAGGAGGAGAAACTTCCTCTTTACCGGAAGAAACGTCTCGATAACTACTGGCTGCTGATGGTTGCGGTCCCGGAACTGGCCCCGGACTTGAATCCTCTGGATCAATGGGGCCGGCATCAGGTAAATACATCTTTCAACAGGATTTTCATCCTGGACCCGAAGCGCGAGAAGTTCTGGCAGATCAAATAGGTTCACAAAAACCGCTTCAGTTTACAGGATGAAGCGGCTTTTGTGTCTTTATCAGAATTGGTTACCTGACAATGATTTTCCTGTTTTCCGTCTGGCTGAGGCCTTTCACACGTAGGAAATAGATTCCGGGGTTCCAGTCCTGTGTGGTGATGGTATTGACATAGTTGCTGCTGACCGGACCGGTGTTTTCGAGATATACCGTTGCACCTGTTGTATTGATGATCCGGATCTCGAGTTCATCCGATCCTTCTACTGTCTTGTAGATCGTAATGCGGTCGTTGGCAGGAATGGGGAATACCGTCAGGTTCCCCTCCTGAATGGTCTGTCCGCTGGCGCCGGTATTGCCGATGGCCCATTCGGCGGTCCATCCGTCATAGTTAATTATGCCATCGGTCTGGAAGGTGATGAACAGCTTTCCGCTGGGTGCCGTCACCGGGTCGGGCATGACACCGCCGTTGTAAAGGCCGGAGTATTCAGCCAGGAGCTGGTTGTTGCCGGCATCGTAGATCTTCACGATGTCCCTGTCTTCTTCTGTGAGGAAAGAGGTGAAGGTGAGGGTGATATCCGTTGCCCACTGGGGTTGTATTTTCCACATGCAGTTGGAGCTGATGTTGTAGTTGAAGCTTCCGCTGCCGTCATCGAACGAGCCGCTGGGTTCGGTCAATGTGGTCAGGCCGCTGCACCATTGAGGCTGGGTCGTGGTATATAATGCCTTCCAGCCTGATGCGGTCACACTTCCGTTGGTCTGGAAGACGACGAGCATCTTGTTGCCTGTGGATGTGACGGGGCTGCCCGTGGTGTTTCCTGAATATGCGCCCAGCACGGGATCCGATGTGGTTGGGCCGTCGTAAACCGTGATCACATCTTCATTCGATTGGGTGTCCATGCTGATGAAGGAGAGGGTGATGTTCTTCACAGAGTCGTTCCCGGACTGCGGATCGATCAGCCACTGGCAGTTGGCGTTGTCCTGGTAGTTCTCCTGCGGGCCTGACCCGTCCTCGATGGTTCCGGTCAGATTGCCCAGAACTGTTTGTCCCTGGCAGAAGTAGGGATAACTGGCGTCGGCAGGATAAATGTTACGCACCATGCCCTGGAAATTGGTGAATCCACCTGCATTGTTGATCAGGAACCAGCCGTTTCCCATACCGCTCCATCCGAAATTGAAGTGGAACATCTCATCCGCCATATGGTATCCGTCCACCACAAAGGCATGTCCTCCGCCGCCGGGTTCGGTGCCTGAGTAATATACCGGACAGGCATCATCAAGCTGTCCGCGTACCCATCCCTTCCAGGTCTCCCAGGTGATGCCGTTGGTTTTCTGTGTGTAGATCACATAGGGCGCATACCCGAAATATGTCTTCAGGGCATAGGGTACATCATCGCTGTAGGCGCCTGATCCGTTGGGGCCAAATTGCATATCTACCGAAACGGCTGCATGATACCCGATCAGCGCTACAGGAAGGTTGATCTTGCCGCTGGGAACATCATCCACCATGCCGTCCCAGTCATAGGTAGTAGCCCCGAAATTGACGGTGAGCTGACCGTATGGAGAAGAATAGGAGTGCGACCCCGTGCCCTGCTCCGGGTACCTCCAGTAATACATGATCATCGACATGGCGGTAGCCACGCATCCCACATAGACATGTCCTCCCGGTCCGTTGGGATCCAAAGGACAGTAATAGTTATATGGCCAGTCCTGGTTCCAGGTGCATGTCATCAGAGGCTCCACATCCTTGCCCCCTTCCCGGGGAGAAAAATGGCTGTAATTCCTCCAGTAATCCCATTCACCTTCAATCTCTCCGGAAGCTTCGATTCCATTGATCTTCAGATATTTAACGTTCTCCACATACCCGTTGATCCATCCGGTGAAGTTGTCCGGCATGTATTCGGGATTGTATGGATGGTCAAATGTATAGCCGAGCACGGGAAACATCGCGTCGTCAGCCGCAAGGACCAGGAAACCGTATGACTCGAAGTTGAAGATGTAGAGCATATCCACGCCCTCTTCCTTCATGGTAAAGGTCTCTGAAATAATTACCCCGGCCGGGCTTATCTGGCTGTCATAGGTGATGAGCTTGTCATAATACACCTGACCTGCAATCCTACGGGCTTCGTCCATTTCCACCTTTTTGGCAAAGGACGAAGCAGTAAATGCAAGCAGCAAAAACAGCAATGTCAGTTTTCTCATGATTATGATGTTTTTAAGTGATTTCCGGCTGACAAATTTATAAAAACTTTTATGACACGGCATTCGTTCCCTGCTTTTGCCCGAAAGGCGTTCCGGTCAAGAGGCGATTTCCCGGGAGCGGCAGATGGCGGCGCAATTACGATTTCTTTCCGTCAAATATCCCTTGACCTTCTCCCGTCATTCCTCCGGGGCGAGGGGGATCGGGCTGAAACGATCGACCTGTTTCACGAACTCACTGAAATCCCTGAAATGTTTGTTTTCTGAAAGAGAGAGCAGGGTGCCGGCAAAATCCCTCAGGTCATGTGTCTCCCTGAACCTGAAGTAACTGGTATCCAGGTTGCCCGGTCCCAGTCGTACCCGGTCCAGTGCATCGGCATCCTTCAGCAGAGCGGTAACCTGGTAATGTGGAGCGGAACTGTTCAGTTCTTGGGTCAGGGAATGTCTGGTGACGGCAGTTCTGATCTGCTCTTCGTCTTCTGCCGTGATGCCATGCCTGCGGAACAACTCCAGAAAGAGGGGCAGCTTGTGTGTTGCCGCCCACATGCCATGTTCGGTGCAATAACCGTCATGCCTGCGCGCCATATCATGAATGAACGCCCCGAAGAAAGCGAGCATGCCCTGTTCATGCAGACGGGTCAGCCTGCCCAGTAACAGGCAGTGGTACATGACCCGGTAGGTGTGATGGATGCCGTGCAGTGCACTTTGATGGTCGAAGTATTCCGGCTTGAGGGCAAAGAGGGAATATTGGGGAGCAGGTTTCATACGGGCATTTCACTGTACCCTGAAATCAGGATTTTTCGATCTTTTCCTTGACGGTTTTGAGTATCTCCTGTTCAAGCCGGATGGCCTCCTGTTCGATCTGTTCGCCCTTATCGATGATCTTGTGCACGAATTCCTTGTCTTCCAGGCCGGAAGCGTTGATCCGGACATTGAGAAACGCTCCTCTGACCCCTGCCAGGGCAGCGATGGTACCCACTCCGGCGTCGGAGACCGAGTTGGGGTTGCCGATCTCAGCCATGGCCTTCATCACCTCCATCGAATCCTTGCAGAGCTGCATCACCTGGAGGGGCACCTCCATGGCATTCCGGGTGGCATCCTGGATGGCTTTCTTTCGTTCCTGCGCTTCATCCTCATTGGCTTTGGGCAGGCCGAAAGCATCCATCAGGCGGTTGAAGGCCCGGGTATCCTCATCGACCATTTGAAGGAGCTTTGCGTAATAGTGTTTACCTTTCTCGGCCCAATCCGAAAATTCCTCCCACCGGTCATCCCAGCCGCGCTTATGTGAGGATAGGTTGGCCACCATGGTTCCCAGGGCGGCTCCCAGGGCGCCCATCGTGGCGGAAATCGATCCGCCCCCCGGAGCCGGCGATTCCGAGGCGGTCTCCTCAGTGAATGCTGTGACGCTCATGTCCACAAGCGACTTGCCGCTCTTGTCCTGAAGAATATATTCAATGATCTTTTTATCGGGGTCGAAAGGATGGATGTCGTTCAGCCCCAGCGACCTGACCGCGATCCTGATGATCTCACTGTCGGGAATGCCGGTGGAACGCTGCTGCAGTTTCAGATAATGCCTGCCGGCATCCAGCATGGCTTTCAGAGGTACCACGCCCACGATCTCCGACCCGGTCACCCTTATGCCGCGTTCACCGGCAGCCTTGCAAACCTCGTCAAAGGCCTGATGGATGGAGGTGATCGTGATGTCGGTCAGGTTCATCGATATCTGGGCGATGCCGTACTCTTCGATATACCACCCGATGGCTTTCACCTTCTTCAGGGTGCCGGGGATCATCACCGGATTGCCCTTCTCGTCCTTCACGATCCTGCCGGTGACGGGATCGCCCTCCCTCATGACCCGTCCCCGCTCCCTGACGTCGAAGGCCACGGAGTTGGCCCTGCGCACCGAGGTGGTGTTCAGGTTGACGTTATAGGCCACCAGGAAATTGCGGGCGCCGACAGCTGTGGCGCCGGCCGTGGCATTGAATTTCGAAGGACCGAAATCAGGCTTCCACTCCGGGTTGGCCAGCTTCTCCTTCAGCCCTTCATACTCCCCGGAGCGACAGTTGGCCAGGTTCCGTCTTTCGGGTTTGAATGCGGCGAATTCGTAGCAATATACAGGGATGTCCAGTTCCTTTCCGATCCGTTCCGCCAGTTTGCGGGCATAGACCACCACCTCGTCCATGGTGATGTTCGAGACCGGCACCAGCGGGCAGACGTCCGTGGCCCCGAACCGCGGATGGGCGCCGTGGTGCCTGCGCATGTCGATCACCTCCGAAGCCTTCTTCACCGCCCGGTACGCGGCTTCACATACCTCGTCGGGTGTGCCGACGAAGGTGACTACCGTCCGGTTGGTCGCCTTGCCCGGATCCACATCGATCAGCCGCACTCCTTCCACCGCCTCGATCTGGTCGGTGATCTGCCTGATGACCGACATGTCGTTGCCTTCGCTGAAATTGGGCACACATTCGATGATCTGCTTCATAGTCCCTCGTTTGCATGTTTGTGGATGCGTGCAAAGATATAAAGATTCGGAAGGGTGAAGTCCTGTTCGTATAATCCGGAAAAAGGGAATTAATGCCAGTACATTTTTGAGAATTTTTTACTGATTTTTTGGGCGGGTAGATAAAAAATCATTTTAACAGGAAATGGGGAGAATTCGTCTTCCATTGATGCCTGTCCGCCGGAAGGCGGGCAGAGATTATCGGCATTCAAGAGATGTACCGGATTCATCGACCGGTTGGGCGGATCACCTTTCCGTTAAGTATCACGGTCTCCACCCTGTTTGACCCGTAATAATAAGGGAAGAAGGCGATGGACGGCATCTCCCTGGTGATGAAGACGTTGGCCATTTTACCTACGGTGATGGTCCCCAGTTCTTGTTCCAGCCCCATGGCACAGGCCCCGTTGAGGGTTGCCGCGTTGATGGCCTCTTCGGGGAGCATCCGGTATTGGATGCAGCCCATGGAGATGATGAGCTGCATGTTGCCGGAGGGGGAGGAGCCCGGGTTGAAGTCGGAGGCCAGGGCCAAGGGCAGCCCCGCATCGATCATCTTACGCGCCGGCGCCGGGGGCATACCCAGGAAGAAAGCCGCACCGGGCAGGATGGTGGGCATGGTGCCGGAACCCTTCAGTGCCTCGATCTCCGCATCGCCGGTGTACTCCAGGTGGTCCACCGACAGGGCACCGTATTTCACACCGGTCTGTATGCCGCCCGAGTAATCCAGCTCGTTGGCGTGTATCTTGGGCACCAGCCCGTATTTCAGGCCGGCCATCAGCATCCGCTCGGTGTCCTCGACCGTGAAGAACCCTTTATCGCAGAACACATCGATGAAATCCGCGAGGCCTTCGGAAGCCACCAGCGGGATCATCTCATTGATCACCAGGTCGACATATTCGTGCTGCCGGCCGCGGTATTCCATTGGTATGGAGTGGGCGCCCAGGAACGTGGCGCGGATGGTGAGCGGGGAGCGTTCCTTCAATCTGCGGATCACCCGCAGCATCTTCAGCTCGCTCTCCGTGGTCAGACCATATCCGCTCTTGATCTCCACGGCGCCCGTGCCGTAGCGTGCGATCTCCTCCAGCCGCGGCATGGCATCTTCGAATAATTCTTCTTCGGAGACTACAGCCGTTCTCGCAGCCGAGTTCAGGATGCCGCCGCCCCGTTTTGCTATATCCTCGTAAGACAGCCCCCTGATCTTGTCCACATACTCCATCTCCCGGCTTGCCGGGTAAACCAGATGCGTGTGGGCGTCGCACCAGCAGGGGAAGACCATCCTGCCGGTAGCGTTGATCTCCCGCAACTTTCTAGTACCCAGTTGTTTCCTGAATGGCTCCAGACCCGACATCGGACCATAGCCGCCGATACGTCCCCCTTTGATGTACAGATATGCATCGTTGATGACCGGCAGCTCCGACATGTCTTGTCCCGCCCTGAAGGCCGGCGGCGTATCTGAAACCTGCACAAGGGTTTTGATGTGGGTGATCAGGATATCCATAGGTCGTGTGTTTTGATGCGAAAATAAGGATATCTTTTATGAATAATGGTAAAGGATAGTTGAATATTCCGGTGATGTTGGCCACCTATTCCGGAGCATCTTGACCACCCCGGAGGGCAGAAAAAAAAGAACGGTTTGATGTGATGGCATGACAATATTTCAGTTTTTTTCTCATGCTTTCTCGTATGGTCCGGGTCGGCATCCTGCTGCCCAATGCAGAGCAACCCAGCATTGGGTATGGTAACCGTTCTTCCCGTGCGCCGCCTGGCGTGTTTTCGGCTTCCTGCCCCGCTCAAACTGACCGGGGCTCGTACAACAACTGATCCATCATCCGGAAAACTCCGGACAGCCTGGCCTTGCCATAAACAGAACAAAATGAGCCATTTGACATCAAACCCACTCCATCTGCATCCTGTTTCCAGGAAAAAATACCCTTTTTTGCCCCATCTTCATCTCACCTTCCTGAATAAACTCTTTCAAAGAACGAATTCCATCTTTATTGAAACTCCATAATACCGTTTCTGCAATACCGTAGGTTCATTCAACCCGATTTATCCACCGAAATCCCGACCTT
>JAFGHD010000116.1 GCA_016939365.1 Bacteroidales bacterium | reverse complement strand
GGCCATCACCTGCTGCATCGCCGCCGGTGTGGGTTCCCCGTGCCCCTGGATCAGTGCCACCTGCGGTTTCTCCTGGATGCTGATCTTCTTGATGCTGGAGGAAAGCGCATATTCCATGGCAGCTCCCGGCTGCAGGAACGGGATCACATCGCTCTCCTCACCCATCTGTACGAGGGCTCCGAGGAACACCTTTTTCTGCGTGGCTTCGTCCTTCTCACGGGTGCTCACCAGCACGGGCTGGATGCCCGCCTGGAAAGCTTTCTGCTCAGTCTCCGGATCCCTGTTGGGATCGATGAATTCATATACCACCATCCCGCGCGAGGCATTGGCATATTCCACCAACAGGTCCTTGAAATCACGCCGGGTGGCGGATATGTCGGGAGGCAGGTCTTCGGTGAAATAGGCCGTGATGGTCACCGGCTCCTCCAGTGTCCGGAGGATGTTACGCGTGGCCTTGCTAAGGGTGTACCTCTTGTCCGCCGTGAAGTCGAGCCTCAGGAAGAACCGGTCGCTGATCACGTTGATCACCACGAGGATGGCTGCCACAAGCAGCAACTGGGTCATTATTTTGTTCTTGTCTTTCATAGCATCGATTGATTATCCATTCACAATCCTTTGATCTTACAGCCTTTTCCTGGCCAGGTTCGCCTCGGTAAGCAGCATCCCCAGGAAGATGATCGTCAGGAAATAGATCAGGTCCTTGGTGTCGATGACCCCCCGCGATACGGAATCGAAGTGGGTGGAGATGCTCAGGTAGTTGAGTGTCTCACCTATCAGACCGGTGAAGTTGCCAGCCAGCATCACGAAGATGATCTGAAAGAAGATGCCGATGAACAGAGCCAGCAGATACCCTACGATCTGGTTGCTGGAGATGCTGCTGGTATAGATGCCTATGCTGATATAGGCCGCGCTCATCAGGATCAGTCCCAGGTATCCCGACCACACCGCGCCATGATCCACCGGCCCGATGGAAGCCACCGTGATGTAGTAGGGGAGGGTCAGGGCCAGGGCGATCAGGATCAGGAAAAAGGTCGAGAGGAACTTGCCCAGCACCACCTCCCAGTCGGATACCGGCTTGGTCAGAAGCAGCTCCAGTGTACCCGACCTGTTTTCCTCCGCAAACAGCCTCATGGTCAGCGCCGGGATGAAGAAGAACAGGGTCCAGTAGGCAATGTTGAAGAACGACTGCAGACTGGCCTGTTTGACGAAGAAGATGTCCGCGCCGTAAAGCCATGTGAAGAAACCGCTGAATCCCAGAAACGCAATGATCATGATATATGCGATCAGGGAGTCGAAAAAGGTATGAAGCTCACGGTTTGCGATGGTCCATATCTTGCTCATTGTTGTTCTTTTTTATCGTTGATGAATGAGGGGTCAGTTCATGGTCAGCTCGCGGAAGATATCCTCGAGTTTGGTCTCGATGGGGCTCATCTCGGTCAGCATCCAGCCTTTGTCGACGCACAGCCTGAAGATATCGCGTCGTGCAGAGAGTTCCGGTTTGCTCTGCACCTCGAAGAATCCGGTGCCGGTTCCCAGGGGATCGACCAGGCCGATGGCTGCGATCCCGCGCAGGGCCTGGAACACCTCGTTGCTGTCGGCATCCTCTATCCTCACCCGCAGCACTTCCCGTCCTTCTGAGTGCCGGCGCAGGTCCCTGGCTGTTCCATCCGCCACGATCCTTCCCCTGTTGATGATCATGATCCGGTCGCAGGTGGCCTCCACCTCGGCAAGGATATGTGAGCTGAGGATCACCGTCTTCTCGCGGCCGATCTTCTTGATCAGCTCCCTGATCTCGACGATCTGGTTGGGATCCAGCCCCGAGGTGGGCTCATCGAGGATCAGCACCTGCGGATCATGAATGAGGGCCTGCGCCAGACCCACCCGCTGCTGGTAACCCTTGGACAGCTCACCGATCTTCTTGTGCTTTTCCCCTTCAAGCCCGCAGATACGGATCATATCATGGATGCGCTCCCGTATCTTCTCACCCGTAATACCCTGCATTTTAGCCACAAACCTGAGGTAGTCGATCATTGGCATGTCCGGGTAAAGCGGATTGTTCTCGGGCAGATAGCCGATATTCTTCTTCACCTCGTCGGGCTGTTCACGCACCGAATGCGGGCCCACGAAGATGTTGCCCTCGTTAGGCGTCAGGTAGGTGGTGATCGCCTTCATGGTCGTGGTCTTGCCCGCACCGTTCGGTCCCAGGAAGCCGAGCACTTCTCCCGTCCGTACCCTGAAGGAGATGTTGTCCACCGCCTTCTGGGCGCCAAAGCGTTTCGTCAGGTTTTCAACAACTATATCCATGGTTGTTCGAATTTTGTGCAAAAAAAAGAATCTGAAATCAATTATCTGAATCTTCTGTGGGTTTTTAACAATTTTTAACAGCCTGACAGACTTCGTCATAAGGTTCGCCTGATATCCCTGATCGTGTCACGGGTTTTGATCGTCTCCCGCTTGTCGTACAGCTTTTTCCCCTTGGCCAGTGCGATTTCCAGCTTGGCCAAACCTTTCTCGTTAAGGTACAACAGGGTGGGGATAACTGTCATTCCCTTTTCATTCACCTTGCCGGACAGGCGTTTCAGTTCCCGTTGGGTCAGCAGCAATTTCCGGTCGCGTTTGGGTTCGTGGTTGTATGCCGTACCCATGGTGTATTCCGCTATGTGCATGTTCACCACGAAGAGCTCACCCTCCCTGAAAACGCAGTATGAATCCGTCAGGTTGGCCTTCCCCTCACGGATCGACTTGATCTCCGTCCCGGTGAGCTGGATCCCGGCGACCAGTCGTTCAATCAGGTAATACTCGAACGATGCCTTTTTATTTTTGATGCGGATGTCGTTCATGGTTTGCTCTAACAGGGGTGCAAAGGTAGCAAATCCTTTTATACAGGATCGTGGTCGTCCTCAGGCTGTTATAATTAACCCTTATGATATCCTGTTTATAGGGTTCGTCTTTCAGGAGGAATAAATGATTAAAAAAACGTCAAAAAATTGATTAAAAACTAATCAAGGAGTGGTTCAGAGGTAGCTATTATTGCTCATGTGACCCATCCATGGAAATTTTTTCTGTGAATGACCTGGAATTCCGATTCCGGGTATGCCTCCTTCCAGGCCGATGGCGCATCCTTGGTTCTTTTTTCATCCCATTTGATCTCCCATGCATATAACCGCCCCTCCCTTTCCTCAATCCAGTCAATTTCCTGCTTGTGATAGGTCCTCCAGAAGAAATTAGAAACGAGCATTCCTGTATTGCCTTGATATTTCACCCGCTCTGAAATGGCATAATTCTCCCACACCATTCCCCTGTCATTGCGCTGGTTAAGAGGATTGAGATTATTGATCACCGTGTTCCTTATCCCGTTATCGGTGAAATACCACCGCTGTGACTTGCTTACCTCCTTTCGTAAATTGCGGCTGAAAGCCCTGACGGGAAAAATGATAAACACTTTTGACAGCAGGTCCAGATATCTGACAACAGTGGCCTTATGAATTCCCAAAGCCCTTGATAGTTCGTTGACAGATACTTCTTTACCTATCTGAAAAGCAATCAGACGTAACAGATCAATGATCACCGATGCATTCCTGATACCCTCGAAAGTAAGAATATCCTTTAACAGATATGAATTGACGAGCCCGTGCAGATATTTACCCATTTCGGCATGGCTTTCAATATGAAGCAGTTCTGGATAATTGCCATAGACCATCCGCTGCTCCAGACGTCCGGATCTTTCAACAGGTCCTTCTGTTTGCTGATACTCAGCTTCAGAAAATGGATAAAGGTGAAATACCTGACTTCTTCCTGTGAGTGGCTCACCAAGCTTATTCGAAATATCGAATGAAGAGGATCCTGTCACCAATACCCTGATGCCATTGATATGATCGACGATCAACTTCAGCTTCAGGCCGATTTCGTCAATCTTCTGTGCCTCGTCAATGATCAGGCAATCATACCCTGCCAGCAGTTGCCGGTAATTCTCAACTGACCGTTCCCTGAGCAAGTCATGGGTGATGATATCCTCCCCGTTAAGCAACAATATTTTCTCTCTGATCCTTCTCATAATTGATTGGATCAGTACTGTTTTACCGGTTCGCCGTGCGCCCAACAACACCAGTACTTTGTTTTTCTTCAATGACTTGAGAATGTTGCCGGTAATGAAACGATCAAGATAATCCACTTTTGTAAATATTGGCAAATTTGTGTCCAAATATAAGTAAAAAAAGACAATTATTTGTAAGAAATAAAAGGAAGTCCGGAAAATCCTGACACAGTCTGTCTGAAGTCAAGCTGTGTGAGGTTGGCTTCAATGAAAAGGCTGCTGCTTGAAAAATGGTTGGTAATACGGAAATACCGGGGAATGGTATCTCCTGGGAACGATTTTTCTCTTCGGTTCCCACTCTTTCTGGAACGGGTCCTCCCAGTTATCGATGGTTTGCTTTTTCCTCAGGTTGAAGCTATAGCTTACTCCGACGGATGTGTAGAGGTAATAATCCCAGGTGATCTCAGGTCCGGTGTCCCTTTTAGTATCCAGTTTGTCGTTTCGTGCCTGACGGATACCCATGCCAGCTGTCAGACCGATCGTTCCCGTGACCTGTACAGACACCTGACCTCCGAAGAAATAGACAAATTCAGGGATGGTGGTCCTGATTTCCAGATTCTGTTGTCCCCCGGGGGGAACCATCTCCGGATCCTTCCAGGATGACCTGGAGTCGAAGAAGAAATGGCCCACACCGGCAAACAGGAAAAACCCGACAGGATCATCACCATAGGGATTGATGACGCGTACCAGGTTGGAGCTGAGATGCAGGTTGTATTCGAAGATGGTGGCCCTGAAGCTCTGATTTACGGTCTCGGCCTGAGTGCTCCCGAGGAGTATTTGCCCTGATACGGCAAGCCGTTCCCTGAACAGGTACTTTGATACATACCCACTGGCACCCGGACCGCTCTCAAACGTAAACTTTTTGATAATGTCCTTGTCGTGAACGCTTAGATCGCCATAGAAGGAAGTGGTGCCCCCGTTGATCCCCAGCCTCCAGTCGGCCGGAAAACGGGAAGCTCTGTGATTCGGCTTGCCGGCAGCATGAAAGGAGCAAAGTGTCACTGACATTACAAGCATGATGTAGCACATCGGATGCAACGTCTGGCCATTTGCTCTCATTTCCCCTGAGTGAAGACATCTCATCCAATATATACATTTCCGGCATGAAAAGTTACTTCGACAGTGAAACATTTATCACATGCCAGTCGCATAACCGATGACTGTACCCCCGTTTCTCCCCCATTTCATGAAATCCCGAACCGGTGAGGGTATCCTTTTCGATCTGAGCAGGAGGTTGTTTCAACTTTCCTTTGCATCTATCTTTGTAGCCG
Source organism: Bacteroidales bacterium (assembly GCA_016939365.1). Lineage (GTDB taxonomy): Bacteria > Bacteroidota > Bacteroidia > Bacteroidales > JAFGHD01 > JAFGHD01. Next base: position 14,382 of record JAFGHD010000116.1, on the reverse strand, counting down.
GATAATTCGAAAATGGATACTTCGGAACTGCGCAAAGAGTACAGCCAGGATCGTCTTGATGAATCGACCGCCGATCCCGATCCCCTGAGTCAGTTTGCCGTCTGGTTCGGGGATGCGTTGAAGGCCGGCATTCCGGAGCCCAATGCCATGGCACTGGCCACCTCCGGTGACGACGGACAGCCTTCCGTGCGTATGGTGTTGCTCAAGGAAGCTGACGAGCGGGGCTTTGTTTTTTTTACCAATTATGAAAGTCGCAAGGGGAGGGAGCTGGCACTGAATCCCAATGCCGCCCTGCTTTTCTGGTGGGAGGCGCTGGAAAGGCAGGTGCGGATCGAAGGAGCCGTGACACGGCTTGCACCGGAAGAGTCGGATGCTTATTTTTCCTCACGGCCCATCGGAAGCCGTATTTCTGCCGCGGTCTCGGAACAGAGCCGGGAGATAACGGGGCGTGAATGGCTGGAACAGCGCCGGCGGGATTTCGCCGGCAGGCACCCTGACGGGGATTTCCCCAGACCAGAATGGTGGGGCGGCTATCTCTTGCAGCCTGTACGGATCGAGTTCTGGCAGGGCCGCCCGGACAGGCTCCATGACCGGATACTCTATTTCCTTATGGAAGGCTCATGGAACAGGGTCAGGCTGGCGCCCTGACAGGTGACTTCCCATGGTCCCTGGTTGCCCGGCAGATGACCTTCGGCGTTATACCCGTCAGTATTTTTTTTACCCGGGGATGAACCGGTGAATGCCCTGCATCTTATTTTTGCTGTGGTAAAGCATATCTAATGCGGGATGCTGCAAGGAATTGCACGGGATTTGACACGGCTCCGTAGATGCCACGGATGGTTCTGTTTAAACTAATTCTAAATTAACAGTGTAATGCGGTTTCAATCAGACTGTTGTTGCCAAACATACAATAAATGGGTAAAAAAATGGGCTTAATGGCTGATATCAGACTGGGGTTGTATTTCGGTAATATTTATAAATTAGCCGGGTTGAACACGTGTATTATCTGGTAAACAGCAGAGTCATGGAACAGATCGACTGGGGAGGCTTGCCGTTCGGCTATTTCAAGACCGACTACAATGTGCGGTGTTATTTCAGGAACGGGAAATGGGGTGAGATTGAGGTCACCTCTTCTGAGTATGTGCAGATTCACATTGCTGCCACCTGCCTTCATTACGGGCAGGAGGCCTTCGAGGGCATGAAGGCATTCAGGGGCAGGGACGGCAGGATAAGGGTCTTCCGATGGGAGGAGAATGCAAAGCGGATGCAGAATTCATGCAGGGGCATTATGATGGCTGAACCGCCGCTGGAGTTGTTTAAAGAAGCCATGATCAGGGTCATCAAACTGAACGAAAAGCACATCCCGCCGCCGGGCCTTGGTGCCGCGCTGTATCTCAGACCCCTGACCATCGGAACCGGCCCTCAGGTAGGCGTAAAACCGGCTGTGGAGTATATGTTCATGATCTTTGTCGGGCCGGTCGGACCTTACTTCAGGGAGGGCTTCAATCCGGTGGATGTTCAGATCGTCAGGGATTACGACAGGACTGCTCCCCATGGTACTGGCCACATCAAGGTGGGCGGCAATTATGCGGCCAGCCTCAGACCTGCAGACAGGGCGAAGAGGGAAGGATTCTCAACCGTCCTTTTCATCGATGCAAAAGAGAACAAGTACATCGATGAAGCCGGTCCGGCCAACTTTTTCGGTATCAAGGGAAACACCTACGTCACACCGGACTCCCACACGATCCTGCCTTCCATTACCAATAAAAGCCTGCGTCAGCTCGCGGCTGATTTCGGTATGAGGGTGGAACAACGTCAGGTTCCCATCGGGGAACTTGCGGAGTTTGAAGAGGTGGGTGCCTGCGGAACCGCAGCCGTAGTCTCTCCCATCAAACGGATCGTTGACCGTGAAACAGGACAGGTTTATGAGTACTGCAAGGATGGCAAAGCAGGACCTGTTTCGACAAAGCTTTACAAGACTCTGAAAGCCATACAGGAAGGGGAGATGGAAGACAGTTACGGCTGGAACCTGATCATCGATTGATGAGGCTCCTGATGATGTCAGCCAGGGCGTTGCCGTATAAATCCGGAATGAATCAATGGTTTTTATCAGTGGGGATTGTCTGAGAATATCAGTACATTTGCATCCGTGAAAAACAGTGTTACATACTCTTTCTCAGCAGGGTGTTGCTGCGGTGACCGTATGAGTCCGGGAACCGTTCCTTCTTACATTTAGGATCAGTTGATACAATGATAACCAAAGGCTCCCGGAATTTCCGGGAGCCTTTTTTTATTCATGAAATGAAGAATCTTTTACAATCCATCGGGAATACGCCGATGATCTGCCTCGACAGGATAGCCTGTACCAGCGGAAGTCATATTTACGCGAAACTTGAGGGGCAGAATCCGGGCGGTTCTGTTAAGGACCGTGCCGCCTTGTTCATGATTGAGCAGGCTGAAACCAGGGGTGACCTGAAAACGGGGCGCACCATACTGGAAGCTACCAGCGGCAACATGGGCATCTCAATGGCAATGATCGGGGCAGTCAAAGGATACCCGGTCGAGATCGTTATGTCGGAAGCCGTGACTGCTGAGCGAAAAGCAATGGTAAGTGCCATGGGTGCACGCCTGATCCTGACGGATGCACGGCTGGGGACACTTGGCGCCATCCACAGGGCTGAGGAGATGGTGCACCGGTTGCCAAGCTGTTACTGGTTCGCTGACCAGTTCAATAACCCGGACAATTCTGTTGCTCATTATCAAGGTATAGCCAGGGAGATTTTGCAGGATGTTCCGCATCCGGATTTTCTGGTGGCCGGTACAGGCACTTCAGGTACGATCATGGGAATTGCCCGGAGGATGCGCGAGGAATCGCCCCGGACGAAAGTAGTCGCCGTTTTACCGCCACCGGGTTATACGGTTCAGGGATTACAGAATCCTTTCCTGGATTTTATTGGCCGTATATGGGATGTAAGACTGCTGTATCAGACCGTGTGTGTGTCTTATGGGGAGGCTCTGGCTACTGTTCGGCTTTGCGCCATCAGAGAGGGACTTTGTGTCGGTATGAGTTCGGGAGCGATATTGCATGCCGCGGCACATCTGGCAGAGCGGCACCCGGAAAGCAGCATCGTCGTCATACTCCCCGACAGGGGAGAACGGTACCTCAGTCAGTCAATCTATATGGATAAATCATCTCTTCATTCGACCGGGACGGTCATTACCGGCGTGTAGCCCGCACTCCTTGTTTTCGGGCCGTTCCCACCACCACCTCCCGGCACGGATGTCCTCCCCGGGTGACACCGCCCGGGTACATGGCATGCATCCGATACTGGGGTATCCCTGATCATGGAGGGCGTGATAGGGCACCTGATGTTTTCGAATATAATCCCAGACTTGCTCCAGCGTCCATAAATACAACGGATTGAGCTTCATGAGCCCGAAGGTGTCATCCCACTCCACCAACTTCATTTCCGTTCGGGTAATGGATTGCTCCCGGCGGAGCCCGGTGATCCATATCCTTTTACCCTGCAGATACCTTCGCAGGGGTTCAATCTTGCGGATACCGCAGCACAGGCGCCGGTTTTCAACGCTTTCGTAAAAGAGGTTCATCCCCCGTTCATTGACCATTGCCTCCACGGCGGAAGCTTCGGGGAAAAGGACACGGATGTTGAGTTTGTAACGGCTCCGGACCCGGTCGATGAGGTCGTAGGTCTCCTGGAAAAGACGCCCTGTGTCCAGAGTGACCACCTCAGCAGATGGGCTGATCCCGGCCAGCATGTGCGTGAGCACCTGATCCTCCGCCCCAAGACTGGAAGCAAAGACAATATCACTGCCAAACATGCACGTGAAATGCCCCAGCACCTCCTCTGCAGATGCTCTGCCAAACTGCCGGTTGTATCCGGCGATCTCCTCCTTGTTCATCAGGGTGGCTGGATTGATGTGAATAGCAAGTCGTAAAAATAGATAATTGTACCCACCTGTTCATTATTCCTACATTTGCCTGAAAGGAGTCATATGCGGATCCATTTCATAGCCATCGGCGGAAGTGCCATGCACAATCTCGCCATTGCCCTGAGTCTCAGGGGAGATGAGGTTACAGGTTCTGATGATGAAATATTCGAGCCCTCCCGTACCCGGTTGATGAAATACGGATTGCTCCCGGAACGGGAAGGATGGTTTCCCGGCAGGGTGGACCGGAGTATCGATGCTGTCATTCTGGGTATGCATGCACGGGCCGATAACCCTGAGCTTCTCAGGGCACAGGAGCTGAAACTGCCGGTCTTCTCATATCCCGAATTCCTGTATGAACAGTCGCGTAACAAAAGGAGGGTGGTGATCGGGGGAAGTCATGGGAAAACAACCATCACATCCATGATCCTTCATGTCCTGGAACGGTGCGGATTGGAAACCGATTACATGGTCGGGGCGCAGCTGGATGGCTTCGAGGTAATGGTCCGCCTTTCCTCAGGTGCCCCGGTGATGGTGATCGAAGGCGATGAGTACCTCACCTCGGCCCTGGATCCCCGCCCCAAGTTCCATGTCTATCGCCCGGATATTGCTCTGATCAGCGGGATCGCATGGGATCATATGAACGTATTCAAAACTTACGACGCATACATCGACCAGTTCAGGATATTTGCATCAATGGTGCCTCCGGACGGCAGGCTTATCTATTGCCAGGACGACGGGGAACTGAACCGTCTCGTCTCGCGTCTGGATCCTGCCATACGGAAGACTCCCTATGGCATCCCGGAGTATCGCCTGGAGCAGGGGGTCACACTAATGAGATGTGCCGGCATGGAGGTGCCCCTGCAGATATTCGGGAAACATAATCTATTGAATATCAATGGTGCCAGAATGGCATGCCGGGAGTTCGGTGTGAGTGATGAGCAGTTTGCAGAGGCCATCGGCTCATTCCGTGGGGCATCAGGCAGGCTGGAACTGATCGCTGAAGGGGATACCGTCTCGGTATTCCGCGATTTCGCTCATGCACCCTCCAAGCTGAAGGCAACCATACAGGCTGTCAGGGAACAATTCCCGGGCCGGGAACTGTTCGCCTGCTTTGAACTCCATACCTACAGCAGCCTTAACCTGGATTTCCTGCCGCAATATCGCGGAACCATGGAGGCGGCCCATGTCCCTGTAGTCTTTTTCAATCCGCACACCCTTCAGATGAAACACCTTCCCTTGATTTCAGAGCAGGAGGTGAAAAATGCATTTGCAGATGAAAGGTTACAGGTCTTCACCGACAGCCGTGAACTGGCCGCTTTTCTTCACAGCCTTACCTGGAAAAATAAGAATCTTCTCCTGATGAGCTCAGGTAATTTCGATGGTCTCGACCTGTGTAATCTCGCAGGGGAGATTACCCGGCAGGGCGGTTAAACCTGGGATTCAATGATCCGGGACGCTGCCGTAGGGTCATCCATTCATTGAGATCAGGAATTCCTCGTTGGTCTGGGTGTATCTCATTTTATCCTTGAGGAACTCCATGGCCTCGAGAGGGTTCATGTCCGCCAGGTGGTTGCGGAGAATCCATATCCGTTGGAGTGTTTCCTTGTCAAGCAGCAGGTCTTCGCGTCGGGTGCTGGAAGCCACGATATCGATGGCGGGGTAGATGCGCTTGTTGGAAAGCTTGCGGTCGAGCTGCAGCTCCATGTTACCCGTGCCCTTGAACTCTTCGAAGATCACCTCGTCCATCTTCGATCCGGTATCGATCAGGGCAGTGGAGATGATGGTGAGCGATCCGCCGTTTTCAATCTGACGGGCGGCACCGAAGAAACGTTTGGGCTTGTGGAGCGCATTGGCTTCCACACCACCTGAGAGCACCTTGCCGGATGCCGGCATCACGGTGTTGTGAGCCCGGGCCAGACGGGTGATGGAGTCCAGCAGGATGACCACATCGTGCCCGCATTCCACCAGCCGTTTGGCTTTTTCCAGAACGATGTTGGCCACCTTCACATGACGCTCCGCCGGCTCGTCGAAAGTGGAGGCAATGACTTCCGCCTTAACGCTCCGTTCCATGTCGGTCACCTCCTCTGGTCGTTCATCAATCAGCAGGACGATCAGATAGACCTCAGGGTGATTGGCGGCTATGGCATTGGCCACCTCTTTCAGTAAAACCGTTTTACCGGTCTTGGGCTGGGCCACGATCAATCCCCTTTGTCCCTTACCGATCGGCGTGAACATGTCTATGACACGGGTGGAGATGGATTCGTCACGATGTCCCGTAAGCTTCAGTTTCTTGAAAGGGAACAGGGGTGTCTGGTAATCGAAAGGTATCCTGTCCCTCACCTCCTCAGGAAGCTTGCCGTTGATCAGTTCCACCTTGATCAGCGGGAAGTACTTCTCGCCGTCTTTCGGCGGACGGATCGTGCCCTTGATGGTATCGCCGGTCTTCAGCCCGAAGAGCTTGATCTGGGATTGTGACACATAGATATCGTCGGGGGAGTTCAGATAGTTGTAATCGGAAGAACGCAAAAATCCATAACCGTCGGGCATGATCTCAAGCACACCTTCGCTGCTGACGAGTCCTTCGGATTCAAAAACGAACTCATCCCTCCGCCTTTCCTGATGGGGTTTTCTGTGTGGCCTGGTCTCTTCAGGAATCACTGGAACAACAGGAGCTTCCGGGATACGGATATCTTCTTCCCCAATAACAGACTCCTGCACATCAATGATTTCAGGCTCTGCCATTTCCTGTTTCAACCCGTATGAGGCTGTATCAGGTTCATCTGGCCCGTTATTGTCCTTAGTGGCGGTTTCCGTATTTGGGTTGGATTGATCTGTGTTCTCTTCTTTTTTGATCAGTTCGGCATTCGAACGCGAAGATGCGATCGGTTTCGGATCATCGGGGCGCTCAATTCGCTTTCTCCTCCTCATACGCTTGTTCTTTTTTTCCCTGTCCTTTTCTTTCTCCTTTCCCTGTTCCTGTTCGGGAACAGTGACCTCAGGGTGCAAAGCCTGATGGTCCAGTATCCTGTAGATCAAATCCTGTTTTTTCAAACCGTCAATCTTTTGAAGGTTGAGCTTTTTGGCTATTTCCCTGAGCTCCTGAACCAGCTTGTTGTTCAGTTCAATAATATCGTACATTGTGTTGAATGATTAAGTATCTCATCCCGCATAATCAAATGACCCGGCTTCGTGCTGATTTATTCAATAGGAAAGCAAGTCGCTAAAATAATTACACTACCAACAAATCGGTAAATGTCCGTGAAAGAATTCGCGTTGAGTTACGGGAATTGTATCAGGCACAAAAATACAATTATTTATTAATATCAGAGTTTTTCACGTAAAAATTAGGAGGGGGCATCTTCTTTTTTCCCTGAGTGATAGAGATCAAGGGCCACAATGAGGGCAATGAAACCCCAGAAGGGCACAGATGCCTTGTCCGTATCCAGGAAATTATTCAGAAATCCGTGTACGAGGTATGAGGTCAGGCTAAGCATTGCGGTTAGGCTGAAAATCCGGATTTCCAGCTGCCGTGATCTCCTGAAAACCCGGATGCCTGTATAAATGGTTGCCATGGCAATTGCAAGGAAGGTGAGCATTCCGAAGATACCGCTTTCAGCCAGCGGCCCGATATACTCGCTGTGGGCATTGCCCAGATCGCCGGCATTGGTGCTGATGATCGTCTTCTCCTTTGATCTCTGGTAAGGAGCATAAAGGAACTGGTATGTCCCGGGACCCCATCCCCAGAAGGGCCTTTCTTTGAACATCCTTATGGCGGATTGCCAGCGGTTGATCCGTTCCAGGTTGGATGCATCGGATGAGATGTTGGAAATGGATTGCAAATGCTCCACAAGATTGGCTGATGATTCCTTTTCGTTACGCTCCAGAGTTTCGATGATCTGCTGTTGAAAATAGAAAAAAATGGCGATCAGAACGGCTGAAACACCCAGGATGAGGCGAAGCCTGATCCGGAGCAGGATCACGATGAATACAACGATGGTGGCTGCGACGCTGATCCAGGCTGCCCGGCTGTAAGCAAGCACCAGCGCCACTGAAAACAGGATAAAAAAGAATGCGGAAGTGAGTCGGGTGCTGAACTTGTAGCCTCTGAAAAAAGTAAATCCGGCGAGCACAGGCAGGAAGAAAGAAAGCATAGCACCATAGGCCGTGTGGTCATTATAGAAGGGCCGCATTACCCAATGTCCCGGCTCCTCCTCAAAGCCGTATCCCGAATGCCGGATGACGGTATATATGATTACGATCAGGAATGATCCGACATAAAGCCACACAAAATACCTGAAGTTCTGATACCGGGTGAAAAGCAGAATACCGACAAAATACATCGGAACGATGAACCAGAGCCGCGAGAGCAGGAACTTGAAGGAAACCATCGGTATTTCGCTGGTAATACTTGTGATCAGTATCCAGAACAGATTGATAAAGATGGCTATTGTAACCGGATGCCGGATGATTCTCAGATCATAGTGGCTGTTGTAACTGAGCTTCAATAGAAAAAAAAGAAGCACTCCGAACAAAAGAGGTTCCGTCGGCAGGAATACACCCATGCCGAATTCATTGGCGGAAAGATAGACCGAAAGAGGTGTGGCCAGAATGATCAGATACAATATCTTGTCAAGAGAGATGAAATAGGTGATCGCGATCAGGATCAGCACAGGCAGTAGGTTTGCCCAGTAAAACTCCTTACGGACAATCAGATAAAGATTCACCAGGATAAAAAGTGAACTGAATAAATAAACCGATATGATCCTTATCCGTGAGATCAAAACAATAGGTTTGGAAATTCGTCAAACAGTTTTTGTATGGCTCATATTTCTGTAATTCTCAATGATGAGAATTACAATTACCGACAGGAAAAACGCGGCCAGTGCCGATACCAGTACGATCAGCCACCGTATGGGATGGGATTTCCTGTCAGCGGGATAGGGTTCTGTCAGGATATTGGTATATGTGAATTTTCTGTCATAATCCATATAAGCTCTTTCATATTCGTATTTCAGATCGGTGTACTTCAACGACTCATTCTCAATAAGCCTGAGCAGCAGAATCAGTTCACCACCATACTTTTCGATGTTTTCCTTGAGTTTCATCACCTCACGGTTGTTGACCTGGGTGGCGCCCATACCGTCTATGGTTTTCAGAAAACCGCGGGTGATCTCCTCAGCCTGTATTTCATAATCTATCAGCCCGTATTGTGTACTGAGATCGTATAACCGGCCGACCAGAGAATCCAGGTATTCCTTCTTATGCTTCATCGCCCTGTCATACAGCAGCACCACCTCATGAAACTTTTTTTTATGAAGCGATCTGACCTTGTTGTTGTAACGATTGATGATTTCGTTAACCATTTCACAGGCCTTTTCCGGGTCCTTGTCCATTACCTCGATCACCACTCCGTCATAAGGGGTTTTGGAGATTTTGACATTCTGCGAATACTCGTAGGAAATCGTACTGTAAAAATACCTGTATGAGCTGTCAATACCATAATGCTTTGCCAGATCGAACCTTTTGATGATGCTGTCCTTGATATCCCTGGAATGCATGATCTGAAGCATCTGTTCCGATTCACTTTCCTCAGAATAGGGCGCAATGTTCGAGGGATAGAGAATGCCGAAGGATTTGTATTTGGGTGTGATGAATACCGGACTGGAGAAGACGGCAGCGAGAAGGGCCGCACCCACCGTAATGATACCCAGATGGATTCTCCATCTGAGCAGGACATTCATCAGGTTGATCTGATAGAATTTGCTCTCCATGTTGATACTGACTTTTAGTAATCCAGCCTTTGTCGTTGCTTCTGTTTCAAAATGATGCCCGGGCTGCTCATATGTGTTATCGATGCTCGTTTTCGCCTGCAGAAACCTTGTCAACAGGGCTATCCCCTGCCAGATCCATCCCCGGGTGTCCCCCTCGGAAGGACGCCACCACCATCCGGACTTTTTTTTTTATCCGGCTCCAGTCCACTGATACTCTCGTACAGGGCCAGTATCAGCAGCGTAAGTATGACCGTTGAAGTCAGGGTTACCAAAACGATGATCCAGCGGATGGGATAGGCCTTTTTTTCAGCCGGATATGCATAGCTCACCACGAATTTTTGGGGCAGGACCTCCTCGGCGTCCACCTTGGCTTCCTCATATTTGGCCTTGAGCTGGCTGAACTGTTTTTTTTCATATTCCAGCGCATCGCGGATTGAGACGTAGGGACCGCCGTATTTCGCCAGCGTTTCCAGTTTTAATTCCAGTGCCTTTACCGCTCCCTGATTGCCCCGGGCAAGCTCAATGGCAAGCTGTTGATTGATCATCTCTGCCTGGGATTCATAATCATGCACTCCAAGTTCCCTCAGACGCGTGAGTGAATCCTCCATGGCCTGTATCTCATCCCTCAGCTGGATGTACTCCGCTTCAACGATCTTCAGGGCACGGATTGCACGCTCCTTCTGAATGGCATTCTTCGTTGAGTCGAGAAGATCGGCGATATCGTTGGCCATGTCCGCCGCCATCTCCGGATCCCGGTCCATCACAGTGATCCGGACGGCCATAAACTCGGTCCTCTTGAAAGATATATTGTTTTCGTATTCCTGGTAGAGCTTGGTAAACCTGAACTTTTCATCGGGGGATATTCCGTAGTGATCCATCAGATCATACTTGTCGATGACCCTGTCCCTGATCCTGTTGGAGTTGAGTATCTGAAGCATCTGCTCGGCCTGCTCATCCTCGCCGAATTCTAAAATATCCTGTTTCTCACCGGCAGTTTCCGTCAAAAGCGCTTTGGATATCGAACTGGTGGAAGTGGGATACATGATCACCACAGATTTGTACTTGGGTGTGATGAACCATGATGAGGAAAAAACAACGGAAAGTATCAATGCAAGGACTGACAGGAAAAAAAGAGGCTTTCTCCATTTATGCAGGAAAAAAATAAAACCGGTTGAATCAAAATCCTTGTCTCCCCTGAGTTGTTCAAACATAGTAGGGTATCGGAATAAGAGACTGCAAAAATAGCAAATTCTGCATATCCTGTTTTTTTCATCCATTCTTGCTGGGAAGCCTCATTATGCAACCGGCATGGCTGCCCGATGGGTGGGGTATTGTTGTGGTTTTCCGTATGACAAATGATCCCCCCATTACTTAATTTGACCTAACTTTGCAGTTCAAATCAGGGATAATACCAATGATACCATACGACCAGAAATTTTCCGGGGAGGGCCTTACCTATGACGATGTATTGCTGCTCCCGTCCTATTCGGAAGTCATGCCCCGCGAGGCGGATACCAGTACTTACTTTACCCGGAATGTCCGGCTCAACATACCCATCGTTTCTGCTGCCATGGATACCGTGACCGACTCGGTCATGGCCATTGCAATGGCACAGGAGGGGGGGATCGGTGTGATCCACAAGAACATGTCCGTTGAGGATCAGGCCATGGAGGTCAGAAAGGTCAAAAGGGCTGAGAACGGTATGATACTTGACCCCATCACCCTTCAGAAGGGGGCTCTGGTCAGGGATGCCCTGAACCTGATGAATGAATACGGTATCGGAGGTATCCCCGTGGTGGATGCAAAGAATGTTCTGGTCGGGATCATCACAAACCGTGACCTGCGGTTTGAGAGGAATCACGACAGACCTGTCAGTGAAGTGATGACGAGCAAAAATCTGATCACCACGACGGAGTTCACCGATTTTGAAAAGGCTGCTGACATCCTGCAGGAGTACAAGATAGAAAAGTTGCCGGTGGTGGATAAGGATTACAGGCTGGTGGGGCTGATCACCTATAAGGATATCATCAAGATCAAGGCGCGGCCGAATGCCTGCAAGGATGAGCGGGGGAGGTTGCGCGTAGCCGCCGCAGTGGGCGTGGCAACCAATACGATGAAGAGGGTGGAAGCCCTGATGCGTTCTGAGGTGGATGCCATCGTGGTGGATACTGCACACGGGCATACCAGGGGGGTCATGAAGGTGGCTCGGGAGATCAAGAATGCCTTTCCTTCAGTGGAACTCGTTGTGGGCAATATCGGAACTCCGGACGCGGCCAGGGCGCTTGCCGATCTCGGAGTGGATGCCGTTAAGGTGGGCATCGGCCCCGGATCCATCTGCACCACCCGGATCATCGCTGGGATCGGCGTACCCCAGCTGACAGCGATCCATAATGTGGCATCCGCACTTGAAGGATACGCCATACCCGTGATCGCTGACGGCGGGATCAGGTACACCGGGGATATCGTTAAAGCCATCGCGGCCGGTGCTTACTCTATTATGGCAGGAGGCCTCTTTGCCGGAGTGGACGAATCACCCGGTGAAACAATCATCTTCGAAGGCAGAAAATATAAGACATACCGAGGTATGGGATCCATCGAAGCCATGCAAAAAGGATCCCAGGACCGCTACTTCCAGGATATGGAAGATGACATCCGGAAGCTGGTGCCCGAAGGAATCGTCGGAAGGGTGCCTTACAAGGGCAGCCTCTCCGAGGTCATGCACCAGATGGTAGGCGGCCTCCGTGCAGGTATGGGATATACCGGATCAAGAACCATCGCCGACCTGCAAAAAGCCCGCTTCATCAGGATCACACAGGCCGGGGTCGTGGAAAGTCATCCCCATGACGTGACCATCACCAGCGAAGCACCCAATTATTCACCCTAGGAACCGGATAAATCCGGCGCTTCTGCCATAATAGCCCGTTTTCCGTACTATGGGGAAGATTGATCTTCTGATCAAAAAAATTATATTTGCGACTTGTTTTCAGACCAAAATCATTTGTATGATGAGAAAAATCCGGTTCCCGTTTTGGATTTTGTTTGTTGTTATCCTGTTTGGCAACAGTGCTGCCGGACAGACTGATGATCAGGCCATTCTCCTGTCAGTGGGAGGAGAGGATATCACAGCCGGGGAGTTCCTCCGCGTGTATAACAAAAACAATATAGGAGAATTTGACCTTGACAGGGAATCTGTGGAGGAGTACCTGGAACTTTATATCAACTTCAGGTTAAAGGTGAGGGAGGCAGAGGAACTGGGTATGGATACCGTCAGGGCCTTCAACGATGAACTTGCAGGATACAGGAAACAACTGGCCGAACCTTATTTCGAAAGGCAGGAGGTGATTGACCAGCTGCTGGATGAAGTCGCCGTTCGGAGGGAATGGGATGTGAGAACCAGCCACATCCTGGTCAGGGTGGGACCTTATGACGCCCCCGAAGATACACTGGAGGCATACAATATGATTATGGCTGCACGCGAACGGATCATGAACGGTGAGGATTTCGCCGCCGTCGCCCGTGAAGTGTCGGAAGACCAGTCAGCCAGGGAACGGACCGATCCGCGCACCAAAAGAATAATCAGCGGCAATGGCGGAGATCTGGGCTATTTTTCCGTTTTTGATATGGTGTACCCCTTTGAATCCGCAGCATACAATACTCAGGTCGGAAGCGTGTCCATGCCTGTCAGGACTGATTACGGTTATCATATCCTGAAAGTGACCGACAAAATACCGGCATTGGGACAGGTGCAGGTGGCACATCTTTACCTGAAGTATCCGGATTCGGCCCATTCCGGGGATTCCCTGCGCCTGTCCCTGAAAATGGACTCGATCTACCAGCGTTTTCTCAATGGCGGGAAATACGAAAACCTGGTGGCAGAGTACTCCGATGATGCTTCCACCGCAAAGCGGGGAGGTATCCTGCCCCTGCTGCCTGTGCAGCGTCTGGTGCCGGAATTTGTCGAAGCCATAAGCCACATGAAAGACTCCGGTGATGTGGCCCCTCCGGTTAAGACAATGTATGGCCTGCACCTCATCCAGCTCATCCGGAAAACGGGGATCAAACCCTTTGATGAGGTGAGAAATGACATGGTGCGAACCATCAAAAAGGATGTCCGCAGCCAGAAAAGCAGGGACGTTGTAATCAGCGAGGTCAAAAATGAATACGGCTTTGAGGTGTACCGGGAAGCAGTAACCGATTTCTACTCATGGATCGACTCATCGGTTTACCAGTCGAAATGGCAAATACCGTCAGAGATAAATATGGACAGGGAGCTGCTTAGGGTCGGAGACAGAAGGTACACACAGAAAGAGTTCGCGGATTACCTGAAGACCCATCAGGGTATCGGCCCGGAAGAATCCATCGTTACATTCGTGAACAGAAGCCTGGACCAGTTCGGCAGGATTTGCTGCACCGAATACCTGGATACCCGGCTCGAGGAGAAATACCCCGATTTCAGGGCCCTGGTGAAGGAATACCGCGACGGCATCCTTCTTTTCGAGCTGACAGAGGAAAAGGTCTGGTCGAAAGCCGTTGAGGATACCACAGGACTTAAAAACTATTTCGGGCAGCACAGGGAGGATTATCAATGGGACGAGAGACTGGATGCGAGCATATTCACTTCAAAGGATCAGGATCATGCCCTCAAGGCCCGCGGGTTTGC
>JAFGHD010000115.1 GCA_016939365.1 Bacteroidales bacterium | reverse complement strand
GGATACTCCCTGCCGAAGATGATCACATCATCGCCTTCCCGTGCACTGATTCCCGTGACGTCCACCATGGCCATATCCATGCTCACGTAGCCCACCAGCGGAGCCTCCTGCCCCCTGATGACCACCTTTCCGTTGCCGTTGCTCAGCCTCCGGCTCAGGCCGTCGGCATAACCGATGGGTATCACAGCCACCATGGTATCACGTTCAGCCGTCCAGCTCCGGTTGTATCCCACTGTCTCGCCGGCAGGGATGTTCCTGATCTGTGATATGACTGTCCGCAGGGTGACCACGTTTTCCAGATGCCCGTGATCGGGTGCCCAGGATGCCACACCGTAAAGGCTAATGCCGAGCCGGACCATGTCATGCTGGGCTTCCGGAAACCGGCTGATCCCCGCTGAATTGAGAATGTGCAAAAGAAACTGGTTGCCGAAAGCCTCCCTGAACCGAGCGGCAAGCCTGCCAAACTGCTCCAGTTGCCTCCGGGTGAAGTGATCCTCATCCGGATCCTCTGCTGCCGCCAGGTGTGAGAAGACAGACTGCACCAGCAGATGGCGGTTCTGCTCCAGACGGGCGATCAGGCCATCCGCTTCTTCCGGATCGAATCCGAGACGGTGCATGCCGGTATCCAGCTTGATGTGCACCTTAACCGGTTTGTTGTCCGGCAATATGTTCTTCCGTATGGCATCCTCCAGCAGATCGAGAACCCTGAAGCTGTATATCTCCGGCTCGAGATTGTGCTTGATGATGGCATCCATGCTCTGCTCGTCGGGGTTGACGACCATGATGGGAATGATGATGCCGGCCTTCCTCAGCTCAACCGCTTCATCGGCGTAGGCAACAGCCAGGTAATCCACCCGGTGGAACTGAAGCACATTGGCGATCTCGAAACTACCCGTCCCGTAAGAGAAAGCCTTCACCATCGCCATGATCCGTGTGGTGGGTTTCAGCCGGGTGCGGAAGTAGTTCAGGTTGTGGATCAGGGCATTCATGTTGATCTCCAGAATGGTCTCGTGGGCCTTCTGCTGAAGTGCCTGGCTGATCTGCTCAAACTCGAACATACGCGCCCCCTTCAGCAAAATACTCTCATTCTGAAAGGATGAAAAGGAGAACTTGCGGAGAAACTCCTGGGTGTCGGGAAAGAACACCTTCTCCATGGGGAACTTATCTGCCTGCCGGCTGATGGCAGGGCCGATACCGATCAGGCGGCGGATGCCCTTTTTTTCCATCAGATCGGCGATCTCTCCATAAAGTTCATCATCATTGCGCCCGCTCTGCAGGATATCGGAGAGGATCACGGTCCTGCTCCGATGCTGGTTCTGCTGATTCAGGAAATCCAGGGCGATGGCCAGGGAGTTGATATCGGAATTGTAGCTGTCGTTAATGACCGAACAGTGATTGATCCCTTCCTTCATTTCGAGGCGCATCGCCACCGGTTGCAGGTGCATCATCCGGGATGCGATCACATCATGATCGTATCCCATCATCCTCAAAGCGGCCCAGCAATGGATGGCATTCTCGATGGAGGCATGGTCAGTGAAAGGAATACGGATATCGAACTCCTTCCCGGAAAATGACGCCCTGATAAGGCTTTTCCCCGACTGGCGCAGGGTTTTCACAATGCGCATATCGGCCTCCTGCTTCCTGCTCCAGGTGAAAACGCGGATGCTCTCCAGCAGCCCGGAGCGGATCACGGTCTCACGTATCTCCGTGTAATCCAGGCAATAGATGAGGGTATCCACACGGGTGAAGAGCTTGAGTTTTTCACCGGCTTTATGGCGGGTATGAATAAAATTCTCATTGTGGGCAGCTCCGATATTGGTGAAGATACCCAGTGTGGGTTGTATGATGGCCTGCAGCTTTTGCATCTCATCGGGTTCCGAAATCCCGGCCTCGAAGATGCCCAGATCATGATCCGGCTGGATCTGCCAGACCGAGAGGGGTACCCCGATCTGGGAATTGTAGCTTTTGGGGCTGCGAATGACCCGGTGATCCGGGCTCAATAACTGGAACAACCACTCCTTGATCACCGTCTTGCCGTTGCTTCCGGTGATCCCGATCACCGGGATTCTGAATTTCTTACGGTGTGCCGCACAGAGATCCTGCAGGGCCGCCAGGGTATCCGGCACACGAATAAAGGAGGCCTCGGGATACTTCTCCGGAGACTCCTGCGGATTAGATATCACGAAGTGCCTCACCCCCCTGTCATACAGCTCGCCGATATACCGGTGACCATCATTACGGCGGGTTACCAGGGCAAAAAAGAGGCATTGTTCAGGGGCGATCAGCCTGCGGCTGTCGATCAGGATATCCGAAATGGCTTCCTCCTTCCGGGAAGACTGTAACAGCTCACCCTTCAGGATGGCAACAACCTGCGGGATACTGAATTTTACTTCATCCATACCTTCATCATCCGCTTATCAACCAAAAACGATGGTAAATCTCAGCCATTGCTATCTGCCGGCGGTGTGGGCTGATCAGCGTCCGGGCCTTCCTGGTGCTCCTGCCTTATGCCCTGATGAAGGAGCTCCTGATTCATGGTCCGGTTCCTGAGTATGTCCATGCCGAGGAATATGGCATGCCGGAACGAATCAGGTGAAGCCTCATTTCGTCCGGCAATACCGAAAGCGGTACCGTGTGCCGGGGAGGTTCTGACAAAAGGAAGTCCTGCCGTATAATTGACTCCTTCATCAAAAGCCAGGGTTTTGAAAGGGACAAGGCCCTGGTCATGATACATGGCCAGCACCGCATCAAACCGGGAGAACTGTCCGGATCCGAAAAGCCCGTCGGCCGGGTAGGGACCCAATGCAAGGATGTCCTCAGCGGAAGCGGTCTCCAGGGCAGGAAGCAGGGTCTCCTTCTCCTCAATGCCGATCATGCCCTCCTCTCCTGCATGGGGATTCAATCCCAGGACTGCTATCTTGGGTTTCTGGATGGTAAAATCCTGTTTCAGGGAGCGGTTCAGAACCCGTAGTTTTCGAAGGATCAGATCATGGGTAACCAATACCGGTACTTCCCTGAGCGGAACATGCCCCGTCACGATCCCCACCCGGACGGATGGACATACCATCAGCATGATGTGGTCGGGATTACCCGCTTTCCCTGCCAGGTATTCCGTATGCCCGAGGAAATCGCTGCGGTAGCTTCGGACACTGCTCTTATGGATCGGAGCGGTGACCAATACATCGATAAAGCCTCGCTGCAGGTCAGCCGATGCGGCTTCCAGGGCAAGAAAGGCAAGCTCTCCCCCAACATCCGAAGGCTTTCCGATCTCGATACGGATCTCCTGGTCATAAATGTTGACGATGTTGATCTTTTTCGGATCCGCCTGTTCCGCCTTTCTGATATGATTCAGGTTAATATCGTTAATATTCAGCATCTTACGAAAATAAGATGCGATCTTGGAAGATCCATACACCACCGGTGTGATCATTTCGGCAACCCGGCTATCTGCCAGTGTTTTCAGAATGATTTCATAGCTGATGCCGTTGAAATCGCCGTGGGTGATTCCCACCCGGATTTTATGATCTGAAGATTCCTTGCTGTGCATTCCTGTTCAGGTTCATTTCTTTTTGGACAAAAAATCAAAAAGCAGCCTCACTCCTACCCCAGTGCCACCCGTTCCCCGGTAGTCATCGCCCTTTTCGACGAAGGCGGGTCCGGCGATATCCAGATGAATGAAGGGGTAATCGGTAAAATGCTGGAGGAACTTGGCGGCTGTAATGGCTCCGGCATCCGGGCCTCCGATATTCCTGATATCAGCCACTTCCGATTTGATCAGTGCGGCGTATTCATCCCATAGCGGGAACTCGACAATACGTTCGCAGACAAAATCCCCGCTATTCCTGAGGGCACTGAATTCCCGACCGGCGCGGTGTTGCATGCCCACCATCCCGTATTTGCCGATGGCACGTGCAGCGCTGCCGGTCAGGGTGGCGATGCTGATGACCAGGATGGGGTTGAATTTTTTTGCATAGCTGAGTGCATCGGCCAGCACCATTCGGCCTTCTGCGTCCGTATTGATGACCTCCACACGGGTTCCGTCGAACATGGTGATCACGTCACCCGATACGTATGCATTTCCGTCGGGCCGGTTGTCAGTTGCAGGTACCAGCCCCACCACATGAACGGGCAGACGGGCCATGGCCGTGGCATAGATCGCAGCGGCAACCGCCGCCCCGCCGGCCATGTCGCATTTCATGTTGTTCATGTATTCACCCGTCTTGATATTCATCCCCCCGGTATCGAACACAATGCCTTTGCCCACCAACACATAGGGACGGTCATTGACCGGCTCCTCAGGCTTCCACTCCATAACGGTGAAGGTTGGCGGATCCAGGCTGCCCCGGTTCACCGCCAGAAGACCCCCCATCTTCAGCGCCTCGATCTTCCTCTTGTTCATCACCTCCGTCCGGAAACCGGCCTTCCTGCCCATCTTCTCCATCTCTGCCGCAAAAGCCTGTGCATTCAGGTAATTCACCGGCTCATTCACCAGGTTGCGGCAACGGCATGTAGCATCCACCGTTATGTTCACCAAACCCGCCTGCTCTTCGGTAAGGCTTTCAGATACCAGGTATATATCCGTCAACGTATGGATCCTGTCAGCGGCTTCTTTCTTGTACTTGATGAACTGGTAATTGCCCAATGAAAGTCCCTCTGCAAAAGCCATCAGCTCGGCAGAATGATCACCGGTTGACATCAGGGAGAGATCATTCACACGGTGTTCATTGATGATTCCGGCGACCTGGCGCCCGGCTTTCCGGCAGGCTTCCAAACGGTCGTTCAACCTTTTATCCTTGCCCAGTAAATGCACAAAAACCCAATGATCCAACCGGTTAAGGGAAACCAGATCCTTCTTGTCATCACGGAACCGCTTCCTGAGATAATCCAGTTCATGGGCAGAAAAAACAGAAGCCGGGAGTTTCTTCAGATCAGCGGTCATATAGACCACACTGAACCCCGGGCCTGTCTCTTCAGATATATGAATGATGGTTTGCATGGCTTATACATGGACAAACGGCAAAAATACACAGAAAAAGAGTACTGCCATTTCAACTGACGTGATGAGGATGCAAAGGGTTAGATAAGATGGGAATCTGAAAGGAGGGTATCTCCTTCCCTCTGGTGTTTACCCGGAAGATCGCTCCTGATGATAACCCCTGATGATGTCGAACCGTTCATATCCGTGTGTCGGTATCTCCTCCACAACGAGGTCCTGCACCCTGGCACCGGTGGGACCTTTTCTGCACCACCCGACAAAATCCTCAAGGTTCCGCTCTTCTCCTTCCGCTTCAATGAGGACTGAGTAATCCTTCAGGTACCTGACCGTTCCTCTGATGTCCATCCGGTATGCCGCTTCCATAGCCCTGAATCTGATCCCCACACCCCTGAGGGATCCTTTGATGCTGATCCGGAGACATTTTTTCATCGTTAAAGAAATTCCCGAAGCTATCAGCAAAAATAAGCAAATCGGCCGGAAAAAAAAATGGATATTTCCGGTCTCAGGTATTTTTCTGAATTATCTAATCATATCAGGCTGATATGCAATCGTCCCGGACTTTCAATCCATGGAAAAGCCTGCCGGAAGGTGGTCCTGATGAACAGGATGAAGGAGATTGCTGATGGACAATGACAGGGAAAATCCATCAATTCCATTTTCCGGACAGCTTACCTGATGATCTGCTTACTGAAAAAAAATCCCCCCTCAGTTTCAACTCTCAGGTAATAAAGACCTGCATGCCCCATTGACTATTTGATCCATCAAAGTCCTGAAGTATATTGAAGTATGCATTGTTTAACTGATTGACATACAACCAGAAGCTCAATACATAACGACCTGAGGTATAATCTGAGATGGGAAGTACTACATCTGTGGTTCCCTCAACGATTACTGACTTTGAACCGCTATGTGCCTGCGCAATGGTAATCAGAGCATCCTCCGATCCACCAGGCTGGTTTTGCCATGTGGTCCAATCAGGCGACTGAACAGCCAGATAGCCACCTGTCTGGTAAGATTCAAAATTATCGAGATAAAGAGTGGTGTCGGGACTACCCGGGGGTTCCCAAGTTATTTGAACGCTATTACATTCAGTAATGGCCGCCTGAACATTGAGGGGTGGATCGGGGGTGTTCTGTCCTGTGCTGGTCATATAAAGAAACACTGCAAAAAAAGGCAGGACAATGCAAGGCTTCTTCAATGGATTTGTTGTCATTGTTATAGTTCCGATAAATGATGATATAAGCAAAGTTAGCGTTTTCCTGATTAAAAAAACAGTTGATTTTCATACTGCCATGGATTTTATATCTTCATTGGACGGCCTTTTATTGAGATGATCGATCAAAATAATTACATTGCTTCATTTTTCGGCTACCGATAAGGAACACCGAAACCACAGGGGATTGAAGGTTTTTGCTTCGATGGCGGGGGGTGTTCTTTGCAGTGTTGACGGGAGTCCGGGCCGCTTTGATATTATTTGTTCCTTACTGTAAAAAAAAAAGAGGCTGTCTCACACCGACAGCCTCCTGAAGACAATTCGTATCTGAAAACGGATCAGTAAGGCACCTGGGTTCCGAGTCCGCTGTTCGGATTCCAGCCTTCGATCTTGTCCTGGTTGTCCACGTTGGAGTTCATGTTGAAGTCACCGGCAAGGTAACCGGATTGTCCGGCATTCATCGCCCATGCTTCGACCTTGTCGGCATTACTGACCTGTCCATCGGGAATGCCATCACCGGAGAAAAATCCCCAGACACCAGTGCCGACCTCCTTCATGGCCAGGGGTCCGCCATAGGCCTGGTTCGCGTCTGACGAAAAATCATATGTATAAACCCTTCCGGTTACAGGTACCGGATTTTCTGACATGACGGGAAGATGATTCCTGTGACGGATCACGATGAAGAGGTTCTGGGTGATATCCAGATCGAAGCTGATCGGGCTGACACCATCAAGATCGACGATGTGGCCGTTGTCGCGGATGAGTGCAGCCCTTTGTGCGACGATCGTTCCGGATGTCGCCGAGGAGGGTCCGCCTGAGGTCTCACGCAACTCCAGCAGCACCCAGTCAACGATATTGCCGTTGGGTATAGAGGCTACACTTTCCGTTCCTGTATAGTTCCATGGTGGAACGCTGTATGGCTGGCTGAGCGGAAGGAATCCGTATGTGTTGAGGAATTTATACATAATACCGGTTCCGGAGCTGAACGGGCCTTCCAGGAAGGCCTTCAGTTCGAGGATGATGCCGCTGAGGGTGAACTCCATCAACGCGGAATGGCCGAACTCACCGCTGTTATATAATTCCTGCCCGAAGTAATCGGTCAACTTGCAATACCCGTTGCCATTCGAACAGCATATACCGTTGCCCCCCGAATCATAGATATGGAAAGCATAACAATCCTCTTCAGCCAGTGCAAATGTCTCCTGGATGAGGGTGTTGGGCTGGCCGGTATAGGGACCACCGGAATAAAGCACCTGCCCCGATGCATTCACCAGCTCCCATGTGGTCTCACCGGGGTTATTGTCGGTTTTCAGCTCCATGGCGATGACCGAGGTCCATTCTGAGGCCTGACCGAAGGAACCCGTAATGGTATCATTCACCGGATTCTGGTCTGCTGTTCCGTTCGGATTGGTGGTGTATGCCTTGATCTGGTTCGCTGTTCCCACCGTGAAGAATGAGAAGGGCAGGCTGACATCCGCATCCTGCATGAAACCGAGATTGCCCGTCCAGTTATAGGTGGTCAGCGGGCCGCCATTCACCGAATATTTGATATCCACGCTGGTGAGGTTGGCGCTTCCTCCGTTTCGCAGGGTGACGGAAGGGGTCACCTCTCCCATGCAGGAATAAACCGGATAGTTGTAGATATCCACCAAACCGGCGTCATCAGTATATGAGGGTTGCAGGTCATTCAGCGGGAGCTTGATGCCCTGGTAAATCTCCTTATTGCTGTTGGCCTGGATAAAGGCAACCAGCTCGCAATGATTGCTGACCCAGCTGGGATTGAAGGTGAAGTTCAGGACCACAACCTGGGTATTGCCTCCTGTAAAATTCAGGGGTGTCCCTGATGCTGAAGGTGCCATGAGCCTGTTCACGAAGTTCAGCTTGCTCTGCCCCTGCCAGCTGTACATGATCTCCGATTCTGTGAGCGAAAGGTGAGCCACCAGATTGCTTCCGGAGTAAGAGGCTACCTTGGTGATGTTAAGCTGAACGGTGTAATCGTTCCCGGTATGGTTTCCGCTCATCTCAATGGTGAAAGGGCTGGGGATCGCAATCCTTTGATTGTAAAGGGGGAGATACTGGGCATACATGCTCTGCGTGTGACTTCCTCCCACCTTGGTCAGCAGGCCGTCGAACTTGGCGGTGGGATATCCCGAAATGGCATAGTAGCTGTTGCGTGCATTGGAATACACGTTGGCAAAGGAGTCGCCATTGTGGTTTTCCATCACGGCCACATGACAACCGTTCGCGATGAGGTCATCGGCTCCCATAGCTGCTCCCGGACAATAGGGACACCACGTTCCGGTGCCTATTTCCAGAACCACTTCCTCCCTGGGAACCTGCTGGGCGAACAGAGTAGCTGAAACCGCCAGAATGACAAATAAAAGCAGATGTTTTTTCATATGTCTTGATTTACATATAGGATTAATATGCCCAAAATTAGATAATTAGTTTATTCGATAACATCAGTCTGAAAAATATCCGGCAATTTGAATTCTGTATAAATAAAGAGGCAGACCCCGGAGGATTTTCCTTCCTTCCGGGGTCTGCCTGAAACCGGGCCAGGTGACTCATTTGCTCACTATAGCCCTTTCAATATATGATAAAGGGAAGAAGCCTCAGGGCACCTGGGAACCCTTGCCGGCATTGGGAGTCCAGACTTCCAGCTTGTCCGGGTTGTCCACATTGCCGTTCAGATCATAATCCCCGTATAGATAGCCTGATAAACCGACTTCCGGTTTCCATATGTTGTTCTTATCCCATGAATTGATCATGCCGTTGGAATTGCCATCTCCTCCAATCATTCCCCAGATGCCCTGGGCAATTTCCTTATGGGCCAGGCTACCCCCGTAAGCCTGGTTGCTGCCTGTCGTAAAATCATAGGTATAGGTACCCATTACGGAGGTCATTGGAAAGGCCGTCATCACAGGCAGGTGGTTTCTGTGCCAGACCACGGCATAGAGCTGCTGGGTGACCATAATCTGGTATTTCAGAGGGGATACTCCATCGATGGAGACGATACTTCCGTTCCTGAGGATCAGTCCGGCCTGCCGTGACACCATTCTGGATGAGGTGGCCGTGGTAGCATCCCCGTCTGTTTCCCTCAGCTCTAAAAGCACCCAGTCCACCACGTCCAGGGTGGGGATGGGACTGACATGTTCGGTGCCATTATAAAACCATGGTGCGACGTTATACGGCTGGTCATAGGGCAGATACCCGTAAACATTCAGGAACCGGTACATCTCTGTGCCGTTGAAAGGTCCTTCAAGGAACACTTTAATGTCTAACGAGATCCCGTCAAGCACCTCAAGCGTACAGGGAACAACTAATGTGGGATTGAAAGGATCGTTGCTGGTGATGGAGATGTGTGCCGTGTAAGTACCCAGGCTCATACCCGTGGCATCAAAAAGAAGTCCCATGTCGACCGTTCCGCTGGCTGGCACAGAACCTGAGCCGTTTGAGGTAATGGTGAGCCATGACAGGGTCACTGCATCTCCCAGCCCCATTGCAAAAAACCTGTCAGAGTTATGGTCCCGGGCTATGCCGCACAAGGTGATCTCTCCGGGTATCAAACCCGGGGTCAGGAATGCTCCGCCGTTCTCCTGGCCGGCCAGACCCGTCAGTGAAGGCACCTGGACAGAAACTCCCGTAACAGTTTGACTAACAAGACTATACTGATAAAAAGCAGTTTGAGGATTTCCTGTTCGGTTGTATATCCACAGAAAATCATTCTCCGCATCGCAGGCCAGACCGCTCATTCCATAAAGGCCGGTTGCGGGAAGGGTCCTGTGCAGGATTCCGGAGACATCAAATTCAACGATATTTGAACTCCAGTCGACCGCATAGAAATGCCCGCTTCCGGAATGCCACGCCAGCCCCCTGATGGCCTCCAGCCCAAAGGTATGGCTGAAGAGCTTTGTGACCATACCCGATGAAGGATCGATACGGTAAAAACCGTCTTCATCACCGGCGTAAAGATAAAAACCGTCAAAAGCCATATCGCGCATCCCCCACATCGTTGATGTATTCTGAGGATAGCTGTTCAGGAGATGACCCTGGATATCATACCGGTAAAGCATGTTCTTCCCCGGTATGCCCCCTTCGGTGAACCACAGGTGGGTGCCGTCATAAGCACTGCCATAAACCCTGCCTTCAGGCTTCTGACCCACTACATCCAGATCGATCAGTATTTCACCTCCGGCACCCGGAGCGCTGTATCCGACCTGTTGGTTGGGGCATACCTCAATGCCGGCAAATGTTTCCAGGTTCTTCCGTACATACCCCAACCGGAGCGGTCCGGCCATTGCAGCCATTTCATCAAAGTACATCACTGAAGATGAATAGTTGAGTGCCGAATTGCCCGGATTGGAGATATTCAATATTTCCCCCATGGTGTTGTCCTGCACCAGACTGACATAGAAAGATGAGGGCGCCACCGAGATCGCCGGATAAGGGCCCGGGATGCCGTTGCCGGTAACCGCTACGAGCTCAGGATTCGCACCCGCGTTGTGACTGATCACGATATCTCCCGAATAAGGCTGGACTGCAGTCGGAGAGAAGGTGACGTCGTAACTTTTGGTGGATCCCGGCGGTA
The DNA here is from genome assembly GCA_016939365.1 of Bacteroidales bacterium. GTDB lineage: Bacteria > Bacteroidota > Bacteroidia > Bacteroidales > JAFGHD01 > JAFGHD01. Next base: position 8,653 of record JAFGHD010000115.1, on the reverse strand, counting down.
CATTGAATGAAAGAACATTTTCCGGACCTGAGTCGGCTGCAGCAATGGAAAATCCCTCAGGAGTAGTCATAGTCCCTGACAGCGGACCGGTTCCTGCATTCTGGACATTCAACGAAAGGGTGGCACTGGCTCCCAGCTCCACATCCCCGAAAGCAAGTGAGGAGGGGCTGACAGCGATCTGAGGTGTCCCAAGACTTACGTTGAGGATGGCCGGGACGGTGATCAGGGGCTGGTTCGGGTCATTGCTGCTCACCAGGATATCGGCCGAATAGGTTCCCACTGCCATTCCGGTGGCATCGAACAGAACGCTCACGTTCTGAGAAGCACCCGGATTGATCGTCCCTGACATGGGATTCAGGCTGATCCAACCCAGGACGTTCACCGTGTAATCCTCCACTTCACCGTATGTGGTGGTTCCGCAAGGTTCTCCGCAGTCGGATCCGAAATATTTGATCCTGATCCGCATCACCGTGGGTCCGGAAAGGGCATCATTGGGAATGGTAATGCTATGGGTTCCCTGTCCTCCGCCACCCACCTGGCAGACCATATTTTCGCCCGGATCGGTGAAATCATCGTCCTGGTTCCAGTCGATCCATATACCGAGATCGTCTGAACTATAGACATTTCCGTTCTCAACGGTGATGGAATAGGTCTCACCGGCGTTCACGGTGGTGGAGATATTGGTATAATCGGCATATCCGGAACAGCCGGAGGAGTTGTCGATGGTGTTAAACTGCACCCGGCTGATGTATTCGTCGCAACCTCCGCTGGCGGAGCAATAGGCTTTGGTGTTCTTGGTATTGATCATTGTCGTGGCGCTGAACGTCAGACCCAGCTGGCCTATATTGGTGATCGCTAATGTCTCCGTGGTTTGACCATCCGGAGGGAGGGTGACATAGAAAGAGGCGGGGCTTACGGATATCCCGGGATTGCCCCATTGCACGCTCACTGCAGCCGGGATCGACTCACCGGCGGTATGCATGGCCGTCACTTTGTACTGGTATACACCATAGGTGGGCAGAAAATCCACATAATCGGTCGAGGAGGCAGTACCGATCAGCACATCGTCCCGGTACACGTTGAAATTGAGGAATCCGGGTACAAAATTGAAATCCCAGTCCAGATCCACCTGACCGGTTTGTTCGTTGAGCGTGGCGGTGAGATTGGTAGGCCTTTCCAGGTTGTTGGTCTCGAAGGGTGAGACATAGGTCATATAGAGGCCTCCGCGGTTGTCTGTCCAGCAGGGATAGACCTTCCCGCCCCTGGCGGCAATACCCAGGTAATCACCCATGTATGAGCTGGCCAGGCCGGGTATGGGTGAAGGAGTGAAGGAAACGTCGCTGACAATGAAATCCTCCCAGGTGTCGCCCCCATCGAATGAATTGGCCACGAACACCTCGCACGAGGAAGAAGATGTATTGCGGTCATCATAGAAAATGACACTGAGCGTACCGGTCTCGGGATCACAGGTGATCCAGGGGAAATAGGCTTCCTTGCCCGAAACGAAAGGACCCTGGTTCACGCGGACAGGCGATGACCAGGTGGTGCCTCCGTTACTGGAGCGGATCATATACACACTTCGGTTGGTTCCGGTATTCACACCGGGTGTTCCGACATTGGTCCATACCACATAAAGATTCCCCCGGTAAGGACTGTTGCTGATATCCGCCGCCATGGAGGGAAATGAGTTCACCCTGTGATTCTTGGCAACTTCACTGTTGCGGATACCACGGATATTGCTGATGATCCTCAAGGCAGGAGCATAGGAAGCCCCGCCGTTGACCGACTTGGCAAAGCCGATGGCTGTCTCGTCAGAGGGCCAGGAATCATAGATGGCCCATGCGACATAAACCTCCCCGTTGGGGCCCGTCTGGATATTGACCCCCTGGTTATGGCTGCCCGCATTGACGGCCGAGCTGACATTGATGGCAGAGCTCCAGGTAAGCCCGGCATCGGTACTCCGCTTGATCTCGATCTCACTGTCATTGGTGCCCCCGAAAGGCGTCCACGCATCATACAGGTTTCCCTCGTATGGGCTTGTTGTGCTGTTGTCGATCCACAAATGGTTCTTGTCCAGCAGGCTGCTCCAGCCTCCCGGAGGACTGGCAACCAGAACGGGTGTCCAGTTGACACCATTGTCCGAATAAGAAACCCCCTGGCCGTAATTGTCATGAATGTATCCGACGAACTGGCGGCCTTCGAGGTTGATGGCAGTGGTGGGGTCACCCGAATTGGAACCTCCCGCTCCCTGGACGGATCCTCCCCATGTGACTCCCCCGTTGCCCGAGTAAAAGGAGTTCGCACCATACAGGGTTCCTACGCTTCCCCCCGACCAGGAGGTGGAATTGTTCGAATTCAGGACATAGTCGTTGTCATTTGGCCTGATAAAAACGGAATTCTCAGATTCCGTCACATTGGTCAGGCCGGTCACAGGTACATCAGGTGAATTCTGTGTTTTTACCGTAACTGCCTTGATTTCGATGCCCCTGTATTCCTCAGGCATCACCGGGACAGGCTGCTGTACAGGTGTCAGGCCCAGCTCCGCAGCCTGTTTCCAGTATTTCATGTTATCAATCCGGGTGTCCAGGATCAACTCCTGGCCATTGGCGGAGAAAATACCTGCGCCCAGGAAGGCACAAAACATCAGATGTGTAACGATTCTTTTCATGATCATATAATAATTAGCTGGTTGTTAAAGACAATAATGATGCAGGAGAGTCTGAAAATAAGACATACGAATAACTTGATTCGTTGCATATTATGGCCTTGATTTCAGGATTTGGCCTTTTTTTCATGGCTTCAGGATGACCTTGATGGTGCGTACCATGTGACTGCCCGAAATCACAACGGAATACAGACCGGGGCCGGGATCCGGTATTTCCATTGACCGTCGTGTCATTCCGGCCTCTGCAAAAAAACGCTGATGACAAACGGGCCGGGCCTTTTCATCAAAGACCAGCAACTCCATCTCGCAGGCTACATTCAGTTGTATCTCAACAAACAGGGTTCCTGATGCTGGATTCGGGTATATTCGGATATCTCCCTGAGAGAGCTCTTCCGATCCGGTGCAGATGCTGACTATGATCGTTCCCTGATCCGAGGCCGCGCATCCTTCAGGGCTGGTATACTCGTAATTTATGGAATGGACTCCCAGGCCCGCCACCGCCGGATAAAACCACCCGTTGTAAACACCCGGGCCGTTATAGATGCCTCCTTCAGGCATTCCTCCCTCAAGTGGAAAGGGGGGATCATTCAGGCATACCTCAGGGAAGGGCTCCAGGGTAACCACAGGCAGGGGGTGAATGACGATTTCCAGGGGATCGGAGGGCATTCCTTCGCCACATTCGTTCACACCCCGGACAATAAGTGTGGCCGAACCGGTATAATCCGGGGTCCAGGACACCGCGCATGTGTACCCTGCGGGGGTCACCGTCCCGGCATCAGGGGGTGACAGCACCCAGAGGCAGCTGTCAGCAAAGGGTATCTGGGCAATGGTATAGATTACCGTTCCGGGAGCCTGGCAAAGAGATGTGTCACCCTCCGGTGGTTCCGGTTGTGCAGGGAGCCTGTTGATCATAAGGTTCATGGTATCACAAAGGATGCCTGTCACATATTCCATGCAGAGGATGAGTGAGGCCATACCGGCATCCAGATCTGCAAGGCCGGGATGGTAGAATGTGGAAAGGCTGTCGGGATGGTCAAAGATACCATCACCCAGGGTGTTCCACAACACCGATGTAAAAAAGGCAGCACATCCATCCACAGCGCAGCTTCCACCTTCGCAGATGGTGTCATCATCCCCCGCAGAAACAAAAGGCGCGGGAGGAAGGACGATCCGGTCCAGCCAGGCGCAGTCATCACCGCTGAACACATACATGTCTTTGGAATAGACCCAGGTGAAAGTATGGTCGCCTGCAGAAACGGGGAATGTTGCCGATGACCATTCCACCTCGCCGCACCACTCCCCTGCCATTACGGTATCGATATAGAACTCCAGGTAGTCCCAGTTCAGCTCCGAGGAGACCTTATACCGGAAGGATATCGAATCCGGCTGCGGCATATGACGGTTCAGGATGAGGGAGGTGTGCTGATTGTCAGTGACATACCCTGTCCGGGCGCTGAAATCCCCCTGGCTGGCTCCCCGCGTCGTGATCTCCCAGAGGGCATCACCCTCCCGTTCCCAGGGAAAACGCTCTCCGCCGATCCATTCCCAATCCTCCACACAACGGTTCATGAACAGGGTGAATGTATCGGAGACCATTCCTGCAGGGCCCTCCGCATGGCAAATGAACCCGGCCTCCTCCCACCCCGTCAGCTGGGGATCGATGAAAACCCTGAACTCAGACCGCCTGTCTCCGCCAGGTTCCAGCGTATCCATGACATAGACGGAGTCAGGGACGGCGATCAGAGGATGCATGCTTTCCAGGGTGCAAGTCATGTGATAAACAGCCGCGGTTCCTGAATTGAAAAAACCGGTCTTTAACAGCAGTTCCTCCCCTGCCTCGGGAACCATGTTGCCATTCCCGGATGTTTCGATGAAACAGTAACCTGCCATTTGGACCGACGGGGCATGAATACCTATCCCGCACCGGCTTTCCCAGGTCTGTCCGTTGCCTGTTGCCCGAAGGATCAATTCAGCCTCTGATCCGTCGGGAGTGTTTTCATCCACTTTCATGGCAAATCCGTTCCACACGCTCTTCAGCTCTCCGGGCGGGATGGGCCCATAACTCGCGGTGGTGTCCGTGAGGGTGACAAAGGCCTGTCCTGTGCTGATGGTGACGGTAACATCATCCGCCGGGAGATTGCCGGCATTTTTCATCGTAAAGGTCAGGAAGAGCCATTCCCCGGCGTCTGCCCGGTGGTTCCCGTCGCCCAGGGAGTCGTTGATCAGGCAGGCGTGGTCGGTCACGAACGGACCCTCGGGAGGTACGACCGGCACCAGTAATTCATGACGGTACCGGTCCTGAAGGGTGGCACAAACGTTCAGTTTACAGGCCGGTTCAATAAAGGGAAGTGTGATCGTCTGGGGAAGTCCGTCGGCAGTGGCTGTCGCCAGTATATCATCTTCAAGGGTTACGGCAATGAAGGCGCCCGAATCTGCCTGAATACCGAGGGTGCCATTGGTGCAGGTGACGGTACTGTCCAGAGTGATGTTCAACGGCTGGGGGATCAGGGTGTACACCGTGGAGAAGGCTCCGCCGTGATAGTGAAAGAGCTGATAGGTGATCTGCTTGTGTTCGGTATTATACGGCCAGCCCGACTGCCCGAGGAAATATTTGCCTGCCATGTTGGCGAAGCAGGGAAGTACGCCGCGGTGCTCCGGGAATGAACCGTAGTCGGGCATAAACTGTGGCCACATATAATCGTACATGCCCCAGACATAGGTGTCGTTGACAAAGGAGAAGGACTCCTCGGTGGCGGCAATGATCCCCAGGGCGCCGAACGGATGGCGGTGAAAGGCTTCGGCAAAGCATTCATTCTCCCAGTCGAACTTCCCGGTGAGGCAATTGACTGAAAACACAAATACAGGGTCGTCATTGTAAAGCCCCGGCAGGTCATAAACAGTGTAATCCGGCTCCCCCCATCCCGTCTCGAAACCATGATCCCTGTGCTGCAGCATGAATGCTCCGGTGTTGATATCGTTGTTCAGACGGTAGGCATTGCCGCCCCAGTCGGTCAGGTGGGCGGTGCTGTCAGGGATATAACCGAGGCCGCTTTCTCCGAAATAACCCACGACCAGGTCAGTATTCAGCGCCGTGCTCCACGCACCTCCCGGGGTACCGTAAAATATAGCATTTTCACGCACAGGCTGCTTACCCAGCCCGTGTTCCCAGAAACCATTGACGATCTCCGAGCACAGCTGAAACCATCTGGATGTCTCCCAGCCCATGGCAGTGACCGGATGATCGTAGAAGCCGGGATTGACGGGCGGGGTTCTCTCATACCTCAGCATTTTCCCGACGGTTCTCTCAAGCTGTACCTCATCATTAGCCGTAATCCGGGCAAAGGCAATATCCGGCAGGCCGTCTCCGTCCACATCTGCAAATCGGTTGTCCGAGACAAACCTCCCCGAAACCGAATGAGCAAGCTGGAAGGAAGTGATTCCATCGTCACCGTTGCCGTAATCGGAAAGCAACAATACGGCAGAAGGGGGAATGTCCCATCCGTAATATGCACTGTCAATGAACTCCTCTATCTCGAGGGGTCTGTTCCCGATCCCGTCGATGGTCATCACCCGGGTGAGGATTCCCTGCCTTGTCCTCCATCGCCTGATGGAATCGGCCCATGACAGGAATTCCGGCCTGTCCGGGGTGATGATCAGGTATTCACAACCGTTGTCTGATTTGGCCTGAAGCACCTCAACGGGGAGTGGAGCCGGGATCATTTCTCGGTTCAGGATGACATCCCTGATGAGCGGATCCCACCACCGGCTCCTGTAGCGCTCATGTCCGAACGTACCCTCTCCGCCTTCAAAGGTGATCGCCAGCTCAAGCTCGCAGTATACAACCAGTATTTTTCTGACCGGATTGTATCTGAAAGGAGTGATGCCCAGCATGACCCCATCGATACCCCGGATGGCCGATAGGGCCGACAAACGGACAGGCATTTCCGGATAAAAGGCGTCCCGGGAGTAGATGGCAGTGTCCGGAATGAATTGCAACCTTGAGGTGTCTGAATCCGGCGGGATGACCGGGGAGGGGATCACAGTGATATCATTTACTGTGTCAGTTTTGCAGGAAATGATCTCCAGCCTGGCTTCCGATCCATTGGGGATCGCCAGGTACCTCCCGTTACCAGGGAGAGAAGGAGCCCCGGCATCACCCGGAAGGAAATGACCCGGCAGGCTGATCTCCTGCCATGTGATACCTTCTGATGTACGGGCTGTTATTGTAAGCTCTCCGGAACGGTATTTGATCCTCACGCCTTCCGGTCCGGCATGATCCAACACCCATTCATTTCCCCGAATATCCTGTGCATCAAGTTTTCCACTCCAAACCTGTGCCACAGATAAAAGCAGGATACAGAGGCAGGTCCTCCAAAACGATCCAAACGGGACATTCATAATAATCCTGCGGGCTTTCAACTCAGGGTCTGTTTCAAATCGATGAATACAATACAAAGATACAACACCCGGTCGGTGTAAGTCCAGCGGAGAATTGTTAAGGTTTTCATAAAAAAGGGCTGCCTTGATCCGGCAGCCCTCTGAAATGTCCTCTTCAGGTTACCTGATGATAATTTTCCGGGTGACGAGGGTCTTGTCCCCGACAACATGCAGATAATAAACACCCGCATTGAGTCCCGGAAGGTTCAGCTCATAATTCATTGAAGCCGTAACACTGATGTGTCTTTCTTCAAAGACGACCTCACTCATGGCATTCAGGAGCCTGATGGTTAACGTTTCCTGTGTTTCCAGGTTCATTTTTACGGTAAACGAGCCTTCATTGGGATTTGGATAGACATGTACCAGTCCGTCTGTCTCATATTCCAGGATCCCTGTGCAGGGATCCACGACAATGGTCTGTTCGGCCTGATTCGAGCATCCGTTGGGATCAGTATAGGAATATGTAATGGTGTGAGTTCCTACGCCGGCAGCGGCCGGGTCAAACCATCCGTTGCTGACCCCCGTTCCGGAATACTCCCCGCCTTCCGGCAGACCGCCGGTGAGCATGAAGGGAGGCTCCCAGACACAAACCATGGGGAACGGATCCAGGGTAACAGTCGGCAATGGATGTACCGTTACCGTTAATGCATTGGAATAAAGCCCGTTGCCGCAATAATTTACCCCGCAAACCTTGATGGTAGCTGCTCCTGTGAAGGCATCATCCCAGTTCACTGTGGCATTGGTGCCGGTTCCGGTAATGGTGCCTGCATTGGCCGGTGTAATTTCCCAAACATATGTTGTGGCATTGGTGGCTCCGCTCGTATTGTATGTGGTATTCAAAGGATCGAGGCACAGAGAAGTCGGGCCTGTGGGAGTACCTGGAACTCCCGGTACGGCACTGACCCCTATATAATCCGTCATGGACAGCGTGTCGGACTGCAAACCGTCGGATACGATCAGTGTGACATCGAAAGAGCCTGTGGTATTATATGTAACGACGGGGTTCTGCTGGGTGGATGTACCCGGTGTGCCGCCCTCAAAGGTCCAGTTCCAGCTGATGATGTTGCCGTACGATCCGTCATAGAATTCCACGTTGTCCCCGGTGCAGATCTGTGTGGCGTTGGAGGTGAATCCTGCGGTCACACCCTCAGGTATCACGCCGAGGAAGATGAGGTACTCACGCATCAGTTCTTCCTTGGTGGAGGGTGAGGCGCCATCCTGCAGCCCGCCGAACTCATGAGATGTACCGATGGTTTTATACGTTCCTGCATCGTAGGCCACGCCAGTGCCGTAGGACGGCGACTGGTTCTGCAGGATCTTGAAGGCCGGGGAAACGGGTTCGATGTGGTCCATCCAGTTGTTCTCACCGTTGTACGGGAAGCTCATTCCTTCGGTGAAGGTGCCCGCCTGCCCCAGGACGGTACTCATATCGCTGCTCCCGTCACTGGTGGCATTGATGTTGAACATGGCATGAACCGCTGTCTGATCATCATAATACCATGTGTCCCCGCCTTCCATATAGAGGCTGCCGCCCTGGTTCAGGTAAGCGGC
>JAFGHD010000016.1 GCA_016939365.1 Bacteroidales bacterium | reverse complement strand
GGGCAGGGGATGCTATTCGTCCTGAATCAGTGAATTCGTGGAATTCTTGGTAATCAAATCAATTGTATCTGTGTGATATTTGAGTGACAGGAAATTAAAAGCGCCGCGAATTCCCTTCAGAATCCTACTGTCCAGCAGATGCAGTCAGGTCAGTGCCGGGAGGGCATCAGCGCATGGGGTACTTCTTGAAGACCTCCTCTGATTTCATGAGGATATCGACATACTGTGCCCTGCGGTATGCGAAGGGATCGGAGCTGTTGTTCCTCGACAGCTTGCCACGGAAGCTGACCAGGTCGGGATAGCCTTTTTCGTTCATCCAGTATTCCACATCCCTGAGAATGGTGGCGATCTGTTCGATCTTGTTCTTGTAAAGTGTGCTCACCACCTGGACACAGTCGGCACCGGCCAGGAGCATGGCGATCACGTCCTCTCCGGTGAAGATGCCCTGGCTGCTGCATATGCCGGCATTGATGTTCCCGTGGAGCAATCCCGCAACCCTCAGGGAATAACGGCTGTCTTCCTGCTGGCTGAGATTATAGGGGAAGTGGTGCTCCTCGAGGTCGATATCGATCTCGGGCTGGAACAGCCTGTTGAAAATGACGAAGGCATCCGCACCGCGGCGGTCCATCTCGCGGATGACGTATAACGGGTTGGTATAATAGGCGCTCAGTTTCACCGCTACCGGGATTTTCACCGCCTTCTTCACCGCCTCTATGATATCCAGCTGCTCATTGATGATCGATTTCCCGGAAATCTCAAAATCCGAAGGGACATGGTAGAAGTTGAGTTCGATACCGGCAACTCCGGTTTCTTCGATCTTCTGTGCAAACTCCACCCACGATTCATATTCCACCGCGTTCAGGCTGCCGATTACCGGGATGCTGACACTGTCCCGGGCACGTGCCAGGTTCATCAGATATTCTTCCGGACCTGCATGTTCGATGTCGGGGAACAGCGTGATCATCTCGGCATGACGCTCCGCATACTCTTCCATCTCTTCCGAGAGCTGCAGGTTCTCCAGCTGGATCTGCTCCTCAAAAAGGGATTTGTACACGATGGCGGCTGCACCTGCATCTTCCATCCGTTTCATGTTATCGGTATCCACGACGAGATTGCATGCACCGACAATGACGGGATTCTTCATCTGAATTCCCATGTATTTCAAACTCAGATCTATCATAGAGATGTCCGGTTTTTGGATTTTATGATCAGGTTGTAATGGCCCAAGGTCGCGGACAAATGTAAGAAAAATTCGTTTCAGCACATGTCATTACGATTATCTAAACAGATTCTAAATAAAATAGTTGGAGGTATGATGACCGGACGGCGATATTTATATTTATTAATTTCGTGCCGGTTTTTTCGGACAGCTATCAGGGCCTCAGGGGCCGGAAAATCAATAAAATCAAGGAAATGGAAAAGAAGAAGAAATTCATCACCTGTGAAGGTAACTATGCTACTTCACATATTGCATACATGTTCAGCGAGGTGGCCTGCATCTACCCCATCACTCCCTCGTCCGACATGGCGGAGTACATTGACCAGTGGGCGGCATTCGGAAGGAAGAACATCTTCGATGAGATCGTGGATGTGAAGGAGATGCAGTCCGAGGCGGGGGCGGCCGGTGCCATGCATGGTGCCCTGCAGGCCGGTGCACTTTCGAGCACCTTCACTGCTTCTCAGGGTCTGCTGCTGATGATCCCGAACATGTACAAGATATCCGGCGAGCTGCTCCCCGGCGTCTTCCATGTCAGCGCCAGGAGCATAGCAGCCCATGCCCTCTCCATCTTCGGCGACCACAGCGACGTGATGAGCGTGCGTCAGTGCGGCGTCGCCTTGCTCGCTACAGCCAATGCACAGGAGATCATGGACATCGCCGGAGTGGCACACCTCGCCGCCATCAAAACCCGGATACCATTCCTGCACTTCTTCGATGGATTCAGGACATCCCATGAGATACAAAAGGTGGAAGAGATGCAGATGGAAGACCTGAAACCCCTGGTGGACTTTGAGACACTCAGGAAGTTCAGGCACAATGCACTGAATCCGGAACACCCCGTTACCCGCGGTACCGCACAAAATCCGGATATCTATTTCCAGGCCCGGGAGGCCGCATCCCGCTTCTACGACCCCATCCCCGACGTGGTCGAGGAGTACATGCAGGAAATCAAAAAGATCACGGGCAGGGAATACCATCCCTTTGATTACTATGGCGCACCGGATGCGGAATATATCATCATCGCAATGGGATCGGTCACCAACACCATCAAGGAAGTGGTCGACCACCTGGTGTCACAGGGCCGGAAGGTCGGACTGATCGCCGTGCATCTCTACAGGCCTTTCTCTGAGAAGTACTTCTTCAGGGCTTACCCGGAAACCGTGAAACGGATCGCCGTGCTGGACCGCACCCGCGAGTTCGGAGCCAACGGCGAACCGCTCTACCTGGATGTCCGCGACCTCTTCTTCGAACGCAAAGATGCGCCTATGATCATCGGTGGACGCTACGGCCTGTCTTCCAAGGATACCAAACCCTCCCATATCCTCGCCGCTTATGAGAACCTGATGTCGGAAACCCCGAAGAGCCACTTTACCATCAGCATCGAGGATGATGTGAAACATTCCTCGCTGCCCTTGCTTCCCGACATCAACGTGACTCCCAAAGGCACCTTCCAGGCCAAGTTTTATGGACTGGGCGCTGACGGGACCGTCGGCGCCAACAAAAACTCCATCAAGATCATCGGCAACAGCACCGACAAATATGCCCAGGGTTACTTCGCGTACGACTCCAAGAAGTCAGGCGGCATCACCGTGTCGCACCTGCGGTTCGGCGATCACCCCATCCGTTCCACATACCTGGTCAGCACACCGGATTTCGTTGCCTGTCATGTGCCTGTCTACCTCGAGAAATATGACATGCTCCGGGGCCTGAAAAAAGGCGGCACCTTCCTGCTCAACAGCATCTGGGACGAAGAGGAGACCAAGGCAAAGCTGCCCGACCACATGAAGAAATTCATGGCGGACAACGATATCAATTTTTACATCATCAATGCCACCCGCATTGCCAAGGAGATCGGTCTGGGTACCCGCACCAACACGATTATGCAGTCGGCTTTCTTCAAGGTGTCGGAGGTGATCCCTTACGAGCTGGCCGTCAGCCAGATGAAGGCCGCCATCGTGAAGACTTACGGAAAGAAGGGCGACGTCATCGTCAACATGAACTACGCTGCGGTCGACAGGGGAGGCGATGTGGAAAAGGTGGAAATCCCCGTGGAATGGAAAGAGATCAGGGTCACGAAGCCCAAGGACGACCGTGATGTGCCTGTGTTCATCAAGGATGTCTTTGATGTCATCAACAGGCAGCAGGGGGATGAACTGCCGGTGAGCGCCTTCCTGGGTGTGGAAGACGGCACTTTCCCCTCCGGAAGCACGGAATATGAAAAACGGGGGATTGCCGTGGATGTCCCCGAGTGGATACCCGGGAACTGCATCCAATGCAACCAGTGCTCCTATGTGTGTCCTCACGCCTGTATCCGTCCCTTCCTCATCGATGAAGAGGAGATGAAACACCTTCCCGAAGGCACCGTCACCCTCAAGGCCATACCTGCCAAGACCTTCGAGGGGCTGCAGTACAGATTACAGCTCAGCCCGCTGGACTGTACCGGCTGCGGCAACTGCATCGATATATGTCCCGCCAAGGAAAACGCCCTGGTGATGAAGCCCCTGGAAAGCCAGATGGCCGAGGCTGCCCGCTGGGAACATTTCGAGAAGAACGTCACCTACAAGGACCGCATCGTTTCCAAGTACCAGTCGGTGAAGAACAGCCAGTTCGCCCAGCCCCTCTTCGAGTTCTCCGGGGCATGTGCCGGCTGCGGAGAGACACCCTATGTGAAGCTGATCACCCAGCTCTTCGGCGAACGCATGATGGTGGCCAATGCCACGGGTTGCTCATCGATCTACGGCGGATCGGCCCCGGCCACCCCATACCGGCCCAGTAACCGGACCGGCAGGGGCCCCGCATGGGCCAACAGCCTCTTCGAGGACAACGCAGAGTACGGATTCGGTATGGTGTCCGCCGTGAACAAGATGCGGCAGCGTATCGCACGGATCATGAAGGAGGTCAACGGACAGCTCAGCCCGGAAACGAAACAGCTCTGCTCGGAATGGCTGCAGTTCATGAACGACGCCGACAAGTCGGATGATATCTCGGCGAAGCTGATCCCGCTCCTGGAGAAGGAAAAGGATCCCATGGCGAAGGAGTTGCTGGAGCTGAAGCAGTATTTCGTCAAGAAGTCGGTGTGGGTCATCGGCGGCGACGGCTGGGCCTATGACATCGGTTACGGCGGTCTCGACCATGTGGTAGCCTCGGGTGACGACATCAACCTGCTGGTGCTTGATACCGAGGTCTATTCCAATACCGGCGGTCAGGCATCCAAATCCACCCCGGTCGGGGCGGTGGCCAAATTCGCCGCATCGGGGAAGAAGATCCGGAAAAAGGACCTGGGCGCCATGGTCATGACCTATGGCTATGTCTATGTGGCCCAGATCGCCATGGGCGCCAGCCAGAGCCAGGCGCTCAAGGCCATCCGCGAAGCGGAAGCCTATCCCGGACCATCGGTCATCATCGCCTATGCACCCTGCATCAACCATGGCCTGCGCTTCGGCATGAGCAAGACACAGGAAGAGGAGAAACTGGCCGTCGAATGCGGCTACTGGCACCTCTACCGCTACAACCCGATGCTGGAGAAAGAGGGAAAGAACCCCTTCACCCTCGATTCCAAAGAGCCCGACTGGAAGATGTTCCAGAACTTCCTCCAGAGGGAGGTGCGCTATACGTCACTGAAGAAATCCTTCCCGGCCATCGCCGCAGAACTGTTCGTGGCCGCCGAAGAAAACGCGAAGTGGAGATACGACAGCTACCGCAGGATGGCGGAGATGGAGTTTGGGGAAAGGAGTCAGGAGACAGAAGCCGGAAGCTAGAAGCTAGAAGCCAGAAGCCGGGATCTGGAAGATTTTCTGTTGAGGTCGGGTGGAAGGGATCAGTGGACGGCAGGAGGGTGGTCTTTTTAGTTGGCGGTGTACATGCCATCTGCCAGATAGCTGGTACTCCGGGAAGTGCAGGGAAGAAATCCTGTTACAGAGAGGTGCACGGAGAAAAATCAGCAACCGGGTGAACTCAGTACACCTCTGTGTGTCTCTGTGACTTCTCTGTGGTTCTCTGTGTAACATCATAATGGGAATAATTATGGATAGAATCAGGGCTTTCTTTTTTATAAGACTGTCACTCCTTCCGGTAGTGGGTATTATCCTTTTATTCGCCGGCTGTTGCCGAAGCAATGCCGGTGGTGAAGGGGAGGAAGAGACTGTCGTAACTCCGAACGAGTACAAGACCATGGCGGTGCTGTACCAGCAGCGGGCGGCAGAGTGCCGCGCCCTGCAGCACCAGGCCTTTCATGTGGCCCGGCAGGTGCTCGACAGCCGCCTGCGGCGGATGGGGTTGACCCGCCAGCAGGCCGTCATCACCGACATCGATGAGACCGTGCTCGACAATTCCCCCTACGAGGCGAAGTGCATCCTCGACGGCCTCTCCTACCCGGAGCAGTGGAAGGAGTGGCTGGAGCTGGCCGCCGCCAGACCCATACCCGGAGCACTGGAGTTCCTGAAATATGCCGAATCAAAAAGGGTGGAGGTCTTTTATGTCACCAACCGGAAGGAGGAGTTCCGGGAGGCTACCCTGCGCAACCTGCAGGCAGCCGGGTTCCCGTTTGCCGATAACAACCACCTCCTGATGCGGACCACCACAAGTAGCAAGGAGGAACGGCGGCGGGAGATCATGGAGAGGTACGAGGTGCTGATGCTCCTCGGCGACAACCTGAACGACTTCTCGGAGCTTTTCTACAAGCAGGACATGAACCGCCGCGCATTCGTGACCGACAGCCTCCGCGACGCCTTCGGCGACCGCTTCATCGTGCTGCCCAACCCCATTTACGGCGACTGGGAGGATGCGCTCTACGGACACACCCGGGATCTGACGCAGGAGGAGAAGCAGGAGATGAGAAGGGGGTTGCTTGAAAAATTCTGAACTGGAAGGTGTTTCTTTGGACCCTGTCGTTCCTTTTCCGGTATAAATCAAAAGGTCACTTTTTATCTTGGTATTTTAACTGCTTTGGAATGAGCTATATATACCGGATCGATGATTCCGAT
>JAFGHD010000114.1 GCA_016939365.1 Bacteroidales bacterium | reverse complement strand
CTGCTGAGAGGATTCTTCCCGGATCAAAAAAAGACAACTTCTGGGAGATGGGTGAAACCGGACCGTGCGGCCCCTGTTCCGAGATACATGTCGATCTGCGCCCTGAAGAAGAAAAATCACAAACCCCGGGCAGGGACATGATCAACAAGGGGCATCCCCTGGTGATCGAGTTGTGGAACCTGGTATTCATCGAATTCAACCGAAGATCGGACGGGAAGCTGGAACAACTGCCCTCAAGGCATGTAGATACGGGCATGGGATTTGAGCGGCTGACCATGGTGCTGCAGGGAAAAAAATCCAATTACGACACCGATCTTTTCACACCAGTGATCAGGCACACCGAGGAAATCTCGGGAATCCGCTACGGAACAAGTGAAGCTTCTGACGTGGCCATGCGCGTAATCGCAGACCATTTGAGGGCTGTCGTATTCGCCATTGCCGACGGTCAACTTCCCTCCAACGTCAGGGCGGGATATGTCATCCGCAGAATCCTGCGACGGGCTGTCCGATATGGATTCACCCATCTGAATATCAAAGAGCCCTTCATGTTCATGCTGGTTCCAACGTTATCCGGAAAGATGGGAGACGTATTTCCCGAAATCCTTGCACAGGAAGAGTTGATCCGGAAGGTGATCCATGAAGAAGAGCAAACCTTCCTGCGGACCCTCTCGGCCGGCATCAGGAAATTCGAACAGTATGTGGAATCACATCAGAAAGAGAAACAGATCGACGGAGCATTCGCTTTTGACCTGTTCGACACATATGGATTCCCTGTCGACCTGACCCGTCTGATGGCCAGGGAGATCGGCTGGGAGGTTGACATGAATGGATTCCGGGAGGGATTGGAAATGCAGAAAAACCGCTCGCGGGAAGCCGCGTCGGTGTCAGCGGGAGACTGGATCATTTTGAATCCTGCACACCAGGCTACCGAATTTGTAGGTTATGAGACACTTCAGGCAGATGTTGCCATTGTGAAATATAGAAAAATAGCCACAAAAAAGGGCGAATACTGGCAGGTGATCCTTGATGTCACCCCGTTTTATGCCGAATCCGGCGGACAGGTAGGAGACCGGGGGTACCTTGACAAGGACGGCCGGCAGTTCCCCGTGTTGGATGTAGTGAAAGAGCATGAGCAGATCGTTCACATCCTGAATGAGATGCCCGAAATCCCATCGGGTACTTTCCATGCCCGGGTGGATGCTGAAAAACGGATCCTCACAGCCAATAACCACACCGCTACCCACCTGATGCATGCCGCCCTGAGACAGGTTCTCGGAACACACGTGGAACAAAAGGGGTCCTATGTAGATGAGAACAGACTTCGGTTCGATTTTTCACATTACAGCAAGTTGACTGAGGAAGAGATTGAAAAGATAGAAGAAAAGGTCAACCGGAAAATCCGCGAGAATATCCCCCTGGAGGAATACCGGGGCATGCCGTTGGAGAAAGCCTTTGCCATGGGAGCCATGGCATTGTTCGGCGAAAAATATGGAGACGAAGTCCGAGTGGTACAGTTCGGGAACGATTATTCGGTTGAGTTGTGCGGCGGTACGCATGTAAGCCGCACCGGTCAGATCGGCATGTTCAAAATAATATCAGAAACAGCCATTGCTGCCGGGATCAGAAGGGTGGAAGCTGTGACGGCCTTGGGTGCCGAACAGTTTATCAACGAACAATTGTCTGTTATCAAGGGATTGAAAGATATTTTTAAAAGCCAGAAAGATATCCTGAAGGGGGTTGAGGGTCTGAAACAGCGGATCAGTGAACTGGAGCTGGAGGTATCTGATCTGCTCAGGGAGAAATCGGATCGGATTGCGCGGGAGCTTATCCTTCAGGCTGAGGTGGCCGGAAGCATAAGGTTTACTGCTGCACGGGTAGACCTGGGCCCGGACCAGATACGCGAGATGGCTATGGGGATTCGAAGCCGTGAAAAAGAGCTGGTACTGCTTCTGGCTACGGTCCGGGAAGGCAAGGCACACCTCGGTCTGCTCATCACGGACGATCTGATAAAATCCAAAGGATGGGATGCATCGGTGATCATCAGGGATCTTGCCGGTGAGATCGGTGGAGGGGGGGGAGGACAGGCCTGGTATTCATCTGCAGGTGGTAAAAATCCAGGGGGTATCGAATCCGCTTTTCAGCGTGTCAGGGAGATACTGAATTTCGGCCGGAAGAGCTGAGCCGATCCGGGATCAGCAATCATTTACTGATCACAAGCCATTTTTTCTTTTTGCTGTCCCAGCTGGCATTGACCAGTGAGCCGCTTAAGACATCGTATTCGCGATTACCCTTGTGGGCGGAATCCAGGATTCTCAGGGTGCCCTCTACAGGAAACCCACTGATCTCAAGAAGATGCTTCGGCGCGATCTTCAGTTTCTGCCAGTTCAGGCCATCACCGCTCACCTCGATACGGAATTCACGCTGGGAGGTGTTCAATATCCTTAACATGCTGGCATAATAACCTTTGTCTTTATCGGTGATGGTTTCAGGCGGGATTACCTGAATGGGAATGATCCAGGTATCAGGGACCTTACATTCTTCCACGGTGAAGGTGGAACTATAATATTCCCCCTTTTCACCCAGACGTGTACGTCCCGGACCTGCAGTCTCGGCCAGGAGATAGGTTTTGTTTTTATAACGAATAAAGGTATCTCCGTTCACCGGCTCACCCAGAATGGCTGTCAGCATGTGATCCTTGCCGTTCAGGAAGATGATGTCTTCAGGGCCGATCAGCCAGACCAGGATGGAAGCGAACAACAGGGCCTTGGAATCGCAGTCACCATACATCTCCAGCAATATCTGGGGCGGGGTGATCACCCCGGCGTAAAACTTACCCGAATCACGCATTTTGGGAATCCCATAGGGTATGTCCTGTACAAATCCCATCGCAATCTCTATCCGGTTCAGGCGCGTATCGGAGCCTGTTTCAGAGAGTATCCTGACGATCTCCTCTGCGATGGGTCGACCAAAGTCCGGGGCATAAAAGGTAACAAATGCATCCCTGTCCACCTCAACTGTATTATGGTTTTCCCTGAACAATCCCGCGGCCAGTATCTGGCGACGTTGCTCCCGGTCCTCCGGAGTGTCAATATACGGCTCGAATATCCAGCCCGGCACCCCGAACCGGTCGATCATTTCAAAAGTCTGGCTAATAGGGAAATTCAGGAATACCTCCTGCAATTTCCCGAAAGGATCCATGAACCGGAAGCGTATCTGAAAATCACTTTCGGCAGTATCAATGGCATATGCCACATGCGGATTAATCGGGACCGGTTTCTTCTGGGCATTTACATGATCCGGGACGGACAAGCAAAAAGCCACAAGAATCAGGATGATACTGCGCTTCATTTCCAAATTTAAACAAGCAAAGAAACGACTTTTTCCGGTGCTTATTTCATCTGGATTTTGCCACTGGCTGAATTCAGCCGGATTTATCTGTTCAGGATATTGGAAAGAAACTCTTTTTCAGGGAATCTGTATGTACAACCCAAAGAGAAAAAGATGTACTTGTCATCCTTTTTGATCACCCTGGCATCCAGCTTGTCGCTGTTGATGTATCTCGTGGATATCTCAAACTCCAGTGTGATTTTGTCCTTCAGGCGGTAGTTAACCCCTGCACCCAGCGGAAATATCAGCTCCCTCATGGGCACTGATTTATCCGCCTTGTTGGGGTCGTCCTGCCTGATATCATATCCGTAACCGCTGATAATCATTCCGTCGCCGTTCCTGAGCAGGGTTCTGTAAGTGATCATCCCTATTCCTGCGAATCCGTAAGGTCTGATTTTCTCAAACTTGAAGTTCCGGTTGATCCAGCTGTTGAGAATCACCTGAAAATTAAGGCATGATTCGCGGTACTTGTTCTCGAAATGATTCTCGCCTTTCTTTCCGCTAAGCTCACCAAAATTGAACTGTCCCTTGATCCCACCATTGAACAAACCGTTGGACACCACTTTTTTATTGATGGCAAATCCGAATTCACCCGGAAATGATACAGGTTGGGTCACGTCCATATCGCCACGGAAGATCGAGGATCCGAACTGGATGGTACCTGACCAGTTATCAAGCAATCCGGCCGGTTCAATGCGGTAGTACTGGCCTCCTCCACGGGGTATCAGATCACGCAGCTGGTGTTCCTCCTTCCAGTTTACCGGGCCGAAAGCCAACAGGGAGAAACTGATGGAATACTGATCCAGATTATATGACAACAATTCGCGAATGGTTTTTTCATCATCATCCATCATCCGGTAGGTGCCTGCTATCACATGGTTATCCCCGTTGGGATTAAAATTGGTCCGGACCATCTCGAAGGCGTCTGTCAGTGCGTTTGAGAAACGGTTGGTGCCATCCATGTAAATCACCTCTCTTGCAAACAAAGCCTCTTTCTGTTTTTTATCGAGTGCGATCTTTCTGGCGTCGACACCTTTCTTGCTGGAGTATACCAGTATCTTCACCGCAAAGGTGTGATCCACCTGTTCCCGATTCTTCAGGAGCAATCCGAATGAACGGAAATAAAGCCGTTGAAGGTCCGGATTATTATGGATATCGGCGGCATCGAACATTACGGTGATATTGTTGAGCAACAGTGGGGCATCCGGATCAAGTGTTTCTGCTTCCACAATATTCTCGGTCACTGTTACCGGTGTTTCGATGTGTTCAACAACCTTGGGATCAAAAAGGATGGTATGGGTGTTGGTTACAAAAAGCTCATTCTGTTTCCTGATGTAAGTCGCCAGTGTGTCCCTCATCACAAAGAGGCCATTCCGTTCAGTTGCTATCCACACGGTCGAATCGGACCGGTAAAGAATGGCATTGACCTCGTCCTGTGGCAGGGGGGAATTGTCAGGATGATATGCGAACCACTGATGCTCCGAAACAGCGCACACTCCTCCCATGTAGGTACCTATCCAGGAAATTTCCTGAATACCACTGGCGATGGGACGGATATTATTGTCGGTCAGACCCGATTCATCCGAAGTATAAACATCCCAGAAAATATCATTGAAAACAGCAACCCCACCGCCACCCGTGCCGATCCATTTTTTATTCTTGCTGTCCACTGTGATGGAATAGATAAAATCGTTGGGAAGGTCAGAATTGCGTTCATTATATGTCCTCCAGGAAGTACCGTTGAAGGAGGCAACGCCGCCGCCGTGAGTTCCTGCCCAGATGATACCGCTTGTGTCCGCTGTGATACAGATGATCTTTTCCGAGAGCATACCTGAATTTCCGGGATTATACACCTGCCAGTTCTCCCCGTCGAAGGCGGCGATGCCGCCGAAATAGGTCCCCACCCACACCGTTCCGTTCTCCTGACAGAAAATACTCATCACCACGTTAGACGGCAGACCGGAATTCCTGGAGGTGTAAACCTTCCAGTTGGCTCCGTCATAACACGCCAGCCCTCCCCCATCGGTGCCGATCCAGATCCTGCCGGATGGATCAACAGCAAGGGCATTCACTACTTCATGGGGAAGGCCCGAATTGCTCCGGTTGAAGATCTTCCATTGATCTCCTTTTAATAATGCCAGACCGCTCATAAATGTTCCGGCCCAGATATTGCCTTCCCTGTCAGCGGCAAGACATTTCAACGAAGCTCCGGGTATCCCCGAATTCGAGGGATTGTATGCTTTCCAGATGCTGCTCTGGCCTGAACTGTGGAAATATATCAGACACAGTAAAAACAGACATGCTGAATGGCACACAGCGCGAATAAACCTGGCCATGCTCTTTCCTCCTGATAATTTGACCTTTGTATTAACCGTACCTATCGGCATCCTGATTAATCTTTGTTTTACGACTGCACGCAAGAAGTGCGGTCAGCCCCTTCAAATCCGTGCAAGTATTATTATTCTGTACATTCGCCGGTCATAAACGTGTATGAATCATCTGATTATCCCGGCACTTGACTTCCTGATCCGCTGTTGGGAACCCACAGGTCAATTTTATCCTGATTGTTCACATTTCCATTCAGGTCAAAATCTCCCTGGAGATAACCGGATGATCCGGACTGCGGGGCCCAGACCTCTACCTTGTCCTGGTTGCTGACCTGGCCGTTGGCATCGGCATCTCCTGCAATCAGCCCCCAGACTCCGGGGGCCAGTTCCTTCTGGGCCAGAATGCCTCCATAAGCCTGCGCCGATGCGGAAGCATAATCCCACGAATAGATCCCTGCGCTTTCCGGCAACGGAACTGCTGATATTACGCTCAGGTGATTTCGTGTCCAGATCACCAGATAAAGATTCTCTGTGACAGTGATATTCAACTGAGGCAGTGCATTCCCGTCCAGACCCCTGACCGTACCATCCTTAAGTAAAAATGCAGCCTGCCTTGCTACCATGGTGGAACTGGTAGCCGTAGTCACATCGCCGGGTGTCTCCCTGAACTCCATGAGGATCCAATCAACGATACCGGCATTCGGTATGGCTGCCACACTTTCCGTCCCGTTATAGTTCCATGGGGCAGAATTATAAGGCTGATTCAGTGGAATGAATCCCAGACCGTTCAGGAAGGTGGTCATTTCCGTCCCCTGATACGGACCTTCGAGGAACAGTTTGACATCGAATTTGATCCCCGGTGTCGCAGCATTGATGCCCCCCGACAGGCAATTTACCTTTCCGTTCCTTCCACCGGCCACCATTTCAGGTGATCCGTCCCCATTGATATCCGGGATCGCACAGATGGCATCTACTGCCTGTCCGTAATTCACCGAGTAGAGGACCGTCCCGTCCGTCCCATCGAAGAAGTAACAGTAATTGTTTGAATAGAGTGTGCCGACGATGAGGTCATTGATCCCGTCGCCGCTGACATCACCGATCCGGTCGATGTTCCAGGCTTTGTCTGCGGTGGATTGCAACCAGATGTTCTGACCATTGGCACCGCTGATGACCATGATACTGGTCCGGCTGGAGCCGAAAGAGAAATCCCTGAATCCGTCATTATTGACATCATCAAGCATTTCGACACGCAAGATGAGGTAGGGGCCGATAGCTCCCGAATAGACCACACTGCCGGCCACCGGATCAATAAGATAGAAATTCCCTGCAAAATCGCCGGCCACCACATCCTTCAGGCCATCATTGTTGATATCATCAAGCTGCCCAAGCGCCCAGACCGAGGTGCCTCCTGTGCTGTAAGTCCACAGAATACCGCCGTTGGTTCCGTTGATGCCATATATTTTACCTTCCGTTTCATTCAGGTTGGATGCACCCCCGATGACGTCCGGAATATTGTCATTGTTGAAATCCTCAACTCCGATCACGCTGAAGTTGGGTCCGTTGGTATAGCATTCCCAGATGGGAACACCGCTCAGGCCGTTCAGGCAGAATATCCTTTTAGGTCCTGTATTGGTTCCGTCATTACCTGTGGATGCCAGCACATCATCCGTTCCATCGTTGTCGTAGTCATATCCGCTCCAGACCTGATAAACCCATCCTCCTGTTCCATACACGTGGGTGTCGTATATCCATATCTGCTGACCTGTTTTGCCTGAGAGAACCTTAATGGCCCTGACACCCCCGACGAGTCCTACGATCACATCCGGATACCCGTCGTTGTCGATATCTTCGATAAAGGCCAGATCATTCTGCTGATATACGCTTCCTGCCTCGTTTTCCCAGAGGATATCCCCGAGGCCGTGGGCGTTGCCGTTGAAACACCTGACATAGCCATCCTCAGAGCAAATGATCACATCATCCACCCCATCACCGGTGATATCAGGTATGGGGCCCATCGCTTTCGGGCTGTTGTCATAACTAGTTGTTATGGTGTAATACCAGAACAGGCTCCCCATGGGCCAGTCCTGGTCAATTCCTGCTCCTGAAAGTGCAATATCGAACGGACTCTGACCCGGTGCATTTGAAATGATGCCGGCAGTTCCGCTATATGACACAGCCTGGTCCGGATTGAACCAGATACCCACCTGATGGGTCACCATGACCGGCACCTGAATGGGGAAGGTGATGCCGGGATCCAGGTAAAAATGGGGATCGCTGATCTGTATATCCGAAATCTCGAGCATCTGGCTTCCGTCGTTTAGGATTTCGAGGAACCATCGTGTATGGGCATTCATGCGGACGCTGCCCCAATCATGCGACAGTGTGGTGATGTTGATATGTGGTCCTGAAAAAACTGCTGTTCCGGAGACGGTCAGATCCACCTCCGGGGTGACCGGATCGTTGGATACGATCGTAAGGGTGGTGCTCAGTGGCCCGGGCTCTGTCGGCCTGTAGATAATGGGTATCTGCAAAAAATTGCCGGGAGGGATGACCTGTGGGAATGTCATATACAAAAAGATCGGTACCGCGGAAGGGAAATTGAGTGCGGTAATCTCGAGATCGGCCGTTCCGGTGCTGTTGACCGTGCAATACCATACGACGGAATCACCTACGGCAACATTCCCGAAATTGTAGGAGGTCACGGGCACCTGTATCTGAGGTGTACCCGTACCGCCGAGGTCAACCTTATAAAGCCTGCTGTTGGCTGAAAGCGGGCCATCGACATACCAGAGGTACTGCCCGTCGTGAACCACCCCTGCAGGCCTGTCGTTATCACACAGATGGCTCTCCAGGATGGCGCCTGTCTGATCGATCCGGTAAAGCATATCGGCATTGTAGTCAGCTACCCAAAGGTCCGTCCCCTGAAGGCACAGATCCCACGGCTGACTGTTGGGTGACGGAATCTGGGAGATCACGGTGCCGGTATTGTCCACTTTGTAAATCGTTCCCGGATCGGGATAATAGGTGGCGACCCAGAAATCTCCGTTATCATATGCGATCCCCGACATATAGTGATCGGGCAGGTTAAACTGTGAGATGACCGAACCGGTGAAATCGAGCTCCAGGGCATATGCCGGCTGACTGCTGCTGGTCCCATGATCTGTGATCCACAGATTCGCACCGTCAAATGTCATCCCATAACTGTCATTGATGGTGGGATTGCTGAACAACAACGAGCTGACACCGGTAGCGGGATCAAACCGGTAAACCTTGTCACCATTCGTACCGTATATCCCGAAGTAGAGATACTGCCCGTCAAATGCAAGCCCGGAAGCTTTACCGGGGATATCATACGACGCTACAATCGACCAATCCTTGCCGCCAGACATTACAGGCTGTGTAACAGCTACTTGGCCAAGAAGCATCAGGGTACAGGAGATCACAAGGGAAATCCTGATAAAAAACCGTCGTGAATAGGATACATTTTTCATCACATTACATTTTAATAGCGAATTCTCCCAAATACCAACTGCTGATTATCAATTTCTTAGATAAATGATAGAAATTAATACAAAAATCCCGCCAAGGCAAAAATTTGTTGATAATCAGCACATAAATATTGAAAAATATTTGTCCGTATCAACTTCTATACGAAAACAGAGGAAATATGTTACGGAAGTGAATGGCGAAGGGCGGGTCAGTCCCGGGAACTCCCGGAACCAAGATAATCCTGGAGGTGGTCAGCCACTATACGGTGCCCTTCGGGATTCCAATGTACATCCTGGGGAATGAAACACTCCCTGATGACCTCTCCGGGATTTTTTTCGCTGATAAACGCAGGATAGAGGTTGAGGAAGCCGCAACCGGTGGCACGGGAAAATTCCCTCCATATTCCGACCTGCACATTGGACAGGTCGCGTTGAATGATCTGCAAAGGCCAGGGATAGATCACGACGTGCATCCTGATGTTGTGCATACGGCAGTAGTTGGCCAGAAGATCCATGTTTTTCAGGGCAAGATCAATCCCCTGGCTGCCGTATTTTTCGAAGAGCACCTTGTCAGAACTCCATGAAGGGATGGCTTCGATGAATCCTGCACTCTCCAGGTCTGTTTCATCGGTAAGTGCAGCTCCCATCTTCCTGTTCCAGCTTTGTGTGATCTCATTCCGGCCCTGCTCCGGGAGCAATCGGGATACCGAATAGTAAAGATAACTTTGGTGATATAGGAAGCGTTTCAACCGTTGAACCATCTGTTTGAACCAGCGGCCTTCATAGGGTTCAAATCCCTGATAGGTCAGCTCATTCATGGGATCTGAATTATCCACCATGACCACAAGGTCATTGAAGTCCATTCCGATCCGTTCCGAAAGATACTTTGTTTTCAGGTAGTAAAACACAGGGCTGTAACTAACTACTGCGGCATTTAACACCTCAATGTCATCATGGCCCATTCTGTTGCTGAGGATACCGCAAAAACTTTCCTCCCAGGTCACTCCCACTCCTTCTGTATATGAATCGCCAATGAAAAGGATGCGTCTGCAGCTTGTATCGGCGGGGACATGGCGACTGCTGCCATCCCTGAAACCCAATGAATTGGTCAGGAAAGGGTACTCGCATTCACCCCAGCGACCGGTTTCTGAGGCCATCGGCACGAGGCCGTGATGAAAAACGGGATCAGGTCTGCGGAACGCGTTGTAATCAAAAGGTATAAAGATCCATCCGGTGATGATATCGACGATCAACAGACAGCCCAGAACCACGAGACTGAGCATTAGTACGGGATGACGGTCGGACCAGGGTTTAGCCGGATGATCTGCCATATCGCTGGGGAATACAAACCAAAATTAAGATAATTTGACCGTCGGACGCTGCTGCTCCTTCTTCTGTTCCTGCACGGCAAAAGTTCGTACTTTTGATGACCTATAGCAGGCAGAAACACCGGAAATGGAGCCATACATTGTATCTGCGAGGAAATACAGACCCGCTACGTTTGATGCGATGGTAGGTCAGGGAACGATCACAGCCACTCTAAAAAATGCCATCAGGAACAACCAGCTGGCGCAGGCTTTTCTCTTCTGCGGTCCCAGAGGTGTAGGCAAGACGACATGTGCACGTATCCTCGCCAAAACGATCAACTGCTCGAACATCACCCCGAACATTGAGCCCTGCAATGAATGTGAGTCATGCTTATCATTCTCCAAATCGATGTCATTCAACGTTCACGAGCTGGATGCCGCATCAAATAATTCTGTGGACGATATCCGCAGCCTCGTGGATCAGGTGAGGATACCCCCGCAGATCGGCCGTTACAAGATCTATATCATCGATGAGGTTCACATGCTTTCCACCCAGGCATTCAATGCCTTTCTGAAGACCCTGGAGGAGCCTCCAGCATATGCCAAGTTCATCCTGGCCACTACCGAGAAGCACAAAATCATCCCTACCATCCTGAGCCGTTGCCAGATTTACGACTTCAAACGGATCTCAGTTGAGGACATCATCAGTTACCTGACATTTGTTGCAGAGAAAGAAGAGATACAGACCGAGCCAGATGCCCTGCACATCATTGCCCGGAAGGCTGATGGCGCATTGCGTGACGCCCTCTCCATTTTCGACCAGATCGTCAGCTTCTCCGGCAGGGAAGTCACTTATAAAAAGGTCATTGAAAACCTCAATGTCCTTGATTACGATTATTATTTCAAGATCACGGATGCGATCCGCAAAGGCGATACAACAGGCACATTGCTCATCATCAATGAGATCATAGACAACGGTTTCGACGGGCAGCATTTCCTGGCCGGGTTCGGGGAGCATCTGCGAAATCTCCTGGTCTGCCAGCATCCGGATACATACCGGCTTCTGGAGGCCGGTGCCGGCATCAGGGAACTCTACCGGAAGCAAGCCCGGGACTGTACGCCGCAATTCCTGCTCAAGGCCTTGGATATCAACAACAAATGCGACATCAACTACCGGACCAGCAACAATAAGAGACTGCATGTGGAGCTCGCCCTGCTGCAAATGTGCTCGTCAGGTTCGGATGCCCGGATCACTCCGCCACCAACCGCGGTGAAACCCCAGCCAGGAAATCCCCGGTACTCCGGTTCGGCGGAGCATGGCCAAACAATCGTGTCGGAATCCAGACCCATGGAAGCAGGAATGGGGAAAATGCGCGGTCCCGGCACCCTATCCATACGACAGGAAACCGAAGAGATCCAACGCAATGGGACGGAAAAGCCGCCGGATGCATTCGAGGAAAGGTCTTTCACCCATTCAGATCTTGAAAAGGCATGGATGGAATATGCCGGGATCACCCGCAAAGATCAGAATATGTTTACCATGCTGACCAAAAGGAAACCCCTGATCGTCAGCGGGAATGAGATATCATTCACGGTGGACAACCGGATCCAGGAGGACGATATGAAGCAGAGGTCCACCGACCTGCTCGGATTTCTCAGGAAAGAGCTTCATAACCATGGCATCCGGCTTCAGGTACTGGTTCATGAAAAACCCGATCAGGAAAAACCCTATACCCCCACCGAAAGATACCGTACCATGGCAGAAAAGAATCCGGCACTCAGGGACTTAAAGGAACGCCTGGATCTTGAAATTGATTATTAACCCTGCAACACATGTTCCGAGTACTTGCCGGATGGATCCTGGGTTTGGCCGGATGGGAGATATCAGGCACTGTTCCTGAAGGTGTTGAAAAATGTGTGGTCGTGGTGGCACCACACACCAGCAACTGGGATTTTGTCATCGGCCGCCTGGCATATACCGTATTGGGACTCCCTGCACGGTTTCTCATCAAAAAGGAATGGTTTTTCTTTCCACTGGGACCGCTCCTCAAATCCCTGGGAGGGATACCTGTTGACAGGAAAAGCGACCGCCACGCAGCGGAAAAGATCTCTGCCCTGTTTGCCCGCAGGAAAAGGCTTTTTCTCACCATCACTCCTGAAGGTACACGGAAATACAATGCGCACTGGAAAAGGGGCTTCTACACCATCGCACTGCGTGCGAAAGTACCCATTGCCTTGGGATTCCTTGACTACAGGGAAAAAAAGGGCGGTATCCGGATGATCATCTATCCTACCGGAAATTTCAGGGAAGACTTCAGGATCATTGAGGATTTCTACAGAGGAATCCATGCACGCCATCCGAAGAAATTCAACCTGAGCTGACAAACATGTATCCTTCAGGCTGCAGCACCTTACTGCCTGTCATCAACGGGACTCCCGACCCATCATTGATCCCGCAGCACCCTGGTAGAAAAAATGAACAAATGATACAAAACGATAAACAATGTCATAACAATATATATCAGGCACTCAGATTTTCCATATATTTAACGGTCGTTAAAAAACGGGCACGATCTGATGAATTGAGGCCGCAGAGAGAACAGGGGGATTTTCAGCGGGTTGTTTCCGGAATAAATGTTTTTGTTGTTCGTAATCTGGTTTCAAACGATCATCAAATCAATCAAGACAATGAACGGAATCTTAAAAAAAACAGCCGCTGAGTTCTTCGGGACTTTCTGGCTGGTGTTCGGAGGTTGCGGAAGCGCTGTTCTGGCTGCCGCATTTCCCGGACTGGGTATCGGTTTTGCCGGTGTAGCGCTGGCATTTGGGCTCACGGTTGTTACCATGGCATATGCCGTGGGACACATTTCGGGGGCGCATTTCAATCCCGCTATCTCTTTCGGTCTCTGGGCAGGTGGCAGATTCAGTGGCAAAGATGTATTACCTTATGTGGTTGCCCAGGTCCTGGGAGGTATCTTTGCAGGATTCATCCTTTACCTGATTGCCAGCGGAAAAGAAGGATTCAGCCTTTCAGCCGGATTTGCCTCAAACGGATACGGTGATCACTCACCGGGAGGTTATTCCCTGGTTGCAGCCCTGATCGCCGAGATCGTGCTGACGGCAATGTTCCTGATGGTGGTCATGGGAGCAACTGATAAAAAGGCGCCTGCTGGATTTGCTCCGCTTGCCATCGGGCTTGCACTGACCCTGATACACCTGATCAGCATCCCGGTAACCAATACATCCGTGAATCCGGCCCGAAGCACCGGCGTGGCCCTGTTCGCCGGCGGCTGGGCCATCCAGCAGCTCTGGCTCTTCTGGGTCGCACCCATCGCCGGCGGTATCATCGGCGCCATCGTATACCGGTGGTTTGGGGATGCCCGGAAAGAAAATTAATACCCCTGCAAAGAAATTCCTCATCACCTGGGAGGGAGACTGTTTAAAATTGAAAATTCTCAGGTGAAGTAAGCAATTACATTGTCTGGAATAACTCGGTTCCTTTGTGATCTTTCTGTGTGCCCTTTGTCCTGAAGATGAGGAATAGAACACAAGGGTTGCACATGGAAGGACAGTGGTTTATTTTCAAAATTCAGGTTCAGTGATCTGCTTTTATTGTCTCTAAGTCTTCGAAAATTCTTAATCATAATCGTTAATATCCGCATGCCTGAGACATGATGTGATTCCATATTATTAATTTTGAAAATAAATTTCCTTGCCCAAAATATTCTTTATGGAGCATCAACTCAGGGATGTGATCATCGTACCCTATGATTTTTCAGAGGCCGCTGAAAATGCGGCGAATCACGCGGCCAAAATCTGCGAAAAGCTGAATTTCAAACTGTTCCTTTACCATGTGATCAACAGAGATACGCGATCTGCCTTCCAGGACACGATCGATCTGAAAGGAACAGTGATTTCAGGATTGGGTGATCTGGCCCAAAGCATCGCCGTGGAGCACAAGATCAGGATTGAAGTGGATGCGGAGGAGGGAAGCATCTTCGAACGGATCGCGGAGAAAGCATACGAAACAGGTGCCAGAATCATGTTTATGGGAACCCATGGCAAAAAGGGATTCCAGCATGTCATGGGCTCAAATGCACTGAAAGTGATTACCGGTGTTCCCGTGCCAACCGTAGTCTTCCAGAAACGTCAGTTTACGGGATTTCAAAAGGTGCTTTTTCCGGTCAACACCTTCAGCGAGGTGAGACAAAAGGTGTTTATGGCCGCCAACCTCGCACATCTTCTGGGGTCTACCATTTATCTTCTCAGGGAAAATACTGAAATTCCGGAAGATGCCGCACGGATTAACGTCATCACTAAACAGATCACCGACACTTTCAGGAGAGGGGGTGTGAGATATGTCGATGACACGGCTGAAGAAAGGGGGGATTCGGCTCATATCGTAATTGAATACGCAGTTGAACACAATATGGACATTATCCTGATCATGACCGAGGCCAGCATTTCTTCCTCCTTTATCACCATAGCCCCGTGGGTTGAGAAAATCATGATGAACAAGGCGATGATCCCGGTGATGTGTATCAACCAGCATGAACTGGGCAAAGCATTTTATGACCTCTGAGTGAAGTATCCCGGGAGGGATCCCAATCGCTGAATGATCCGCGATCGATCCGGCAATACATCCCTGTGAAATGGCATCAGCTCCCTTGGAGGATGAAACTTAGATATGTACAAACAGGCTCTTACCCACCAAAAAACATATCATGGAAGTTCACCAGGTAGAGCTTACGGGTGGCACGGGTGAATGCCGTATACAGCCATCTCAGGTATCCTGTGTTGATCATGTCCCGGGTAATGTATCCCTGGTCGATGAAAACCGAATCCCATTGCCCGCCCTGGGTTTTATGACAGGTCAGGGCATATGCGAACTTGACCTGAAGCGCCTGAAAAAAGGGATCCCTTTTCAAAACGGAAGGTATGCGTTTCATGACCCCATCCGGTACTCCGGCCAGACCGGAAGCCAGCGTCTGTATCTCACTGTAACCCAGAGATGTGGCTGATGAGTCCAGTGTATCGATAAACACACGGGTTTCCAGCGGCGGGATATCATCGTAATCCGGGAATGTGACCGTCACATCGGCAAACCGGAAGCCGTGAGCTTCCATGGTACCTGAAACCCTTCGTACCTCCAGTATGTCTCCGTTGGCGATGAATCCGGCGCCCGAGTCCTGCGGAAGCCAGAAATAATTGTTCCTCACCACCATAAGAGTGTCGCCGGCCGACAGGGTTCCCTCCCTTTGAAAGATCCGCCTTCTGACCTCCCGGTTATACAAAACCGCACGCTTGTTTGACCGGGTGACAATCACAGCACTGGCATCCATGGAATAAAAGGCAGATTGAAGGTACTCTTCCAGTTCATATCCGCCGATCCTCCGGAGATCCCTGTAACTGTTCAGATCGAACCGGGGAATCCCTTGCTGCCTTCCGATCATCTCCCTGATCAGTGTAGCATTATGGAGGATTCCCGAGTCATGCTCCTGTCTGACCACTTCGGTCAGCTCATAAGAAAATACCTGTACATGATATCTCGCTTTCAGGTATTTTTCATCCATGGCGGGGCTGACCTCAAGGCCGACCGGTGGCAGCTGTGCCGTGTCACCCACAAGCACCAGCCTGCAATTCCTGCCCTCCGTGACATATTGCATCAGATCGTCGAGCAGGTTCCTTCCGGAAAAGTACCCCGCATCATCAGCGGTCTGAGGGCCGGGTATCATGGATGCTTCGTCAATGATGAACAGTGTGTCGGCATTACGGTTTGCGGCAGGCCTGGGTAGCGGTTCACCATCCTCTCCTGCGGAAACCCAGTAAAGTTTTTTATGGATCGTTGAAGCCTGCTGGCCTGAATAGGAAGAAAGAACCTTGGCTGCCCTTCCGGTCGGAGCCAGAAGCACAAAGTTCCACCTCGACCGGGCCAGGTTCCGGATCACCGCACTGATCAGGGTCGTTTTTCCGGTTCCGGCATATCCTTTCAACAGGAAAAGAGAGTCATTCCCACCATGGAAAAGAAACCGGGTGAATTTACCTGCCAGCTCCCTCTGATCCGGGGTGGGGTCATATTGCAACGACGTGAGGACTTCCTGTTCAAACCTGACGGGATCCATAATTCAGAACGGATATCCGATTCCCAGATTCCATGTCAGTGTCCTGGGGCTGATCTCATCCAGCATCCAGCGGTCTTCCGGAGGATATGACGGATCCCTGAGCCTGTGGGCGATATCGAGCCTGACAATGAAAAATTTGAAATCCAGTCGGAGCCCGAGACCGCCGTCCACTGCAAATTCCTTGAAAAAAAGGTCAAACATGAACTGGCCTCCGGGAAAGGTGGTACTTGGATTCATCAGCCAGACGTTACCGGCATCCAGGAAAAGTGCGCCATTCACCACACTGTAGAAAGGGAAGCGGTATTCCAGGTTTCCTTCGATCTGAATGTCCCCTACCCTTTCTATGGAAAGATCGGTTTTGGAAAACGATCCCGGGCCCAGGGAGCGAAGGGGCCAGCCCCTCATCCCGTTGGCACCTCCCGCGAAATAGCCCTTCTCGAAAGGAATGGATTCCGAATTCCCGTAAGGGATGGCCACACCCACAGCAGTGCGCCAGACCACTGTCTGATCCTTTCCCGGCATGAAGTAGTAACGGAAATCAATATCAGGCCTGATGTACTGGGAATACCTTATTTCCAGGAGTGTCCGGTGGCCCTGGTCGTTCAGGGGGATGCCGCCCAGTCTCTGCATGGTGTTCAGCAGTGCACCGGAGGTCTCAAAATTACCCCTGAAATAAATAAAATTCTTCACCTTGCTGATTTCCTGATTATTGAAGATGAAACTGTACCGCATGGCAGCGATGAGGTGATCCATGTACTGGTTTTTAATCCTGGGATCGGAAACTGTTCCCAGAATGGAATCGAACTCCGGTGTGGGCAACACCTTGATCAGGCTCAGGTCGAAGGGAAAGACAAGGTGTTTCTTGAACCGCGACTCCTGCCATTCATAACCGAGAGACGGGTTGGTGATCAGTCTTTTATAATCCTGGCGCACCTGGTAATTGTAATTCAGGTTCAGGCTGGTGGTCGGCTCGTAGGATTTGGAAAAACGTTCCTGTTTCACCGGAAGGAGAAATTTCGGGAAGAAGAGGCTGAATTCAACACCCGTTTCATATGTGTTGAAGAAGGGAAGCTGGGTAGGGTACTCTTCCGGGGATGTAGTGGTGAACTTCTGGGCCTCCAGGCCTCC
The DNA here is from genome assembly GCA_016939365.1 of Bacteroidales bacterium. Classification (GTDB taxonomy): domain Bacteria; phylum Bacteroidota; class Bacteroidia; order Bacteroidales; family JAFGHD01; genus JAFGHD01. The sequence continues at coordinate 2,752 of JAFGHD010000114.1, read as the reverse complement.
CTTGATCCGGGCCCTGAAGGTCTCGGCCCCCCTGAAAATATTCTTGTTCTGATAAACCAGGTATCCGCTGAGACCCAGGTCCCCTCCCGAGTTGGTGCCCTGGACTTCAATGGAATAGGATTGTACAGGAGCCCGGGTCAGGAATATCCTGCAATCCAGGCGACTTTCATCCGGTTTTTTCGGTTCCGGTACCTCCTGGAACCTGATATCCACATACCTGTACATTCTCAGGCCCCTCAGACGCCTCAGGGTTTTTTTGACATTGGACAGCCGGTATACCCGGTTGGGTTCGATAAAGGTCGACTGTGTGATGATCCGCGGCTGAATCTTGAGTGGCGGCGTGAAGATAAAATGAAAACGGTTTGGCTCATCTCGATGGAGGGGATAGACCACCTCCACCAGGGTGTCAAAAAGGGCTGTATCCCTTTGCTGGATCTTGTAGTCAGGATGGATGTATATATCCCGTACCAGGTAGCTCCGGTGTCTTCCGTCAACCAGGCTGTCCGGCGAGCCGGCCGATGGGACGAGAGGATTCCGGATCCTGTACCGGATGTCGAGCTGCCTGTTTCCCACAGTGCTGTCAATCTCAAAAAAGACATAGCTCTCGGAAAAGGCATAATATCCCAAATCGAGCAGGTACGCGGCAAGGCGATTTCTTTCCTCGTCCAGTACATACGAATTGAAAATCTCTCCGGGTCTGACAGGAGATCCCGGCATCCATGATTCCACCAGGCCGCGCAGTATTTCGTCGTCAACCTGGTTGTGCACCTCGCGGATCCTGTATGGCTCTGAAAGGGTGACTTCATATGTGACCTTACGGATATTCCTCTTCCTTGATGCAGTAGCCTCATCCGGCGACGGTATGCCTTTCACCCGGACGTTAACCTCTGATCCGAAAAAGCCGATCTTTTCAAGGTATCGTTTCATATTGTCTTCCGATTCACGGGTCAGGGCAGGGTCATAGATTGCGGGTGCCTCTCCCAATTGCCTGTGTATCCATCCCTTCCTGAAAGTGTTGAACAGCCCGAGCCGGAGCGGAAACAAACCAAGCAGCCTCCTGTTGGGGGATTGTTTGATCAGCCCCTCCAGGTCTGATGCGCTGACCTCCCGTGTGGGGTTGGTTACGCGGACTTTATTCCTGTTCAGGAGGTACTGCCCGTCCGGCAAATGCCGCGAGGGATTGCAGCTGCTGAGCATCATGCCAAACGCCAGGCATATCACCGATATCAGGACTGTGTTATGGACTCTTTTCCGGAGCAAGAAGACAATTTCTTTGACCTGTACAAATGTAACATTTCACCTTCATCATTTTCGATCAGGGAACCCGAATCATATCCCACCCGTGGCAAATTAAGGTCAGCTTCAAAAAAAAAATAGTGTATCTTTGCACCCCCGTCAAAATTGAGGGTTGGTAAATGGAAAAGGTTTTGGTGACGGGGACTTTGGGCGCTTAGCTCAGCCGGTTCAGAGCACCTGCCTTACAAGCAGGGGGTCACTGGTTCGAATCCAGTAGCGCCCACAAACAAAAACACCGGCCCTTCGACGATGCTCAGGGGCTTTTTTTATTTCCGGAAGCCGTAAACGCAGTTTACAAGGCTGAAGGAAATGAAAAAAGGCAACCCGCGCGCAGCGAGGGAAGGCCGGTGGGGTTGTTTGAATCCCCCCCCAAAAAGGATTCCAGTAGCGCCCACAAACGATCACACCGGCCCTTCGACGATGCTCAGGGCGCTCCTTCGACGATGCTCAGGGCGCTCCTTCGACGATGCTCAAAGCCCACATTAGACGTTATCTCCGCTCACCTCGCCTGCGCCCCCTGCTCCTGCCCACACCCGCTTCGCTCGGTGAGCGGAGAACCGGTTGCCGGGCAGGTTGCCGGGCGGAATCGAGGCAGAGTCGGGGCAACCATTGAAAAAATTATCAGTAACTTTAACACCATGCCCGGCTTCATGTACATCCTGGAGTGCGCCAAAGGATGTTATTACACGGGAAGCACAAAAAATCCGGACAAACGTCTGGCGCTACACCAGAATGGTCAGGGTTCCAACTATACCCGGCGAAATCTGCCTGTTCGCCTTGTTTATCTTGAGAAATTTCAGAGGATCGATGAAGCATTTCATCGTGAGAAACAGGTTCAGGGATGGTCTCACGCCAAAAAAGAGGCCCTGATCGCAGGAAACAAGGGCATGCTTCATGAACTGGCTGTATGCAGGAATGAAAGCAGAAGTAAATAACCGGTCATTTCGACTCCGCTCAGTGACCTTTTGACTGCGCTCAATGACCCATTTTGGCTTCGCTCTATGATCGGTTTCATATCCGCTCACCTCGGCTCCGCCCCACCTTCATCCCAAAGTCATGGGATTATGGCGGGCAGGTCGGTGAGCGGAGAACCGGTTGCCGGGCAGGTTGCCGGGCGGAGTCGAGGCAACGTCACAAATTCATCAGGAAATACAAAATTTTGTATCAAATTAAAACTTTCCCTATCTTTACCTTTACATCCAGACGAAAATGCATCATCCCAGGTGGCACCCGGTAAGGATCGTTGTACTATTGTCCATTTCGCTCCTTTTTACATACCTGTTTATCCGCTGGATGTACCCCGGGCTGAACAAGCTCAGGTTCGACCTGGTCAGAACGGAAACAGCCCTTGATGAGATCATTGATTACCATGATCTGGACGGGGACGGGAACAGTGAAAAGATCAGGTACATTTCGAATCCCGACCTCTCCAGCTTCCTGGTCTACCAGGGGGAGG
>JAFGHD010000113.1 GCA_016939365.1 Bacteroidales bacterium | reverse complement strand
CGCAAACTGAACCCATCCTGGAAGATCATCCTGGCCTACACCTACTTGCTCTATAATATCGATGTCATCGAGGAGGGCATAGAATCGGGGCACGGTCATAAAATAAAGGCACATGTGGGTGTGGCGGATATCACATACAAGATGACAAAAAAAAATGCCCTCCGCCTGGAGCTTCAGTATTTACAGAGTCGCCAGGATTCGGGAAACTGGGTCTCCGGTATGCTGGAATACACTATTGCACCGAAATGGTTCTTCTCCGTCAGGGATGAATACAATTATAACAATCCTTCCGGCAGCAACACCTACCATTATTATTCCGGAGCAGTGGGCTACACCAACAAGACCAACCGGATTTCACTTGCTTACGGATTGCAGCGTGAAGGGATACTTTGTGTTGGGGGCGTATGCCGGCAGGTTCCCGCCTCCAGCGGACTGACACTTACCATTACCAGCAGCTTTTAGAATCTTTTATCATGAAGAATCTCTTTTTCCCATTCTATATTCTGTTCATCCCGGTACTTTTCATGCTGGGGTGCGACAAGATTGAGGAGCCTTACCTTCGCAATCAGGGAAATAGTGGTAACGACACTAACCTGCAGTTACCCCGGAAAGCATTTCTCGAAGTATTTACCGGTCATCTGTACCCCGGTTATCCCATTGCCGGTGAGATTCTGAAAGACCTGGCCGACATGCACAATGACAGACTGGTGGTCATGTCCGTTCATGCAGGGCCAATGGCCGAACCAGATGGAGGGATATACACCGCTGATTTCACAACCCCTGCCGGGGATGAACTTGATGCCTTCTACGGTATCAGCGCCACGGGAAACCCCGCCGGTATGGTCAGCCGAACGGGAGGAGATTCGGCACACATCCTTGCACCGGAAGATTGGGAGCAAAAGATTTGCTCCATTCTCGAAGTCTCTGCCGGGGCATGTATTGTCATCACCAACGACTTTAATGCGGACGAAGGCACCTTATCAGTTGGCATTGTAACTACGTTTCTGGCTTATCTGGAAGGTATATACAACCTCAGTGTATTCATCACAGAGGACAGCATCATCGCGCCCCAGAAGAATGATGATCCTTTGCTGGGAGATGTGCCTGACATTGAGGACTTTGTTCATATGCACGTCCTGCGTACTGCGGTGAACGGTACATGGGGAGAGGTGCTCAACAGCGATGACCATGCTCATCCGGGGGAGCGCTTTACCAAAAGTTACCAGGGCATCCCTGTCAACATCACCTGGAAGGCGGACCGTTGTCATGTGGTGGCTGTGGTGTACAATACCCTGACCGGGGAAGTGATCCAGGCAGAGAGCAGGGTTCTGACAGACAATTATGTCGCTCCGGTGCGGAAAGTACTGCTTGAGGATTACACCGGTCATAAATGCGTCAACTGCCCGGGGGCGGCCGTGATCTCCCGTGATCTGGAGGAACAGTATGATGGCCAGGTCGTGTTACTGGCAGTCCATGCCGGATGGTTTGCACAACCCTCAGCCGGCGGTCTGTATACCATGGATTTTACAACCGATGAAGGGGATGAACTGGACACCTTTTTCGGGATCAGCGTCCTGGGAAATCCAAAAGGTATGGTCAACCGGATGGGAGAAGGAACCGCACGGGTGCTGAATCCGCAGGACTGGGCATCCAAGGTGGGGGAGGCACTCAGCCATATGCCCGATGCCTCACTCAGGATCACTACGGATTATCATCAGTCATCCCATGCCTTATCCACAGGGGTAACCGTCACCTTCCTGAATACACTGCGCGGAATTTACCGTGTCTGTACCTTTATTGCCGAGGACAGTATCGTCGCACCGCAGATGAACAATGACCCGACCATCGGACCCACGCCGGATATCGAGGATTACGTGCACATGCACGTCCTCAGGGGATCATTCAGCGGCACCTGGGGCGAGGGGCTCAATACAGGCAATATTGTTCCTGGCGTTCCTTATACAGTCAGCTATTCCAATCTGGCTCTCGATCCGGGTTGGAAGGAGAAGCATCTTTCTGTCGTCGCATTTGTTTATGATGCAGTCACTTACGAGGTAATCCAGGCGGAGAAGGTGTATGTCCAGGAATGATATGGCAAGTTAGGTCGAATCACCCCGTGACTTGTTCCCGGTTTAATTCACCTCCCGGATCAGATACAGGTACACCGGGAAATGATCGCTGTAGCCATTCATGTATACTCCCCCGGCGAAGGTTCTCAGGGGGTATCCGGTGAAAGCTCCCTCTTTTTGTACCAGGAAGGACTCATTGTATACCCTGACCCCGTATATCTTCCAGGTGCTGTAATCCTTACCCAGAAGTGCCTGGGAGACGATGATCTGGTCGAACAGGTTCCATGAGTCGCGGTATGCCAGTGACCCAACGCCGTCGCGGTACATTTTCATCATGGGATTGAAAAGGTCTCCACCCTGTAGCTCCTCCTCCTTGCCTTTGGTACGCAGATGTTCCTTTACGCTGGGATTGACCGGGTCATCGTTCAGGTCTCCCATGATGACGAGCTTCGCCATGGGATTAAGTTGCAGCAGGCTGTCGGTGATATGCCTGCAGAGCTGGCCGGCCGCGTTGCGGAGCGGCCTGGACCTTTTCTCTCCTCCCCGGCGGGAAGGCCAGTGGTTCACGATGAAATGGAACATCTCTCCGTCAAGCCTGCCGCTGACCACCAGCTGGTCCCGGGTGCGGAATGCCGTATCATGAGGCAGATACAGCGAATATGTCCGGGCATTGGTCAGGGTGAAATATTCCGGCTGATAGAGCAGGGCTACGTCGATACCCCTGCGGTCGGGCGAGTCAAAGTGTGCGATCCGGTAATTCCTGTCCCGGATCACCGGCTCCTTCACCAGATCCTCCAGGACCCGGCGGTTCTCAACCTCTGAGACACCCAGGATGGCCGGACCATCCGGCGTCATGCCGGTACCGATGCCGGAGATCACCTCCGCCAGCTTCTTCAGCTTCGAATGATACCGTTCTGTATCCCATGCATTCGGACCTTCCGGCGTGAACTCCTCATTATTTCTGAGCCCAGAGTCCAGAATGGTGTCAAACAGGTTTTCCAGGTTATAGAAAGCGGCACAGATCACATGGTAACTCTTTTCGGATTGCCCGTAAAGCCGGACCTGTGGGGTCAGCAGCAGAAAGACCGATAATGTGGACAACAGGTATCGGAAAGCTATCGGCATCATTTTACAATGTCTTATCCTTTGGTGAATCGGGGGCAAAAATATTAAATAAGCAGGCCGGATTTCATTTATTGCCTATTTTTGTTCCCTTGTCAAAACGGATATTTCAATCAATGAAAAGAGGTGCGTGGTTGATCCTGCTTCTGGCGGGAGGGATGCCGGTTGTTTATGGGCAGGTGGACACCACAGCCCTCTCGACCGAAAAAGCAGAGACCTCACTTCCAACGGTGAACATTTCCGGTACGGACCTGGATAACGACGAACAGATCCAGGATATCTCAGGTCTGTTGCAATCATCGGATGATATTTTCAATTCAACTGCGGGTTATTCTTTCGGTGCGGCCCGGTTCAGGGTACGTGGCTTTGATTCGGAGAACTCCATGGTGATGGTGAACGGTGTACCTCTGAACGACATGGAGACCGGCAGGGTGTATTATGGCCGCTGGGGCGGCCTCAACGACGCGTTCAGGAACACGGAGATCGAGACCGGCATCAATGCATCCCGACATTCCTTCGGCGGGATCGGAGGCATCTCGAACATGATCGTCAGGGCTTCACTTTTCAGGAAACAGACCAAGCTGACCTGGTCACTTTCCAACAGGACCTACCGTAACCGGCTGATGATGATCTATTCCACCGGGCTGATGAAGAATAAGTGGGCGGTGACGGCCTCCGCCTCACGGCGCTGGTCGCAGCAGGGCTATGTAGAGGGTACATTTTACGATGCCTGGGGCTATTTCCTCTCCGTCGAGCGCAAAATTAACAACAGACACAGCCTCGGACTGGTTGCTTACGGAAGTCCCTCCCAGCGTGGTCAGAGCGGCATCTCCACACAGGAAGCCTATGATCTGGCTGGTTCCAATTATTATAATCCTTACTGGGGATACCAGAACGGGGAGGTGAGGAATTCACGTGTAGCCGCATACCACCAGCCTATGTTCATCCTGAGCCACTACTGGGATCCCCTTGAGAAGATGAATGTCACCTCCTCGCTCTCCTTTTCATTCGGACGCGGAGGGACCACTGCGCTGGAATGGTACGACGCCGCCGATCCCAGACCAGACTATTACCGCAACCTGCCTAGCTATTACCAGGATGAAGACCCCGCCACGGCAGCCAGGTATCACAACTGGTGGACCACTGATGAGGAATTCAGGCAGGTGGACTGGGATTTCTTCTATTTCGCCAATCGGAAAAACCTGTTCACCATGGAGAATGTGGACGGCATTGAAGGAAACAACGTCACCGGCATGCTGGCCAAATACATCGTGGAAGAGCGGCGTAACGACTACCGGCAGCTTAAGGCAAACTCCTCCTTCGAGAATCGGTTGACGGAACACATGACACTCTCCGGCGGGATGGATATGACCTGGTACAAGGGCTACCGTTATAAAACCGTGAAAGATCTTCTGGGTGGTGATTTTTATATTGATGTTGACAAATTTGCCGAACGAGACTTCATTGATCCCATAGCGGCCCAGAACGACCTGCGCCACCCCAACCGCCTCCTCAGGGAGGATGACCGGTTTGGTTATGACTATGTGGCCAATATCAACGATTATTCCGTATTCCTCCAACCCTCCTTCAAGTATCCCAAAAGCGAGTTTTATTTTGCAGGAACCATCGGTTACAATGAGTTCTGGCGTACAGGAAACATGCAGAACGGGAAATTTCCCGATGATTCCTATGGGGATTCAGAGAAGCAGTCCTTTATGACCTATGGGCTGAAGGGAGGCTACACCTATAAATTCACAGGAAGGCATTTCGCCGGCGTCAATGTGGTCTTTATTGGCCGGTCCCCCTATTTCTGGAATGCCTACGTGTCACCCCGTACCCGTGATTATGCCGTTTCAGGTCTGACCACCGAAAAGGTCATGGCCGCCGATGCCAGCTATATCTACCGCTCACCCTATCTGAAATCACGCATCACTGTATATTGGGCACAGTTCACTGACCAGGTGTATGCCCGGAGTTTCTATCATGAGGAGCTGAACAGTTTTGTGAACTACCTGATGACCGGGGTGGACAAATTGCATTACGGTATCGAGATCGGTGCGGAAGGAAAACTGACACAGACCCTCGAGCTGACGGGAGTGGTGGCTGTCGGTGATTATACTTACTCTTCCCGTCCGCTGGCCACCATCACCCAGGACAATAACTCCGAACTCCTTGCTGAAAACAGGCGTGTCTACCTCAAAAACTATAAGGTCGGGGGTATGCCCCAGACAGCCGTCTCCGGCGGAGTGAAATACAATTCACCGAAATACTGGTTTGCCGGACTCGACGTGAATTACTTCGACGATATCTACCTGGATCCCAATCCCGACCGCCGCACCGAAGCTGCCATGGAAGGCCTTGTGACCGATGATCCGCAATGGAATGCTGTACTTGATCAGATTGAACAACCCAACGGATATACCGTCAATCTTTTTTGCGGCAAATCATGGATCGTTAAAGGCCATTATATAGGTGTGACGCTCAATGTAAGTAATATCCTTGACAATCAGGATCTTGTTGTCGGAGGATACGAACAGTTCAGATATGAACAGAAAGACATCAACAAGTTTCCCCCGAAATATTATTACCTCTATGGCCGTACCTATTTCCTGAACCTGGCCTTCAGGATATAGTGTTCCATGGAAATAAATTCAGAAAAATGAACATAAATCATATGTACCTGAAAATCTCCAAACTGGCATTACCCTTGTTGTTGCTGGCCGTGGTTAACTCCTGTGTGAAGAAGGAATTTGATGAACCACCTGAGCAGACCATACCTGAGGGAAATCTGCTGACTATTGCCGACCTCAGACAAATCTATGCTGATGCGGTTTTGGCAGGGTATAACGCTGTGAAGTTCACAGGCGATTTGTCATTTTATGCCACAGTAGTTATGGATGAGACGTCCGGCAATATTTACAAGAGCAGCTATGTCATGGACAACACCGGAGGGATAAACCTCCACCTCATGGCTTCAGGTGGCCTTTATGAAGGGGATTATGTCCGGGTGTACCTGAAGAACCTGGTACTCAGCAATTACAATGGATTGCTGCAGGTTGACTCCGTGGATGTGGACTACAACGTTATCAAGCAACAGACCGGAATTGTTGTGGAACCGAAGCTGGTGGCATACAGTGAACTGCTTACTGACCAGTACCAGTCACAACTGATCAGACTGGAAGGCGTGCAGTTCGTAAGCAGCGCCCTGGGAAACACATATGCCGACGCTGCGAATCTGACTTCCGTGAACTGGAATATTGAGAATTGTGACGGGTTGAACAGCATCATCGTAAGAACAAGCGGCTATGCCAAATTCGCCGATCAGCTTGTTCCCGAGGGTAATGGTTCCATTATAGCTGTTGCATCCATTTACAGCGGCGATATCCAGCTCTATATAAGGAGGACCGAGGAGATCGATATGACCGGTGAGCGTTGCGGTACCAATGTACAACCGGTGGAAACCTTAGAGGAACATTTCGACAATGCCGCCAACTATACCGATATTTCCATTTCAGGCTGGAACAACCTGGTGGTGTCAGGTGACAGGAGATGGCAGGGCAAGGAGTATAATGAGGAACGTTATGCCCAGGCCACAGGGTACAATTCCGGGCTTACAGATATGGAGACCTGGCTCATCACACCACCGGTCATCAATACAGAGGGCAACAAGGTTCTTACCTTCAACTGTGCCCAGGCTTACTGGTTGCACTCATCCTTCGACCCGGTCACTGTCCTTGCCTCCGTCGATTTTGACGGAATAAATGTCGGAACGGCTACGTGGACAGAGCTTGATGCGGTGCTGCCCGACGCCTCCAGCCCCAACTACGAATGGATCGCATCCGGAGAGATATCCCTTTCGAGTTTCACCGGCAATGTGTTCATCGCATTCAAATATAAGGGAAGCAATGAAGCTTCCACATCCATCCAGATCGACGACGTGATCGTAATAACAGGCAGTGGTGGCGGACCGGTCACCTCACTCGACGAGGACTTCGGCAGCGAGACCGCCGGACAGGATATCACCTTGACCGGTTGGTACAACATGGCCCAGACCGGCACCCGGAGGTGGCAGGGGAAAGAGTTGTCGGGAAACATTTGTGCTGCAGGCCGTTCGGTGGGTTCCGGCGGAGACAATGCCATGTGGCTCATCACCCCACCCATCAATCTCGATGCCATGACCAACCCGGTCTTCACTTTCAGTTCCGCACAACAATACTGGGTACATGACGGCCTTAGCCTTTGGATTTCGAACGATTTCAACGGCACCGACCCTGCCTCTGCTACATGGACACCTCTGACCTGCAACCTGGCCGGTCAATTTACCCCGTACAGCCAGTGGGTTCCCTCCGGAAACATCTCCCTGTCGGAGTTTTCAGGGGTAGCCTATGTAGGGTTCCTGTTTCAGGGTAATGAAACGACAGAGACAACCACATATATGGTCGATGATGTCATCCTGGAAGACCAGTAATGCCCGGAATGTGCCCGATTGATTCACATTCCCCTGATGGTGAAACGAACAAAACCGAAACATCTTGAACGACAGCCTGGTTATCATACCTACCTACAACGAGAAGGAGAACATCGGGAAGATCATCCGGAAGGTGTGTTCCATTGAGAAAGGATTTGATATTCTTATTGTAGAGGACAATTCACCAGATGGAACGGCAGACATCGTCAGGGGATTGATGCAGGAATTTCCCGGACGAATTTTTATGGAGGAGCGGAAAGGAAAACTGGGCCTGGGAACAGCTTATATCCATGGCTTCAAATGGGCACTCCGGAGGAATTATGGGTATGTTTTCGAGATGGATGCCGATTTTTCGCATAATCCGGATGACCTGGTGAGGCTGTATGAGGCCTGCGCACTTGGAGGAGCAGACCTGTCGATCGGTTCCCGGTATATCAATGGTGTGAACGTGGTGAACTGGCCGATGGGAAGGATACTGATGTCCTATTTTGCTTCGGTCTATGTACGTATGGTGACGCGGATGAAGGTCCGCGACACAACGGCAGGCTTCAAATGCTATTCCCGTAAGGTGCTTGACACCATCGACCTGGACCGGATCAAATTTACCGGATATGCTTTCCAGATCGAGATGAAGTTCACTGCATGGAAACTGGGATTTCACATCGTGGAGGTGCCCATCATCTTTACCGACCGGACCGAAGGGGAATCCAAGATGAACAAGAGCATCTTCAGAGAAGCCATTTTTGGTGTCATGGAGCTGAGGTTCAGGAGTCTGACCGGAAAAATCAGACCCCGGAAGGGCTGAACACATCTTTTTCTTATATTCGCCTGCCACCCGGATGCAAACAGGGTGATCAATATGAAACCGATTGCCTATTTTATCACCCATGCACAGATCATCAATGAAGAAAGGGTTTTTGAGGGGGATGTTCTGGTGCAGGATGGTGTGATCCGCAAAGTTGCGGACAGGAATCATGAATCCATCGGTGCCGATGAGATCGGTGATGCCGGGATCATCGACGCAGAGGGGCTCCTCCTGATGCCGGGCGTCATCGATGACCAGGTGCATTTCAGGGAACCGGGTTTGACCGATAAAGCGGATATTCAATCAGAAAGCAGGGCGGCCGTTGCAGGCGGGATCACCTCTTTCATGGAAATGCCCAACACCTCCCCTCCGGTACTGACACAGGAACTTCTGGAGCAGAAATACCAGCTGGCAGCTGAAAAGTCGCTGGCCAACTTCAGCTTCTATATGGGCACATCCAACGAAAACGCAGAGGAGACGCTGCGAACCAATCCCAGGGATGTGTGCGGCATAAAGATTTTCCTGGGATCCTCCACGGGTAATATGCTGGTGGATAACATTGACACACTGAATACCCTCTTCTCCAAAAGCCGGATGCTCATTGCCGTTCATTGTGAGGATGAGACCACTATCCGGAAGAACCTGGAAATCTTCAGAGAGAAATATGGCCGTGAGATACCGGCTGAGGCCCATCCCCTGATACGCAGTTCCGAAGCCTGTTATAAATCTACCCGCCTGGCCACCGGTCTGGCAAAGGTGTACCATACCCGTCTCCATGTGCTTCATCTTTCGACCGCCCGGGAGATGTCCTTGTTCGACAATCATGTCCCCCTGGAGCGGAAGAAGATCACCGCAGAGGTGTGCATACACCACCTTTGGTTTAACAATACAGATTACGGACGGCTGGGAAACCGCATCAAATGGAATCCGGCCGTGAAGACACGTGAGGATCAGCAGGCGTTGCTGTCGGCATTGCTGGATGACCGGATCGATGTGATCGCGACCGATCATGCGCCACATACCCTGGAAGAGAAGAACAGACCCTATTTACAGGCCCCCTCAGGTGGACCCATGGTACAGCATGCCCTGCTGGCCATGCTGGATCTCTGGCATGAAGGGAGGATTCCGCTTGAAACAGTGGTCAGAAAAATGTGCCATGCCCCCGCAGTCTGCTTCCAGGTGGATCGCCGCGGATTCATCAGGGAGGGATACCATGCCGACCTTGTACTCGTGGATCCTGCAAGACCTTCCCGTGTGGAGAAATCCAATCTTCTTTATAAATGCGGATGGTCTCCGCTTGAGGGACACTCCTTCAGGTCCACTGTAACCCATACCTTCGTGAACGGACACCTCGCTTTTCACGAAGGCCGGTTCGATGAGTCGGTCAAAGGCCGGCGCCTGTTGTTCAACCGGAAGATCAACTAAAAACCAAACAATGCGAAACCTTCTGATCACCATCTTTGTCCTCTCCGGAATGGCAATGGCCTGCAAGCAGGAACCGGTGAAAGTCGTCAGGGAGTCCTGGCCCGATGGACAACCACGGATCGTGATTTATTATGCAGATCCAGGCCAGGAGCAGCCGATCCGTGAGGAACAGTTCTACGAAGACGGAACCCCCAGGCTGGAAGGCAATTATGAAAACGGACAGCGCACAGGACGCTGGATATACTGGTATCCCAATGGGAACAAATGGAGCGAAGCCAACTACAAGGCCGGCGTGGACCATGGAACAAAAACGGTCTGGCATGAGAGCGGACAGAAATATTACGAGGGTGAAATGACCGAAGGTAAAAGATCCGGCATCTGGCGCTTCTGGGACGAACAGGGAAACCTTACCAAAGAGATCGATTATGATAAACCCTGATTACCAGCAACAAAAAAGCGGCATTTGCCAGTGTTTGCAAGCCGCCAGGTGGGTGTTCGTGGTACCACCTGGAATCGAACCAGGGACACACGGATTTTCAGTCCGTTGCTCTACCATCTGAGCTATGGTACCGTTTTGAGGGTTGCAAAGATAGCACTTTTTTTTATTTGTAAAAAAATTTTGTCTCCTCCAGTGCGTTTTAAAAGCTTATAAAACAGCAAACAGTGAATTCCGGCACTTCGAATCACTTCCAATTCCCTTCATGAATCTGGTCATCGATTTCGGCAACTCCCTTCTCAAACTGGCCCTGTTCAGGCATGACCAGATACTTGACCACAGGGTATTGACAGGACTGGATGCGGACAGGTTGCGATGGCTCCTGGATGAATTTCGGAAGCGCGAAAGTAAAGACGAAAGGATCGAAGCCACTATTCTCTCTTCAGTTATTCCCGTTCCAGGGGATATCAGGGAACTATTGATGGAGCGTTTCAGGCTTATAGAGCTGGGACCGGAGACGCTGTTGCCATTCACAAATGCCTACATCACACCCGGGACACTGGGAAAAGACCGGATCGCACTGGCCGCAGGTGCCGTCAGGCTTTTCCCCGGGAAGGATGTCCTTGTGATCGATGCAGGCACCTGCATCACCTTTGATTTTATCAGCCATGATGGAACTTACCATGGGGGGAGTATCTCTCCCGGTCTGCACATGCGTTTCAGGGCGCTGAACGCCTTTACCGCCGCGTTGCCCTCATTGCAACCGGGCCATCATCCGGTCGAACTGATCGGCCGATCCACCGTCGACTCGATCCGGAGCGGAGTGGTGAACGGCGCAGTGGTTGAATTGGAAGGGATCGCGGCCCTTTACCGAAAGCGTTATCCCCGGATTATTGTGGCGATCACAGGAGGAGATGCCGATTTTTTTGCTGAAAAGCTAAAAAGTGACATCTTTGCAACCCCGAATCTTCTAATGGCCGGTCTCAATCATATTCTGAACTTCAATGGCTGAGCGGAATCCAATCAGTTTCCTGCCGCTGATGGCTGTGTTATGCTTATTTGCAGGATCGCATGGTTATGCCCAGACCGGTCTGACCTCTCCTTACTCATCCAGGGGTATCGGTTACCCCGTCAATGCCAATACCGTAATGGGTGCCTCCATGGGAGACCTCAGCCTGGGCATCAGAAACCACAAAAATGTCAATTTCAGGAATCCGGCATCCTATACGGCACTGGACAGCCTTTCATTTGTTTTCGAGGGAGCCGTCAAGGGGCAGTGGATGAAATTGACTACTATCGAACAAAGCGAGAAAAGTTTTTCATCCACCATGGAACATATGGTTTTCGGGTTTCCGGTATCCCGCTGGTGGAGCAGTGGTGTCGGGCTGGTACCTTTCGTTCAGACCGGGTACCGGATTACCGACGAAAATATTGGAAATGAGACGGGTAACGTCAGACATAAATACGAAGGATCCGGAGGATTACACTCCTTCTTCTGGGGAAATTCATTTAGTCTGTTCAAAAACCTGTCCGTCGGCATCAATGCCTCATACCTCTTCGGTACCATTGAAAAAAGCCAGTATATTACCTTTCCCGATTCGATCTACTATCTTTCTACCAAAGTCAGCGATGAAATCAGTGCGGGCGACATCATGGCGGACATGGGCCTCCAGCTTACCATTCCTATGAAGAATGAGCTTCAGGCCAACCTGGGAGCCGTGTACCATCCGGCCACAGATATCCGGGCCAAACGGGATTTTATTGCCCAAACCTACCTGGGAACCATCTCCAATGTGGAGATCATTAAAGACACTGTGGATTTTGACGACGGTCTCAAAGGTAATATCGGGCTTCCACAGGGCTTTGGAGTGGGGCTGGCTCTGGAGAAAAAGAACCAATGGCTGTTCGGGCTGGATTACACCTGGGACGAATGGTCGAAACTGACAGTCTACGAGGATACCGACTCACTCCGGAACAGCCAGAGAATCATGGTGGGAGGTATGTACCTTCCATCCACCGATATCTCCGATAAATACTGGAAACATGTTGAATTCCGGGCTGGAGCTTACTACTCCTCATCCTACCTCAACATTGGAAACCAGCAACTGGATGATTTTGGTATATCTTTTGGTTTAGGTTTACCGCTGTTCAGATCGGAATCGATGCTTAACCTCAGTTTCACTACCGGCAGAAGGGGAACCACACGGGATCAGATGATCCGGGAAAATTATTCGGTGTTGCGTTTCGGTATCACAGTATACGAAATCTGGTTTATGAAAAGACGTTATTATTGATCCTGAACGTTATATTGATAACATTTCGTAATTTTGTGTACGTTAGGAAATTGAATAAAGAAGGTTTGGATTATGAAAAATCTTTTTGGCATTTTAGTCCTTGCAATGATGTGGAGCGTTGTTCCGGTGCTTCCTGTCTTTTCCCAGAATGAAACGGATGATGAGTCTGAGGAAGAGGGCGGCGTTTCGAAATATGGGGATGACAGTGCAACCTGTGTAATGAATATTTCGCTCTATTACGAGTTTTACAAGCAGTGGAAGCAAAGCGATTACAAAAACAATGCCGTCAGGGATGCCATTGCACCATGGAGATGGGTGTTCCTGAATTGCCCTGAATCAACCCAGAACATTTATATTCATGGACTTACAATTACTGAACACCGCATTCAGAACGAGACTGACAAGGACAGGCGGGAACGTCTGATCGATACTCTTTTAATGGTATATGACCGGCGAATTCAGTATTACGGCAAAGAGGGATATAACCTGGGCAGGAAAGGTGTTGACCTTTACAAGCTCAGACCTAATGCCTATGAGGAAACTTACCACATCCTCGGGAAGTCGATTGAGTTGCAGGGGAATAAATCAGAAGGACCGGTACTGATATACTATTTCAGGGCGGCAGAAAAGATGGTGAAGGCTGAAAAGCTCGATAAAATGGTTCTGGTCGATATCTATGACCAGGTCAGCCAAATCATTGATTTCAACCTGAAGAAATATGCCGGTGATAACAGGAAGTTGGTCAACTGGGAGAATATCAAGGGAAATATCGAACTCTCCTTCGAACCTTATGCGACCTGTGAAGACCTGATCAGTATTTATGCCGGTAAATTTGAAAGCAACCCCGAAGACATTGATCTGCTCAAAAAGATCACCAAAATTCTGGACAAGAAGAAGTGCACCGACTCCGATCTTTTTTTCAGCGCCACAGAAAAGCTGCATAAACTTGAACCCACGGCCAATTCGGCCTATCTGATGGGAAAGATGTACATCAAAAAGGAGAATTACGCCAGGGCTGCCACATACCTGCAGGAGGCGACCCTTTTGTTTGAAGATGATAACGACAGGGCGGATGCGCATTTCCTGCTGGCCAACGTTTACTACCAGCAGCACAACTATTCCGCAGCCAGAAACCAGTGTTATGAGGTGTTGAAAGTCAGACCGGAAGACGGCAGTGCATTTATTCTCATCGGAGACATGTATGCCGCATCCGCAAAGGATTGTGGAGATAATGAACTGACTGAACGTGTTGCCTACTGGGCGGCAGTCGACAAATATATCAAGGCGAGATCCGTTGATCCCACGGTTGCAGAGGTGGCCAACACCAAGATCAATACATTCAGCCAGTATTTCCCCGCAACCGAAACCATCTTCTTTCATGACCTTAAGAAAGGAGACCCTTACAAGGTGGAATGCTGGATCAACGAGATGACCACTGTCAGGTCGTCCGATTAACCAATTTCTGACCGCAGTGAACAGGCACCCCATCGCATTGTGCTGGTTGACGGTTATCCTGGTGGCGGCTTCTTTGATGTGGGACGGATGCGAAAATGACATCCAGACCATCCAGGCGCTGACATTCATCGATAGCATCCCTCCCGAGAGTGCAACGGATATCGAGGTGGTCTACTCAGAAGGAGGTAGGGTCCAGGCAAAGCTGACCGGCCCGTTGATGGTTCATTACGGCGGCGATGATCCGCATACGGAATTCCCCTCCGGATTCGAAGTCTGTTTTTATGATTCAATCATGCAGGTTACATCAGTGATTACTGCACGCTTCGGTCTGCTCCGTGACGGGAACGAAACAATGGAGGCCCGAAACAACGTAGTCGTTACAAACAATAGGAACGGTGAGCAGTTGTTCACTGAACACCTCGTATGGGATCAGAAAAAGAACCAGATCTTTTCCGATGTGTTCGTCAAGATCATCTCCGGGGAAGATGTGATTTATGGTGATGGACTGGTGTCTGATCAGGACTTTGAAAGCTACACGGTCCGTAATCCTTCGGGTGAATTTACTGTTGAAGATGGCACATGAGAAATTTCCCGGCGGGATCATAAAAACACTGAAACAATGAATCCCTGGCCGGTCATACTGGTAGCCCTGGTCTTTTCTGCCTTTTTCTCGGGGATGGAGATCGCATTCATCAGCTCCAACAAGCTCCGTATCGAACTGGACAGGAACAGGGGCTTACTGTCGGCCCGCATCCTCTCTTCCTTTGTCAAGAAGCCCTCCCGCATCCTCGGGACATTTCTCCTGGGAAACAACATTGCTCTGGTCGTCTACGGTATTGCCATGGCTTCTGTCCTTGAACCCTTTATCATCAAATGGCTTCCGGATCACCTCATTTCTGAATCGGTCATCCTGCTCGTTCAAACCGTCATCTCAACACTGTTTATCCTGTTCTTCGCGGAATTCCTGCCCAAAGTACTGTTCCGGATCAATTCCAACGCGATCCTGAACTTCTTTGCCGTTCCCGTTCAGGTCATCTATATTCTGCTGTATCCGGTCGTCCTTACCGTAATCGGCCTTTCTGAACTGATCCTGAGAAAACTGTTCCGGATGAAATTTACCGCGCAGGATTATGCTTTCAGCCCGGTCGACCTCGATCATTTCCTGAAAGAATTTTCCCCGGACCAGGAGGAAAAAGGCGATCTGAACCAGGAGCTACAGATATTCCAGAACGCCATTGAGTTCAGGAAGGTGAGACTCAGGGAATGCCTCGTACCCAGAACAGAAATGGTCGCCATTGACAAGGATGCTTCCATCCGTGAACTCAGGGATAAATTCATCGAATCCGGACATTCGAAGATACTGGTTTATCATGAGAACACCGATCATATCATCGGCTATACCCATTCTTACGACCTCTTCACCAATCCCGAAACCATCACTTCGATCATCCGGCATATTCCCATCGTCCCCGAGACCATGCTGGCGAATACGGTCCTGAAGATGCTGCTGAAGGAGCAGAAAAGTGTTGCGGTAGTTGTGGATGAGTTCGGGGGTACCTCCGGACTGGTCACCATGGAAGATCTTATCGAGGAGATATTTGGAGAAATTGAAGATGAATATGATACGGAAGAGCTGGTGGAACGGAAGATCAGCGAGAGAGAATTCCTGTTTTCGGCAAGGCTGGAGATCGACTACCTGAATGAGAAATACCACCTGGGACTTCCCGAATCAGATGAATACGAGACCCTTGGCGGATTGATCATTCATATCCAGCAGAGCATACCCCGGAAAGGGGACCGGATCATCATGCCCCCCGTCACCTTTATTATTGAAGAGGCCGGTGATACGCGCATTGAGGAGGTTCGTCTCATCCTCTCAGTATGATCGCCTTACTCCGGGATCGGCGACCATGCCCCTCAACCACCTGTTTATGGTCCTCCCGCACCAACTATAGTTTTATCCTTTTTTCTTTTCATGTTTTGATTTAGTTATTGTACATTTGCAACCCATTTAAAAAACGTAGATAATGGCATTAATCGGCAAAATCAGGAAGCAATCGGGACTTTTGATCATCATTGTGGGAGTTGCACTGGCCGCTTTTGTTCTCGGGGACCTGCTCAACCCGAGAACGAGTAGAAGACAAATTTATAACATAGCGGAGCTTTATGGGGAGGACATTCCAATCACCCAGTTCAATGAGAGGGTCGAAAAGACACTGGATATCCAGAGAAGAAACCAGCAGACCGACCGACTCTCAGAGGAGGATGTGTTCCGTACAAAGGAACAAGTCTGGAAGCAGATCGTCCAGGAGATTATCATGGGGAGGGAATTCGAAGAACTGAACCTCCACGTGACCCCCGATGAGCTGTATGAGCTGGTGCAGGGAGAAGACCCCCATTCATACATACTCCAGTATTTCAAGGATCCCGAAACGGATCAGTACAATCCTCAGCTGGTAAGAAACTATCTGAAGAATTACGATCAGATGACCCCGGAAGCCAGGGAACAATGGAACAACTTTGAGAAGGCAATCAAGGATGACCGACTCCAGACCAAATATAAGAACCTGATTACCAAAGCCTATTTCATGCCCGACACCCTGCTCTATGGCGACTTCATGGAACGCAGGGTCACGGCAGATATCCGTCTCGCCGGTTACCGCTATATCAGCCTGCCCGATTCATTGGTAGAAGTGACAGACAGGGACTTCAACAAATATTATGACGAGTACGGTATGAACTACAAACAGACCGCCTCGAGAGACCTTAACTTTGTTATTTTTGAAGTATATCCGACCAATGAGGACAGGTCAAAAATCCGCGAGGAGGTATTCAGGATTTACGATGAATTCCTTACCTCAGAAAACATTCCCATGTTTGTGAATGCCGTCTCTGATGTCCGGTACGATTCCTCCTGGCATAAGAAAGGGTCTCTCGCGGTACAGATCGATTCCCTAATGTTCAATTCGGAAATAGGAACCTGCGTCGAACCTTATATTGATAGCGAAAAGTGGTATATGGCCCGGCTGATGGATATTCAGAACCGCCCGGATTCAATGAAAGCCAGCCACGTCCTCATTTCGTTTACCGGAGCATTCGGATCCGGAGAGGATATGACCCGTACCCGCGAAGAGGCGGAGCATATTGCGGACAGCATTATGGATATCCTGAAATCCGATCCGTCCAGGATGGAATATCTGGCCGCAGCGTTAAGCGATGATCCATCTGCAGCCGAAAACAAAGGTGATCTCGGATGGTTCGCCGATGGATCCATGGTCTACCCCTTCAACCAGGCAGTGCTCGAAAACAAGGTGGGTGATATCGTAAAAACGGAAAGTCAGTTCGGATGGCATATCATCAAAGTTACAGACAAGAAGGAACCTGAAAAAAAGGTGAGGGTGGCACTGGTCGAAAGAGCCATCCTCCCGAGTAACCAGTCCTATCAGGAGGTCTATACTCAGGCCAGCCGTTTTGCAGCAGAAGCCCTGACCGCTGAGGCTTTTGATACCCTCGCCAATAACATGGGTCTGTCCATCCGGAATGCAAACTACCTGGCCCCGATGGGTAACCGTATTGCAGGATTTGAAAATGCACGGCCAGTCGTGCAGTGGTCTCACATGGAAAATGTCGGCGAAGGGAGTATATCACCTGTTTTCACCCTTGAAGACAAGTTTGTCGTTGCCATGGTTACCAAGGTCCGTGAGGAAGGAATTCCACCCATGGAGGATCTGCTGGAAGTGATGCGGCCATTGATCATTAAGGAGAAGAAGGGGGATGTGGCTGTGGAGAAAGTCCGCCAGGCCCTCGCCGAATCCAATGACCTGTACCGTATTGCAGAGATACTCGAATCGAAGGTCGACACAGTAAGAAGCGTGAATCTTCAGACCCGTAATATCGGTTCCTACGGGAACGAAGTGAAGCTCGTGGCAGCCGTATTCAGCAGCGAGGAGGGAGTCCTCTCCGGGCCTGTCAAGGGTGAAAATTCCGCGTTCGTCTTTATTGCCGATATGTTTTCCAGACCCGACCTGATTGTGAATTACCGGACTTATGAGCAGCAACTAATAAACAACTTCACTTCCAAGGTCAATAATAATTCCTATCTGACCGTTCTGGAGGAAGAAGCCGATATCACAGACAACCGTGTCATGTTCTATTAAGCCTGTCCGGTGAGGGTAGCCTGAATGTGGATTATTTTTTCCGGTGGGGGATTGTATTTTCTGTCTGAGGGTTTCAGTATCAGCGAAACGTCCGTATTTCTTCAAGAATTTTCAGCGCATCTCCCACTGCTGTGACCTTGAATATCGTCAGCGCCAGTTTTTCCCGGGCCTCCTTCATGCGGCATACCTGTGGATGAGCCTGAATGTAGCGGATGATCTGCATGAAACGTTCAGACTGGAAATAGGGGGATTCGGGATCCGGGATAAAGTAACCGACAAACCGTTCATTTTTCAGCACAATCTTTTCAAATCCCAGTTCTTTTGCCCTCCACCTCAATCTTATGGCATCGATCAGTTCGATGGTCTGGGAAGGCATCGGCCCGAACCTGTCGGTCAGACGATTGCTGAACCTCACGAGCTCCTCCTCCGAGCTGATACTGTCCAGCTCCTTGTACAACGATAACCTCTCAGTGATGCTTGTCACATAATCGTCGGTGATGAGGATGGAAAGGTCAGTCTCTATCTGACATTCCCTGATGAACTCCTTTTCGCGTTCCATCCGGAACAGCTCCCTGAATTCGGTTTCCTTGAGTTCCCGGATGGCTTCGTCCAGAATCTTGTGATACATCTCAAATCCGATCTCGGAAATGAATCCACTTTGTTCGGCGCCGAGAAGGTTACCTGCCCCCCGGATATCGAGGTCGCGCATGGCAATGTTGAATCCACTCCCCAGGGCGGAGAATTCCTCAAGGGTTCTGAGCCGTTTCCGGGCTTCGTCGGTGAGCGTCGCGAGGGGCGGAGTCAGCAGGTAACAGAACGCTTTGCGGTTGGATCTGCCCACCCTGCCACGGAGCTGATGAAGGTCACTCAGCCCGTAATGATGTGCCTCATTGATGATGATGGTGTTGACGTTAGGTATGTCGAGCCCGGATTCGATAATGGTGGTGGATACCAGGACATCGTACTGGCCCTCGATGAAATCGGTCATCACCTTTTCCAGGCTTTGACCCTCCATCTGCCCGTGCCCAACAGCGATTCTCAGGTCTGGTGCGATCCGTCGTATCAGATCCGCCACTTCGGCAATATTCTGAATCTTATTGTGAACGAAGAAGACCTGGCCTCCCCGGTCGGCCTCGAAGCGGATCGCCTGCCCAATCAGTTCCTCATCAAAAATCCTGACTTCGGTTTGAATGGGATACCTGTTGGGGGGTGGTGTCCTTAAAATCGAAAGGTCACGGGCTGACATCAGTGAGAACTGCAGGGTGCGTGGGATCGGTGTCGCCGTCAGGGTAAGGGTGTCCACATTGACTTTCAGATGTTTCAGCCGCTCCTTGGCAGCCACACCGAATTTTTGTTCCTCGTCAATGATCAGGAGACCCAGGTCCTTGAATTTGACGTCCTTGCTGATGATACGGTGAGTCCCGATCAGTATGTCGACCGTTCCATCAGTAAGCCCTTTCAGTACTGCAGTCTGATCCTTTTTGCTCCTGAATCTGTTGATATACTCAACCTTACACGGGAATTCCTGCAATCTTGAGAGAAAGGTCTTGTAGTGCTGGAGGGCGAGGATGGTTGTGGGAACCAGAATGGCCACCTGCTTACTGTCAGCCACCGCCTTGAATGCCGCACGTACGGCTATTTCGGTTTTCCCGAACCCTACATCACCGCATATCAGCCGGTCCATCGGATGGGAAGCTTCCATGTCTTCCTTGACCTCCTGCGTTGCCCGCACCTGATCCGGGGTGTCTTCGTACATGAATGAGGCCTCCAGTTCATGCTGCAGGTAGGTATCGGGGGTAAAGCCAAATCCCTCCGTTTGCTTCCTCTTGGCATACAGGTGGATCAGATCCTTGGCGATATCCTTAACCCTCTTTTTGGTCTTTTCCTTCAGCCTGTTCCAGGCATTGGATCCCAACCTGCTCAGCCTCGGCACAGTGCCCTCCTTGCCGGTGTATTTCGATATCCGGTGGAGGGAGTGGATGCTGATGTAAAGGAGGTCATCGTTTTCATAAATCAGCCGTATGGCCTCCTGCTCCCTGCCGTTGTTCACGATCTTTTCCAGACCGTCAAACCGGCCTACACCATGATCGATATGGGTAACCCAGTCGCCGGGTTTCAGGTCATAGAGCTCCCTGATGGAGATGGCCTCCTTGGCCGAATAGCGCTCATGAAGGAAGAATTTGTGGTACCTGTCGAAAATCTGATGGTCGGTGTAGCACGCCACCCCGGCCTGGGGGTCAACAAAACCCTCGTGGATCGAGATACTGACCACATCGTAGCTGAATTTCCGTTCCATGCGGTAGGATGCGTGGTGGTCCTCGAAAATAGCGTGGATACGCTTTAACTGGTTCGGATTGTCTGAAAAGATCAGGTTCGTGATCCCCCTGCCGGAATTGTCGCTGAGATTTTCGATCAGGAGTTCGAAGTTCTTGTGGAAATCCGGCTGGGGTTCCTGGCTGAAGTGGAACCGCTCTGCGTTTTCGTAGCTGGGTCTGGTGCCCCATTCTACCAACGGGAAATTCTCAATCCGGGAGAGGAAGGCATCAGATTTCATGAACATCGAATCCGCATCGAGTAAAGGATCCTGTTCCTCAACCCCCGTTTCCTTTGCCGCTACCCCAAACATCTGATCGATCCGTTGCCCGATAAATTCCGGTTCATCCATCCACAGAACCGACTGTTCCGGCAGATGTGCGAGCAGGGGCTCCATTTTTTCAGACATCCTTCGATCCTGTATGTTGGGAACCAGGGTGACGTGTGACAGCCGGTCAACGGAAAGCTGATCTGAAGGATTGAAAGAACGCAGGGAAGCCACTGCATCGGGTCCGAACTCGATCCGGTAGGGCAGGTCATTGGTGTAAGAGAAGACATCCACGATACCGCCCCTGATGGAGAACTGACCCGGCTCATACACGAAATCAACCCGGGAGAAATGATGGTCGATCAGATAATCGGCCAGGGTGTCCAGTGACAGCAGATCGCCCTCCTTTACCCTGAAGGTGTTCTTGCTGATGAAGGTTTTACGGACCACCATTTCCGCCAGGGCTTCAGGGTAGGTTACGATGATGCTTTTCCTGTTTCCGGAATCTGTGCGTTTGAGTACTTCCGTGCGCATCAGAACGCTGATGTTGTCGGTGGACGACAGATCGAACTCCCTCCGGAATGAGGAGGGAAAGAAAAGTACTTTCTTCTTGAAGAATGCCAGTTCTTTTTCCCCGAAGAAGTTCTCAAGGTCGTTGAAAAGATAGGCGGCGGCTTCCCGGTCGGTTGCGATGATGAAATGGCTGAAGTCCATTGCCTGAAAGGCGGCGGCGACAATCACGGCACGGGAAGACCCGATCAGTCCGCCAAGATGTGCCCGGTAATCGCCGAGTACCTCCAGGTGGTTGAGCAACAGCCTGGTTCGGCTGTCCTGCCCGTAGACTCCGATCAAATCTTCCGCCCTCATGCCGGCGCAATAACGGATGAAGGGATGATCCTCCGTTTCACAGCAGTTTGATCAAGGCATCAAAGTTATTGTATTCCTTCTTTTTTGTATCTTTAATAATATCTTATACTCCTGGTGGGTATGATGAAAAATGGGCGTAGATTCCGTTTTTCCATTAACATTTCAGGAATGTTAAGGGTTAAAACGTTGTTCCGTTGCCAGGTGTTTTATGCAGATGAGAAAATGACCAACGAAATTAAAACCCCACTGGCCTGAATTTGTTCAGAGCCGGTTTATGATTCTGGAATGATGGGAAGGGATAAGATCACGGGGGATGATCACCGGCGGCTGGGATTGAATGATCTCCGGCTGATCCGGATGTTCGGCAAGGCCGGAAAGGATTTGATGAGGAAGGAAGGTTGGGCGAAGGAGGCAGTATTGCATCTTTTTGATGAGCTTCTCAGGAGTCCGGAATCTTTTCTTGACAGGGGGGAGCCTTTCTGTTCGCTGGCCGGGAGCGTCATCACATCAGGGACCGAACCCGCGAAGTCCGGTTTTTATGTCATATCCGAAGCTTTTCCTGCAGAGGAGGTGGTCGTGCGCCGTGAGCCTTTGTATTATAAAATATTCGGCAGGGAACAGATCGACGGGGAGGCAATAGACCAGATGGATCATGCCATGCGTCTTCCGGTGACGGTCGCGGGGGCTCTTATGCCGGATGCACATGTCGGCTATGGCCTTCCCATCGGTGGTGTGCTGGCTACCCTCAATGATGTTGTTATCCCGTATGCCGTAGGGGTCGATATCGCCTGCCGGATGTGTATGTCGGTCTTTCCCCTTTCCCCGGACATGCTCACAAAGGAGAGGGAGAAACTTCGGCGGTCCCTTCAGGATCATACCGTATTCGGTATCGGTGGGGAAACGGATGCACATGATGATACCGGTTTGTTTGACAGGCAGGAGTGGTCCTCAACACAAGTGATCAGGGATCTGAAGGATATGGCCTACCGGCAGCACGGCACTTCAGGAGCTGGGAACCATTTTGTGGAATGGGGGATACTTGAAGTCCGTAAATCAGATCCCTCCTCCGGATTGAGAGCCGGTACATATATTGCCCTGTTGAGCCATTCCGGCTCAAGGGGTTTCGGAGCCCGGGTGGCGGAGGTCTACTCGGGGATCGCCATGGAGCGGATCCGTCTGCCTGCCCGGATGCGCCATCTGGCATGGCTCGGGCTGGAAAGTGAATCTGGAGCGGAATACTGGATCGCCATGAACCTTGCCGGTCTTTATGCTTCTGACAATCATCATAAGATACACCGCAAGATATCCCGCGCACTGGGATGGGAACCTGAGGTAATGATAGAGAATCACCACAACTTTGCGTGGAATGAGGTTCTGGAAGATGGTACCGAAGTCATCGTGCACAGGAAGGGTGCCACCCCTGCAGGGATCCTTGATGTCGGGATCATTCCCGGCTCCATGACCCACCCGGGGTATGTGGTCCGGGGAAAGGGAGAACCATCCTCATTGTCTTCCGCATCGCACGGGGCAGGCAGGCAGGTGTCACGCAGCAAGGCGGTCAAAACCATCTCAAGGAAGGCAATGGAAAACATGATCCGGCAGGCCGGAATTGAACTTATTGGAGGTCATGTGGATGAATGTCCCGTGGTGTATAAAGACATCGACCAGGTGATGGCCTTTCAGAAGAACCTGGTAGAGGTGCTGGCCAGATTCACCCCCCGGATCGTCAGAATGGCTGATCCGGAAAAATGGAGATAAAAAAAAGGAGCCTCCGGTTGAAGACCTGGACCTGGCCGGAGACTCCAATCATGAGCAGCACACCTGAGGTTTACATAGGATTTCCGGGTGAAATTCTTTTGCCGTCCTTGTAGATCACGATGAATGCATCCATGATACCCTCCCCGATCATCTTCTGCCGCATATGTTTGGCTTCATCCAGGGAGGTGAACCGGCCCACAGTATATTTCCGCCATGAATCGTATGATTCTTCAGTGATCTGTTCGTCGATCCCGAATATTTCCTGCAGGGTTTCGGGGGTCACCCTGTTGTGAAGAAGCGCCAGAATCTGGACCCGGTATACAATACCTGTTTCCTGGAATTCAGTTGCGGGCTCAGGAAAGGGCGACGGGGGAAGTTCCTTCAGATCGCTCAGCGAATTAAGCCTTACACCGTTTCTGAAGGCAACCACGAAGGCATCCAGCACTTTATTGTCACTGCGCAGGATATCCCGGTACTCTCTGGCTTGGGCATATGTGGCGAAGGATCCTACGGAATAACGGTACCAGTTGCCGACGTAGTCCTCACGAATGGAATCCCTGAGATGGTATTTGTTTGCCAGCCTCTGTAGTGGAATCCTGGCCTTGTAGGCAGCCCTGACCTGAACCTTGAATTCAATGATATCCCCAACAACGGGGGGTGGCTCCTCAGGTAGGGTGTCTGCGCTCACGATCTCTTCGGGTGCCTGCTTCTCGATATAAATGGAGCGCTTGAACTTGTATTCCTTTCCCGTCCTGTCAAAGTAAAGGATACTGGTGATGGGAAGGTTTCCATACACATCGTTCACATGTACCCTGTAGCTGATCTCAAAAACAGAGTCCTCAGGCAATACATCCCAGTAAAGATTGAGGGTGTAATTCCTGAATTCGAACCGGGCGTCATCGATGACGGTATCCAGCACATCAAAGCCGATGGGGAGTATCTGCATGAGTTCACCGAAACCATCGATACAGCCTTTATGAATAATGTACTTCAGGGTGAACTCGCTATTGGAAGTCACATCCTCGGGGATCACATACACCAGGTCCACCCTCTCATTGAGCATGGAATCGACCTCTTCCACCTCTGCAATGACCGGTTGAGGTACGTCAATCCTCTCACGTTTGCTCTTCTTGCCGAAGTTATAGGACAACCCCAGGGATGTATAATAGTAAGCATCCTTGCGTTTTCCGCTGACGATGGCATCGACCTTATCGCTGTCGGAGAGACGAAGGACGGTTTCTATATTCATATACCATTTTTTTGCCAGCCTTAGGTCGGCACCCAATCCCAGCGGGGCGATGAAGCATTGCAGACGGTTATCCTTTTTGCCTTCCAGGTCTTTGGTATAGCCATAGCTGTTTACCAGGTTATCGTTTGAAAGACGCCGTGCCTCTGACCTGAAATAATTCAGCCCGAAACCTGTCGTACCATATAAAGCCAGCTTCCGGTTATGGTTGATCCCAAAAATGAGGTTGCTCAGGTTCACTGTGGCTCCCAGGTGAAACTCAAGGAGGTCCGCTTCGAAGTAAGCATCTGATGACTTCTTCGACCCCTTAAGGTTTGCCTTCAGGAATTGCGTATGGGCCGCAAAGACCGGGCTGATGTAGCTGCCCAGCCTCAGTCCATAACCGATATTGGTCTCGGCACTGAGTTTGGATATATGATTGTTCTCCTCCTGCAGGTCACAATACGCCTGGGCGACCCCGGAATTGGCATTCACATACCAATTGTAGTTCAGGGATGATTGTGCATGCAGTCTGGAAGAATAGATCTGGCTGAGAAGCAATATCAACAGCCAACCCATAACAAATCGCACTCCCGTCTTCATAAGGCCTGGGTTTGATTTCAATACATTATGCATAAGCAAATATAACATCAGAAATTACCCTCGTTTGAAATTATATGTAAAGAATTCAACAGGCTCATGTTTATATTCATCTGATAAATATCGAGTTCCCTCGTTTGATGATCTTTCCTTTGACCAGCAAACTTTTATCCCATACGATCACGAATTATTTATAAAGCTGTAAAACAGAAGGTTAGGCCAAAAATGATTGCCTCTCTTGTTTAAGCCCAGCTGTTATGATCTGAATTGCCTTGTAATTATCAAGAAGTGTATGTTGAAAACTTGGCGGTACTGAAGAGATTATCTGATCTTTATCATCTGGAGAATGCTGAAATACATATGATTGTTTATTTTTACAGCAAATCGGAGATATGATCAGGCTTAGTGTGAACATCAACAAGATCGCAACGTTGCGAAATGCCCGGGGGGGAAATGTCCCGGATGTGGTCCGGGCGGCAGGAGATTGCGAAGCATTTGGTGCACAGGGAATTACTGTGCATCCACGACCGGATGAACGGCACATCAGGTATCAGGATGTCAGGGATATCAGACCGCTGATAAACTCCGAATACAATATCGAAGGATACCCCTCCCAGAAATTCATAAATCTGGTGCTTGAGGTCAGACCCCACCAGGTGACCTTAGTGCCTGACCTCCCGGATGCACTGACTTCAAACGCAGGATGGGATACCATTCGTAACAGTGATTTCCTCAGGGATGTACTATCCGGATTCAAGGAATACAACATCAGGACTTCACTTTTCATCGAAACGGACGACCGGATGATCAGGCATGCAGCCGCCATCGGTGCCAACCGGGTGGAACTTTACACGGAGCGATATGCTTCTCAATACTCCAGGAACAGGGAACACGCCATTGAGCCATACGTCAGGGCAGCCAGGACTGCGGTTGAGGCGGGACTTGGGCTGAATGCCGGTCATGACCTCAATCTGGAGAACCTTCGATATTTTGCTTCAAATATTCCCGGCCTCCTTGAGGTTTCCATCGGGCATGCCCTCATTTCCGATGCCCTCTATTTCGGCCTGGAAAACACCATACAGCTCTATCTCAGGGAGCTTCGTGTCGGATAACGACACCCGATCCGTTTGAAGCCAGGAAAATACTGTTGAAAAATGTGATAAAAACTACTCCTGCCTGGGTCTCCAGCATCGATTCCGCCATCAGGTTAAAGCCTGTGATCAGCAGAAACATGAGAAAGGCTATGTCACGGGATTGTACGGCCCGGATAAGAGGTACGGCCAACATAAGTAACAAACCTGCCAGACCTGTGATCCCCAGTGTAATGCCTGTCTGGAGATATTGATTGTGAGCGTTGAGATGGTTGGTGAATGCATTGTCAAGACCCTGTTGACGATATTTTTTACCCAGTTCCGTTCTGGTATCCCCGGTACCCACACCAATCAGCGGATGTTCCCTGAATAATCCCAGTGCCGTCCTCCAGATATGGATCCTGATGGTAGTGCTTTCCGCTGTATCCCTTGTCAGTGCTTCATCCTGCGTAACAGTATCCATGGCCTGCGACATCCTGTTGAATGCCACGGGAAATACGTGCCAGGCCACGGCGGCAAACGATACCAGAAAAATAACTTCAGATAAAACCTGGAGGTAATGCCTGCGCATTACATGGTGAGCCAGAACGGCAACCGCAGTGATACCCAGGCTGCCGAGCCCTGCCTTGGAGCTCAGCAGTAAGACCATGGTCATGAGGAAAAGGATCAGGATGAAGCGGTACAGGTTATGCGCCCTTTTCGATTCCCTGCCTGCATCCATTCCCAGCAAGCCTGCTGAGAAAGAGCAATACATTGAGAAATAGGAGGCATGATGATACCACGAAAGGTTGCTGTAGAAGAAGCAGAGGGGATCGTGCTGCTCCCGGAAGCATACAAAGGCCCTTACCAGTAAAATCACTGAAATGAACACCGTTCCTGCTGCAAAAAAACCGCCTGCGGTTTTCAGCAGTTTTATGTTTATAAATGAGGATTCAAGGCTGAAAAAAAACAGCGGGAAGAGAAGCATGGGCAGCTTCACCTGCAGTGAAAACCACCCTTCACCCGGATTGCCAGTGTAGAGCATGCCGGCAAGGTAAAGCATGTAAAGCAATACAAGGGGTACCCATCCTTTCATATATTCTTTTTGCGCGATCCTGCCCCATCCGGAACCGAAACCAAGGTAATAGAGCCAGTAGAGCAACAGGAGGATTATGGCATAGACGCTCACCGGACCCTTGAAGGGGATCGTAAAGGCCACCAGCCATATCAGCCATTTCAGCACATGATCCTTTACTGGGGAGATAAACGGTTTCATGAAATGACAAAGGTAAGGTGGATTAATCTGGGTTTATTTGATGAATTCCCTGAATTCAGCCGCTATCATTTTCCGGTCGAATTTTTTCAATACCCATTGCCGGCCGTTTTCGCCCAGCTTTTTCTGGAGTTCCGGGTTGTTAAAGAGCTCCATGGTTTTACCGGCCAGGTCGGCGGCATTTTCCGGTTCCACAAAAAGTCCGCATTCTGCCTGCCTGATGAAGAGATCCCGTGCCTCCCCGTCCACAGCGAGCAGGACGGGTTTTTTCATGGAGAGGCATTCGAAAATCTTGGAAGGGATGGCTCCCATGAAGAGTTCCAGTTTCCGGAGCGGGATGACACCTGCATTGGCCATATGGATGACTGCGGGCATCTCTTCCCTTTTGAAAGCAGGGAAAAGGAGAACATTCTGCAGTCCCATCCGTTCCTTTTCGCGGATGAGCTCCTCCCTGACCGGTCCTTCACCCGCGATCACAAAGAGAATCCGGGGATCATGGATCAGAGAGGCCGCACCGGTAATGATCTCCATCCCCTGGGCATATCCGATGATCCCGCCGTAAAAAACGACAAAAGCCTCTTCCGGTATCCCCAGGAGCTGCCGGTAGTCGGGATATTCACGGGAAGGATCGAACCATTCCGGATCGATGCCGTTTCGAAGCCAGAAAACCGGCCTGCCCCGGGAACGGTCCCTGAGGGTGCTCACGATGCCCTGTGTCTGGCCGCTGAGAAGGTCGGAGTGTCGGTACAGAAACCGTTCAAGCCGTGTCGCCAGCCACAGGAGTATCCTGTTGGTGACCAGCCCCAGTTTCTCGGCGCTCTCCGGCCACAGGTCAGACACATTGAACAGCATCCGCGCCCTTTTGATTTTTTTAAGCAACCATGCAGTTATCCCCAGAATCAGGGGAGGGGATTCACATATGATCAGGTCGAACCTCCCCATCCGTAACCATCCATAACAAAAGGATCTCCATGCGAAAGAGAAGTAGTTTAAAAGGCGTGCGGTGATCCTGTTGCTTTGTCCGACAAAGATCCGGGTACGGTGCACCTCGATGTCGTCCATGAATTCCCGCATCCGTTTTTGTCCATGATAGCCGTCATATATTCTGCGGTGCGGATAGCTGGGAATGGCGGTAAGCACTGATACTTCATCTCCCATGGATTTCAGCCTTTGCGCCAGATCGGACAGCCTGTTCTGCGGGGCACCCACTTCGGGAGGATAGTATTGCGTCAGGATGAGGATCTTCATGTGCCCTTGGCTTTGGCGTTCAGCTCATCCACAGCCTGTCTGAACGGGATCACCGGCCATCCCTGTTCCGCGATATACACCGTGAGCCATTGGTACCATTTCATCCAGTCGGGGAATGCAGGGTCGAAATAGCGGTCATGAAAAAGGATCACGAAATAGGAGATATTCCTTTTCACGGCTTCCTGAAGGATTTCGAGGGTGAACAGGATGGCCTGTTCGATGTTTCTTACCTGCCATTGCCTGCCTGCCTCGAATACTACACCGTCCATCAGGCTTACGGGTATCTCCCACATCTCGTAATGCCCCGTGATGGGTTTCAAACCGTATTCTGTGGAGTCGAACAGATACCCGGCCCGGCTCAAAAGGCGATATGTGTTTTCATCTTTTCTGAGGTAATGCATCCGGATGCCAAACCGGTTATTCCCTGTGATACGGCTGAATCGTTCCCTTTCTTTCCTGATGAGATCATCGTTGCTGAAGCATATCCCATGCACACCGGCATCCATTCCGTGCTTCTGAACATAGCGGATCCAGGATTCGGCGGCTTCAGGCCTGTATGTCATACCCAGCCCCCTGGCCATCCCGAAAAAGAAGGTGGCTGGAATACCATGTATCACATTATATTTGACCAGCTCAGGGATTCGGTGCCACCTGCCTTTGATCAGCCCGTGCATCCTCCGGAAAAAGGCGCCTGAGGATATTTTGCCCGTAAGCCGCTCGATGAGGGCTCGGGCGATAAATTTCGGTATGATCATGTCCTTCAGGTGTTCCCTGACCGACAGGTGATCCACATCATGCGAAATGATCACTTTCATCCTAGAACACTGATCTTTTTACGAGCTTGAGTGCAAATTCCAGTGGCAGCCAGGCTCTGTTGACCGTGAAATAAGGCACCAGCTCACCCCCGAAACCCCGGAAATATTTTTCGATGGCCGGTACCATCGAGCCTTCGAAATCAAAAATCCTCGCTCCTGTTGCCCTCGCATGGAGTATTGCCTCCCAAAGGGCAAGGACACCTGCGCCGGAATGCCCTTCATGGTGGTCATATCCCCCCAAAAGGTAATATACTTTATTGCCTGAATGAACACAAAAGACTCCTGCGACCGGTCTGCCTTCGTGGCAGGCGGTGAATGCGAACGAGTTGTCCGGTGTGGCAAAACCGAACAGGATGCGCTTCACCAGTTCGCGGCTGTATTTTTTGGATTGCCTGGAAAACGTCATGTCCACCAGTCTCCGGATCACTTCCAGGCTTTCCGGCTGCTCGACCCGTATCCCGTCCCGTGTGGCTTTTCGCATATCGTTTCGCCGGTCCCCGGATATCCCCTCCAGCAGTGCATCCTCTGGAATATTCAGGTGAAGCCGGTAAGTATAATTCGGGATGACCTTGAAACCATTCCAGAAAAACGGTTGCATGTCTGTAAGGGATGGATCGAGAGCGCAGGAGATGACCGGGCATCTGGTTTCGCGAAGATACCGGGCAACGGCTGTCATGGCTGTTTTCAGACGGGATCGCCTTTTCACCTCATGTTGTGCCGGATTGTGGAAGAAGAAACCGATATGCGGGGTGAACAAGGGATTGCGGGTGTAAGCGAAAGGCCCTGCATGGCTCCTCATCAGGTGAAATCCACCCTGTAATTCTCCCTCATCATCGAAAAGGCCGACGAGTTGCAGTTCATTTCCGAACAGGTCGTGCCAGCCCCTCGTGCTGAAGACATCTCCGTACCGTCCTGCCAGCCCGTAATAGATATCCCGGAGGTCCGGGTCAAGCACCCTGGCGGTTATCATCCAATAAGCGGTTATAGAGCAAAAATAGCTTTTCCCTTTCTTTCTCCCAAGACCATCCGGTGTGTATCCTGTCCAATCCTTCACTGCCCAGGGCTTTGGCCGTTTCAGGTGACGCCATCAGCTGACGGATGCAAATCCCGATGCCTGACGGTTCCCGGGGATCTGTGAAAAGTGCACATCCGGCAAAAAACTCCTTCCAGTAAGGGAAGTCAGACATGATCATCGGTTTGCCGCATGCAAGGTATTCAAAAGCTTTTACCGGAAGGCTGGTGAGGTAGTTTTTTACAGGATGCAGCAGGGCAACACCCGCATCCGCGCGGATGATATACGGAAAGACCAGGTCGTGACGGACTTTTCCGAAATGCCTGACATATTCCCATCCCTGTGCATTCCGGCACTGTTCCAGGAATGCAGGGTCTTCGAATTCCCCGAGCAGCCATAAGACACACTCACCCTCCATCTGCCCGACGGCCCTGATCAGCTCAAGTACACCCCTTATGGCCGTGATACCTCCGGTATATATCAGGACGAACCGGTCACGGTCTTCCTCTCTTTCCGCAACGTTCTGCGGGATCAGACTGAGTACGGGGAAGTTTCTGACGAGGCATGTTTTCCGCCGGGGAAACCTCCGTGCGATGTCGTTTGTAACCACTACCACACCGCTGAAGAACCACGACGCGATACCCTCCGCAAGCCCTATAATCCATGAAAGCAATACTCTGAGCCCGGCCGGGCGGATCCATGTCTTGGTCAGTACCTGTCTCGGCAGGTCTTCGTGGACATCATATATGACCTTCCTGCCCATGATCCGCAGCAACAGTCCGCAAAACATCAGTTCCGGGTCATGGAAGTGGCATACCCGGGCCTGTGTCCGGAGCGCCAGGCGGAAGGCGAGAAGGCTGCCCCTGATCCACCTGGACCAGAACCCCCGGAACGGCGGAAGGGCATGGATGTTGATGTTATTCACGGTTTCATTCCCGGGATGCACTGCCACAAGATGTGTCTCGTACCCCGCCTCGCTCAGGGACTTCAGCTCCCTGTAGTAGATGCGGTCATCAAAGCTGTTGTGAACCGTCGAGATATGGCAGACGGCATCTTTCATGATGGCAGAATTCTTCGGTACAGGCTGAGCAGACCAGCCAGGCTTGCCTCCCGGGAGGCTCGGGTACGGAAAAGCTCCCGGTTGATCCGTAAGGCCTGATCTGTGTCCAGCTGCATCGCCTCTCCAAGGATGTCCGCCTTCAGGTCATGGGCAATGATGCCGTTGATCCGGTGCATCACCCATTCCATGTTGGCCGGGAGATCAGAGACGACAGGTATGCAACCCGCCGAAAGTGCTTCAAGCAGGCTTACGGAGGTGGCATCGGATATGGGCAGGGAGACGAAAATCCGTGCACGGCGGTAATAGTCCTGGTTCACCCCGGAGCTCAGCCATCCCACGAAGCTTACATGATCCGATAGACCCAATTCATCTGCAAGGTTTTTCAATGCGGGGGTCAGGGGGCCTTCCCCTGCGATTACCAAAGTCCATGATCCCTGCGGAGTGCTGCCGGTGAACCTGTGGAAAGCCCTGATCACTTCGTCGATGCGGTATATGTCCTTGTGCAGCCTGTTGGAGTAAACGATCTGCTCCTTCCCTCCGGGCCTGTAAATGTCCTCAACACTCCAGTTCAGGATGGTGACGTCCAGGTCGTGCCCGGCGAGAGCCTTCATACGCGAGGCCATGTATATGGAATCCGAGGTGAAGTACCTTCCTTTCCGGAGGATGTACCTTACCATCTTACGGTATAGAATTCCCTTTTGGGGTGACAGAAGAATGTCGCTACCCCAGGCTGAAACCACCACGGGTATGCCGGTTTGCCGTAATGCCTTCAACGTAAGCCATGCGTGGGTTCCCGCCTGGTGCACATGCACCAGATCCGGCCGGAAGGAGGATGCCAGGTGGCTTATTCTCCTGATGCTCCGGATCGATCCGATCGGATTGCGCAGTGAGAATACAAGCTTTTCATGACTCACAGAAGAGGGTGGAGGCGTTCCGTCGGAGATTGTCACAACTTCAAAATCCTGACCTTTGATCAGGTCAAGGAAGTGCTCCAGATGGATGGAGGCCGTACTGATCACCAGGAGCCTCATACCGCTTCCCCGCTTCCGGGCAGCTCTCCTGCCCATTGTTTGTAATATTCACGTATCTCCGGGTGTCCATCGAGGTACTTTTTGTCAAGTTCCCGGGTATCTCCGGTACGTTGAGCCGGATTGCCCCGGATGACCGAGAAATCCGGGAAATCGCCCTGCACATAGCTGTACGCCGCCAGGATCGAGCCTTTGCCGATCTTTGTCCCGGGCATGATGACGGAGTGGGGCCCGATAAAACAATACTCACCGATCTCAACCGGGCCTTTTTCATATCCCAGGTGATTGGTATGGTCTTGATAATGAGAGCCGTACAGCCGGATGGAGATGTGGCTTGAGTGCGTGGTCAGGCTGATGAAATTGGTCACCTGCGTTCCCTTACCGATTCGTATCCCTCCCGAAGCATCTATATAGTTGAAGTGTCCGATGAATACATTATCGCCGATATCCAGCCCTTCCGGGTGATCAATGAAAGTACTGTTACTGACCCGTGTGGCGGGAAGCCACCTTCCCCCGGGGTGACGGTACCCCCATACCATCCGGGGTCGGAGCATCTGAGATGCTTTTTTCCAGAACCAGTTCCTCAGTCCGGGCATCCGGGTTGTGTTGAGAATGATAATGCAAAATAAAGCAATTATCGATACTGATGAGGAAGAAGATAGAAGATAGGAGTCGGAAGTTGGAAGTTATACTGACGGAAAACAGGTTTGCAAATTTAAACTGTCTGATTTTGTCAGTTTAGTTCCGGGTTAATATATGGCCGTATGATGTGGACAATTCATTGATAAGGCATTCTGTCCTTTGCACGGAGGGCATTCATATCATCAGGCAGGTCAGGATCATGCCGGTTTTTCCCTGTGGGGAAAATGAACCATAGTTCTGACAGTCAGGCTGAATGACTAACTTCCTGGCGACGATGTGGGTTTAATACGCCGGTTTCATTCTGGGGCGGGCAATACGGTAATACCATACGAGTGCGGCCGCCAGGAGCAGGCTGCTGCCGGCACTCATGATCCCGAAACCCCATTCATAGTCGAGAAACAGTCCGCCGGTCACCAGCGAGGATATCTTGATGATGATATCTGCCAGGGTAAACCACATGGCCTCCTTCTGCCTGTTCATGATGATGGCGATGGAGGAGACCGGGGAGGCGAGGAAGTTCATGAATATCCAGGGTATCAGGA
The DNA here is from genome assembly GCA_016939365.1 of Bacteroidales bacterium. GTDB lineage: Bacteria > Bacteroidota > Bacteroidia > Bacteroidales > JAFGHD01 > JAFGHD01. The sequence continues at coordinate 1,021 of JAFGHD010000113.1, read as the reverse complement.
GGCGTGCGATCTCTCCCGAAGTGCGCCATTCGGGGCCGAAGACGAACGAGAAGATCTGGGGTGAAAAGACGAAGAGCAGGGTGAAGACCGGGAAGCCGATCAGGAAAAGGTTCCTGTAGATGCTCAGGATCATCGGGCGGATGTCCTGTCCCTGCTGGGCCGCTCCGGAGGCTTTCTGGAAGAACACCTGATACATGGCACTTCCGATGAGGCCTACGGGGGCCTTCAGGATGCGATAGGCAAAGGCATAGGACCCCAGTACCATCTTCGTGAAATAGAACATAATGACATAAACGATACTGTTGTCCTGCAGGGAGTCGATGATGGCATGGGGGGTATTGATCCGCAGAAAGTTACGGTATTTCCGGGCGTTGGCGAGCATCTCCCTGCGGGAAAGGTCGCGAAAGAGCTTTCCGGGCTTTGTGACAGCCTGCCATCCCAGTGACAAGGCTCCGGCCAGGATGCCGAGGATATAACCCAGTATAAGTCCGGCAGGACCTCCCCACCGGATACCCATCCCCAGCTGCGTGGCAGCTGCCACGCCCGATTGCGAGATACGGGCGGCGGCGTTAATTCTGAAGGTCTTGTGCCGCGTCGACCAGTAGTTGAAGGCCTGCATCACCCCCGACAGGAAGACGGTCAGCGGTAGCAGATAAAACCATGGACCGATACGGGGCTCCCCGAAAAAGCCGGCCATCGTATTACCCAGCAGGATGACAAGAACAAGCGTGATCAGCCCTGAAATAAAAGCCAGCAGTATGGACAGCCCAAGAATATTGGCTGCATCCCGATGCCTTCCGGGAAGCAGGATGGCCAGTTCATACCTTCCGGTGGATCCGACTGAGAGGATGGCCGCCAGCGACATGTACAGGGCCAGGATACCGAAATCCTCAGGATGATACATACGGGTCAGGACAGGGGATATGAGCAACGGAATGGCCTGGGCGATGGCCGTACCGCTCATCAGTGTGGTTACGTTCCTGATGAATTCGGAATGGAAAAATTTCCGGAGCACCTGTCT
>JAFGHD010000112.1 GCA_016939365.1 Bacteroidales bacterium | reverse complement strand
GCAACCGGGTTCACCGGGAGAAGCTGTACCCCTCCCAGGGTGCAAGCCGGGTGGATGTCACTGCCTGGCCGCCGGGCCTCTACCTGGCCGTGGTGCTGAGCAACGGCAGGCCCGCCGGCAGAACGAAGTTTGCGGTGCGGTAAGCAATATCTATGGGGGCATCGAATACAACCAACATGGATGAGGTGATCAGAAAAAGCCAAATAGTCAATCAGGAGAAAACGAATCAGAGTGGGAATTTTTTTACCCCATTTGTATGCTGTAAATTGTATGCAAATAAAAAAAGACCTGCACTGTCTGTCCAATGCAAGTCTTTGATCCTCAATGTTGCCCGACCAGGGGTCGAACCTGGAGTCTTCTGATCCAGAGTCAGACGTGTTGCCAGTTACACCATCGGGCAATGAAGCTGCAAAATTATAAAAAGAATTCAACCAAATGAATCGCAATCAGTTTTTTTTGTTCCAGGCGAATCTCAATCAAGTTGTAACTGAAATTTACGATTCCTTTCCCGATGCGCGGATCCAGGACTCCTTCAGGGTGACCGTTCTGTTGAATACCAGCTTTTCATCCGAGGAGTCAGTGTCCACGCAGAAGTAACCCAGGCGCTGGAACTGGAATTTTTCCAGGTGCGCGGCATTTCTGAGGCTGGGTTCCGCTTTTCCCTGCACGACTTTCAGGGAATCCGGATTGAGGAACAATTTGAAATCGGCCTCCTCTCCGGTGGCTTCTTCCGGGTCTTCCTTCATAAAGAGCCTGTCATAGAGTCTGACCTCACAGTTCACTGCATGTTGGGTTGAAACCCAGTGGAGTGTTCCCTTGACCTTTTTCTGGCTGCCTGATCCGCTCCGGGTTTCCGGGTCATATGTACAATAGACTTCGGTGATCCGTCCATTATCATCCTTTTGAAAGCCTTCGCAACGGATGATGTAGGCACCTTTCAGCCGCACTTCACGTCCGGGGCTGAGGCGAAAAAATTTGGGCGGCGGGTCCTCATGGAAATCTTCCTGTTCAATATAAATCTCCCGGGTGAAGGGCACCTTGCGGGTTCCCATGGAGGGATCCTCCGGGTTGCGTTCCAGCTCCAGTTCTTCCGTTTTACCCTCTTCGAAATTGGTGATGACCACCCTGAGGGGGTTCAGCACGGCAAACACCCGGGGGGCGCATCGGTTGAGATCCTCACGGATACAAAACTCCAGCAGGCCGACATCGATCACATTCTCACGTTTTGCAACGCCCACACGGTCAGCAAAATTCCGGATGGAAAGAGGGGTGTACCCCCTTCTTCTGAGTCCTGAAATGGTTGGCATCCTGGGATCATCCCAGCCGTTCACATATTTCCCTTCAACCAGTTCGAGCAGCTTGCGCTTGCTGATGACCGTATAGTTCAGGTTGAGCCGGGCGAATTCATATTGCCGGGGACGGTAATCCGTGTCGATGATCTGATCGAGGAACCAGTCATAAAGGGGCCGGTGGATTTCAAACTCGAGGGTACAGATGGAATGGGTGATGCCTTCCAGGTAGTCCGACTGGCCATGGGTATAGTCGTATGTGGGATAGATGCACCATTTGTCCCCGCTGCGGTGGTGCCGCGCATGCATGATCCGGTACATCACGGGATCACGCATATGCATGTTCGGGGACGACATGTCGATTTTTGCCCGCAGCACCCGGGCCCCATTCGGGAATTCACCGTTTTTCATTCTCAGGAAAAGGTCGAGGTTCTCCTCCACAGTCCGGTTCCTGAAAGGGCTTTCCACTCCCGGACGGGTGGGAACCCCGCGCTGCTCACTGATCACATCGGCAGGCTGGTCGTCCACATAAGCCTTTCCTTCACGGATCAGTTTCAATGCCCATTCATACAACTGGTCAAAATAATCCGACGCATAATACAGGCGATCCTCCCAGTCGAATCCAAGCCACCTCACATCCTCCATGATGGAGTCGACATACTCCTGCTCCTCCCTGGTCGGGTTGGTATCATCGAACCGGAGATTACACCTGCCACCGTATTTTTCGGCCAGGCCGAAATTGAGACAGATGGATTTTGCATGTCCTATATGAAGGTACCCGTTGGGTTCCGGAGGAAAACGGGTATGCACCCTGCCGTTGTGTTTGCCGTTGCGGATATCCTCTTCAATGATGGCCTCTAGAAAATTCAGAGGCCGGCCTCCGTTGGCCTCCGGACCCCTGTTATCCTGTTTATCCATAATGACAGATAATGATCACAAAGGGTGCAAAAGTAATAAAAAGACCGCTGGTTCAACGGATGGAAAGAAAGAGAAGTACTGTGCGTTGCAACGGCATCAGGCGCTCCCCCTATCAGAATTGCCGTTCCGGAAAGATTTATGAGGGAATTGGTATTCTTCCCGGCCGGATCATGACTCAGTACACCATGATTTTGGAGGTCCGGGTATTGCCCCCGGCATTGATCCTGATGACATAGACCCCGGATTGTTCCACGCTGATATGCTCCGTTCCATCCGCATCACCGATGTGGTGGATGACCTGCCCCAAAGCGTTGAATATCGTAACATCCTTCCTGTCAGTACCCGTAAGCTCAAGAACGATATCCCTGCCTGAGGAATAGGCATGCCAATTCTTACAGTCTGAAAAGAGGGTCTCGTCAGAGGCAGGGCTCTCTTTGCTTTCCGTATAATGCAACCTGAACCTGAGGGGAGGATCATCTGGAGCGGAGAAAAATTCATAAAGGTTGTCCTCGTTCAGTTCGACCGTGATCTCATCCTGGAAGTCTTCGAGGTAAAGGTTCCCGGGAAGGGTCATTGCTGTCCGGCGGATGCTGTAAATTCCGGGAGTGCCGGTTTCCAGGCCGATATCCACGCTGCCCAGCTTATGCACGGCATTTACTGTCAGGTCGCCGGAGGATGTACTCGCGTATAGCTGGGGTGCCTGCGGAATGCCTTTTATCTTGTAGGCATCAAAAGCATGATCAAATTCAAGTGTTGCTTCGGGTGTCAGGTGGATGATCAGCTGGTCGCCGTAACCATTTCCGTTTACGTTCAGGGTAATGATATCAGGTGTGGTGTTGGGTGAGCCGCTCTTGTAAAACATCTCCGCACTGTGAAGCCTTGCCGATTCGGGAATGACGAGTGTGGGAGCGGGTGCATTTGCCTTGACGAAAAATCCCTGGCTTACCGGAATCATACCGTTGCCCTTTGTGCCCAGAAGCGTGTTTCTGTTCCAGGTCAGGTATTGCACGCCATTCCATACATAGATGGTTGCATCCACACTGGAGGAGGTCCAGGATGTATTCCATTCCACGGCCGACTGGAAAGGATTGCCGATGAGGTTCCAGCCGTGACCCTCACCGGGATTGTTGCTGAAACTCAAAGGAACCGTCTGGTCTCCCGCGTTGAAAACGCCCGAATAACTGACGGTAGTGGTTCCGGTGAGCGCGTGGGATGCCCATACACCGTATCCCTGGGTGACATTCAGCGGAACCGTGATGGGGACTATATATGACCAGGTGCTGTCCGGCTCACTCCATTCAATCAGATAAAGGTTAAGATATACGTTTGACACTGCGCTGGTTACCGGGGAGCTGACGAAATGCCACTGTTCTTCTTCAACATATTGCCTTAATGTACCTTCTATCGTTGAGGTCGGGAAAATGAGTGAACCCATCCCTGTGACATCGGCATCAATGATGATCCCTGAAGTGCCTGCCTGGTTTACAAGGCCTCCATCGGTAACGGTCAGTGAATACCCCGCGTCGATGGTGACACATCCGCTCATGCTGACGATCAGGCTGCGGCACAGCTCAGCTGAATTGACCTCCACATCGTGATCGATACGGACCCGTGCCCAATTGTTTACCGGAGCCCGTTGTCCGGCAGCCCAGGTGGCATGGTCAAGCCACCAACCGTTCTGAACGGTGAAGTAGGGTATGGGGGCAGTGGATGATACCCAATCGGTCGCGGGATCCATATTCATCAGCGTTCCGTTGTTCGAATTGTTTGATACATCGGGCACCAGAATCCCTGAGGTCTGGTTAAAAACATAATATGCTGCCAATACCCCCACGTTGGGATTCGGCAGTTCCCGGTGGCAGTTGTTCCTGATCTGATTGTTGGTCCTGGCAGAATTCCACACACGAACCTCATCGATCTGTCCGCTGAAAAAGGAAGTGTTGTTCCCGATGAGCACCCCGATGTGGAAATCCGATGCGGTCGAAGCGATCGAAGTGCTGGTGGAGGCTCCCGTATTGTCAAGGGATCCGTTCACATAGATTTTTTTCCGCTCTGCCTCAGGCAAGGAGCCGTCAAAGACCGCTGCTATATGATACCACCTGTTTGTCGTCAGTACTGTAGCGGTCGAAAATGTATTCCCTTCATTGTTCACCTTGAAATACACACGATTATCGTTATAAACGAACAATGAATAGGATGATTGGTTGTTGCTGTTCACCCGCTTTGAAATGATCCCTTCTACACTTCCCTCCTCGACCGGTTTGATCCAGGCTTCCAGGGTAAGTTGGGCCATTCCTTCCAGGGTTGGATCGTCGGGTACCAGCACATAGTCATCAATACCATCATAGTCAAGTGCAAATTGAACTTGACCCACCGAAATGACCGAGGCGAAAAACATAACCCCCAGACATGCAATTACTCTCTTTACAGTTGCTTCCATGGTTTATCCTTTATAGGTTCGGTTAAGCAAATATCGGCATATTTTTCATGATATCAAAGAAATTCTGATATTTGAATAAAAAAAATTATTTGATCAGGATTTCAGTTCAATTTTTGAACATCATCTGCAGATAATCATGAAAAGATCAGGTGTTCACAATGCTGGACAAATGCCCGGAGTTCAGGTTATTGTTTATTGCAGCCTTCATTTGATACAGGGTATTTCACGCATAAAACCACTTCAATTGCCGGATGATCGGAACAATATTCCATCTTGCAATAATCTTTTTCCTCTTAATATTGACTTTCATGGAAAATATTAGTTATTTTTGTATCATGAAAAAACTGAACTAAAAAACACTTTATGAAAACAGCTCAGCTCTTGACCAGGCAGCTTATAAGGACTGTACTGGCTTTGTTTTTCGTTCTTTCGGTTACTTTGGTATCTGCCCAGATCCAATATCAGATCACTGAATCGGTTGATGCGGGGAATCCGCAAGGAATCAATACACTAAGAGATGACCGCGCGAATGGATGGTCATTGATCATCAGTGGTCCGCAATCGTCGAATATCTGGTCCACAACTCAGGGCCTGCCGTTTGCATTTGACGTTTACGGTGTTCCTGTGACCCAGTTCCGTGTCAGTCAGAACGGATTGCTTACCTTTAATACGGGTACCCTGGGATCGCCTCCCAATAACAATACATCGCTTCCCAGTGCATCCTTGCCCGACCTGACCCTGGCCGTATTCTGGGACAGTTTTACGGCAGATCCACCTACCACAAATACGTCGGATGTTTATTCAAGGACATTTGGCTCATCCCCTTACCGGCAGCACTGGGTAAAATGGAGTGATTTTGAATATGATGGCTACTCGTGGGCTTATTTTGCCGTTGTTCTGGAAGAGACCACAAATAAGGTCTATTTCGTGGATTTTAATTACAATAATGGCGGTCCCGGATCCTCGACCATAGGGATACAGCTGGACGCCACTACCGCGTTACAGACTGGCACTTCACCGAACTTCTCCTTTACCAGCGGCAACAGGAATCCTGACGATAATGACTATTACGAATTCATTCCTGCAGGTGCCCCCGTTTCCCTGCCCTTTTCGGAAGATTTCTCATCCTGCACCTGGCCTGCTGGATGGAACCAAACCTCCCAGGGTTGCAGTTACCGCTGGATTGTCAGCAACAGCAATGAAGCCGGAGGGACAGCCTGTGAAATGAGGGCTGAAGACCAGCCTGGCACGGGAACAGGTTCAAGTGTACTGTTCCTTCAACCCATCACCACCACAGGCGTGACACAGCTTCAGGTGGATTTCCTGCATTATTTCGATGACCAGGGCTCCGGAATGACCTTCGGCCTGGCTTCCAGTTCAGATTTCAGTAGCTGGACAACTGAAATAAGCTTTGCTTCCGGAAATGGCGATATCGGGCCGGAACCGGTCTCTACCGTGATCACGAACAATCTCGGTGCTACAACCTATCTTGCCTTTTTCCTGAACGGCAACATGAACAATGATTTTAACGAATGGGATATCGACAATATCGTTGTCCAGGAATACCAACCCTGCCTGTCCATCCCTTATACCCAGGATTTTGATGCGGGACCCTCCTGGCCCTCCGGCTGGGGCACCAACAACCCGGACGTCTGGTCGATCAGCACCAACTGGCCGGGGGCATCACCGCCGACAGGCTATCATGTTTTCTCAGACTACACCCCTTATGAGACAGGCCTTGTCATTTCACCTTGTTTTAACGGGAGTGGAAATAACAACCTTCATGTCCGTTTTTACCATTACTGGCGTGCAAACTATCCCACCGGGACGCAGGATGGCTATTTTATCGGATCTCCTGATGGGGGTACTACGGTTATTGTTATAGACGAATGGCATCACAACGCCCCGGCCCTGGAAGAAGGATGGAAGGAATACGATATTTCCTCCTGGGCTGATGGAGCCGGCAACATCCTTTTCGGATGGCAGGTATCACATAACGATGACTGGTACTGGGTTTTTGACGATTTCCAGATACAGGAAGGTCCCTGGGGTGCTCCGGGTGTCTGGACCGGCCTGGTTAATACAGACTGGAGCAACATCGGCAACTGGAGCGACCATAATATCCCAACACTCATCACGGATGTTGTGATCCCTGCCGGATGTCCAAACTATCCTGTGGTTGATGAAGTCGCTGTTGGAAACAGCCTGTACGTTATGGATGGCGGGAGCCTTTCCGTGATAACGGGAGGGAGCCTGACCAAAACAGTGAATATTATCCTGGGAATGAGTACCGGTGCATCATTGACCATTTTCGACGGGACTGTCAACACGGGAACCATTGTTATCCTGGATGGAGGATTCCTTCAGATGAATGCGGGAAGCCTGAACCTTACAGGTGATCTTTATGTTGGAAATGGCATCAGCGGTGAATTTGAGCTCAACGGAGGCATATGCTCCCTGGCGGGGAATATTTACGCTACTTTCGGCTCCACTACCGATATCAACAACGGTACTATCTCCTTTAGCAACTGGTTCCGGAGCCCCACACAGGTTTTCGCCCGCGGAAACGTCGAGATATCCGGGGGTGTGATCAACGCAGCAGGCTCAGTGGCATGGGGCGCCTTTGACTTCACGGGCATCATGGATGGTCCGGCCTACCTGACCATCGGCGGCACCTACCGGAACCTGGCCACCAACTGGACCATGACCGACGGGACCATCTATATGACGGGAACATCCGGTGCAGGACCCCACTACTTCATGTCTTCGCTTTTCGGTGCGGGATTCAAAGGATCGGCTTATAAGCTCAGCATTGACGGCCCCGGACTGGAATTCAGGTGCAATCCGGTATCCTCTACCTCCGGCTATCAGGTTTACGATGAATTCAGGGTACTGGGAGGCCTTGCCACTACACAAAGTGATCCCGGTTACACGAGCGATGAGGTGCTGGTCGGAGGCAAGATGCTGATCGGCCCCCTGGGTGCAGCAACCATGGATGTCACAGGGAGTAGTTCGGTCTCAGGGAATCTGACAATTTACTCCAACAGCTCCGGTACCGGCTCATGGATCGACAATGGCAATTCATCCGTTGGCGGAATCACTTCCGTCCAGCGTTATATTACGCCCAACCAGTGGCACTATGTTTCACCCCCGGTCATTAATGCACTTTCCGGGGTGTTCCTGGGCAGCTACCTGCGAGCGTGGGATGAAGCTACCTATATGTGGGGGCCCTATATCGTCCCGACGAACATCCCTCTGAATGTAGCACAGGGGTATGAGCTCTGGAAAACCGGCTCCCCTAAGACATTCGTCTATACGGGCGGTAACCTGAACACCGGTGACATACCCGCTTCCGTCACAGCCACCGACAGGAACAACAACGGCGGAATTCACTGGGGAGATTATGAAGGATGGAACCTGGTCGGCAATCCCTATCCCTCAGCCATCGACTGGAACGGCTCATGGCCATCCTCTGCTATTGATCCCACGGTATATCTCTGGGACGGCACACTGGGGCAGTATGCCGAATGGAACTGGTACACAGGTCTCGGCATCAACAAGACCGATGGAACCATACCGGCAGACCAGGGCTTCTTCGTGAAGGCGAACAGCTTCAACCCCACGCTTACCATTCCCCAGAGCGAAAGATTCCACAGCACACAGGCATTTTACAAAAGTTCGGGCCAGCAGCTCATACCGGCAGTACTGTTGGGGGACGACCAACCCGATGTGTTGGATTACAGGAGCAGGGGAGATGTTGCCATCAAGGTGAACAGGCCCGCCCCGCAAGCATCCTTCGAAACGGTTACACCTGCGACTCCTGATGAAACCGGTTTGAAGGGTGGACAGTTTACCCCCAACATGCTGAAACTCGAGGTTACCGGAAACGGTTACACCGATGAAACGATCGTGTTCTTCGACATCAATGCAACGGAAGATTTTGATTATCTCTACGATGCATTCAAGTTCACGGGGATCAGCGCAGCACCCCAGCTCGGCTCATACATTTCCACGGAAAAGATGTCGATGAACTGCTTCCCGCCGGTAGCCGGCGTCAGGGTGGTCCCGCTGTCATACAGCGTGGGTGCTGACGGCACCTATACCCTCTCGGCACTAACCATCAATACCTTCGATGATGAGTACACCATCTGGCTGGAAGATATCAACACCGGGATTTTCACCAATCTCAGAAGCCAGCCCGTTGTGCAGTTTACGGGAAAAACCATCGACCCCCCGGACAGGTTCAGACTGCATTTTTCAGTGGAGGATATGCCCGGCCAGGACCTGGTGAAGAGCGGCTCCCTTTCGGAGGAAATGCATGTTTACTCTTATGAGGGCTCCATCTATATCAAATCCGGCAGTTCCAACGGTGAGGTCATGGTCTTCAACATGCTCGGGCAGGAGGTGACCCGCGGCAGGATCGAGGCACCTATTACAGTGATGAACATCCCTTCGGGACAGGGATATTACATCGTGAAAGTAAACGGCGACGGTGTTTCAGAGACCCACAAAGTAATGCTCTGGTGACGTAGCTCCTTCTGAGGGAAAAAGCAAACCCCGGCACACACAGTACAGATGCCGGGGTTTTTATTTGTGAAGTTTTCAGGAATCTCACAGGAGGAACATCTTCCGAATCGTCTGCCATCTGTTGATCAGCGACTCAAGAATGATCAGTCCGGATGCTGAGAGGATGATGATCCAGGTTGTGGACGAGATTTGCTTCAGTGCGAAAATGTTTCCCAGAATATTTACAATGTCGCCAACTGCATCGGTGACAATCAGTATGATGTCATTTTCCAGAAGCGTTTTCAGACCGGGAATCCATAACAGGACAAGGACGATCAGGGAGATGAATATGAGGATTGCTGTCGCCCAGAAGAATACCTGTCGCCTGAATGCCTGCCTTGATCTCAGGGATTCAATGTTTTGCATGACCTTGACGGTAAATCCTTCCGGATATTGCATCTGACCCGGGCCTTTGAAGTAATCCCTTAAAATGCGGTCTTCCTGGATTTTATCATGCGGTTGATCCATGATGTGGTCGCTATGTGGTTTCATAAATAAGGGACTTTAGGGAATCATGAAGCTTTTTTCTCACCCTGAACAGCCTGACTTTCACGTTGGATTCAGATAAGCCGGTGATATCACTGATTTTTTCAATTGATAACGATCCGTAATAAAACATGGTGATAAGCCCCCGGTCCTCCGGGCCGAGGCCGGCCAACGCCGCTTTTACCGCTTCATCCCTTTCGGATTTTTCATCTGGTTCGCATAGAGAAGCAGGTATGGTGAGGCATCTATCCGGTGTGACCATTTCAGGTATGATAAATATTGATTTCATTTTCCGGATATGGGATATGGAAGTGTTGTAGGCGATACGATATAGCCATGAGCTGAAGGAAGCAGTGCCTTTGAATTTTTTTATTGCCATGAATGCCTTGATGAAAACTTCCTGGGCTACATCTTCCGCCTCCGTCTGCGATCCTGTGATCCTCCATGCAATGTTCAGGATCATGGCCCCATGCCTTTCAACCAGATGTGCAAAGGATTGATGGTCACCTTTGCAGACCTGTCTCACCAGTTCCTCATCTCCGGAGTAATTCATCTCTTTTAAGACGATCAGACAAGTGATTGGTTACAAAGAATTTTCTTTTTGTAACCTGGATGCAGAGAAGGCGTCTAATCTGCAGACAACATTAATAACGCAGTTATGGATGATTTTCTTATCACACTGACAGTCATGGCGACCATTTACGGTGTCATTCACCTTCTGGTCCGGCGGAAAGAAAGGATGGCTTTGATCGAGAAAGGGCAGGATGCCTCCATCCTGGCCCCCTCGCGTAATATCCGCCCGTCGCTGACCTACGGCCTGTTGCTGGCAGGCATCGGGCTCGGTACCATTTGCGGGAATATTCTGTTCAGCACCGGTGCCATGCATGAGGAGCCGGCTTATTTTTCAATGATCTTTCTATTCGGGGGTGTTGCCTTGTTGCTGAATTATTTCCTTCAGCACCAGAGGGCGCCGAAACAATAACCTTTCTGCCGGGATCATTTGAAAGCCTTTTCGGGAAGGCCGTCCCCGCTGAGCGATAATCTTGAGAAGTAGGCGGGTATCTCCTTCCCGGTCAGCCGGTCAACATAAAGCCTGGCAAGGTACTGGCCCAGCATGAAACCCTGTCCCCGAAGGCCAAGGAACAGGCCTGCTTCCGGATCAATGATCATTCTGGGCTCAACGTAATATCCGGCCCACACAGCCTGGAAACCGACGGATGCGAGTTCAGGCAGCCAGTTCACGAATACTTCCGAAGCAATTTCCATGAAATCCTGTGTATTAACCTTCAGGTTCTTGCCGGTTTCCCGGGGATCCACGGAAGGTGAAGCACACCCGATGATCTGTCCCGTTTCGGCCAGCTGCTGCCCGTAAACAGCTGTAAATCCTTTGTATCTGCGCCTGTCTATGATCATCGGCAGGGGTGTTCCGTCATGACCCATCATGGGAAGCCTGCGAGTAATAAAAGCCTGGTGCCTTACGGAATACATGCCGGTTTCAATGCCCAGCATTTCTGCAAAACGGAAGCCTTCAGGCCCCATGGCGTTAATGAAGACGGGCGTCCTGAAACGGATGAACTGTTTGTCATGGTTTTGCAGCAAAATAATATAGTGATTTCCCTCTTTCCGGACATCAATCAGCTTGCAGTCTTCGAGAACCTGCCCTCCTTGCTGCATACCCAGCCGGCGAATCAGATCGATTACCTTGCCGGGGGAAGCCTGCCAGCAGTTCCTTGTCACCAGGGCACCCAGGTAGGTCGAAAGGGAAGGATTCAGGTGGGGTGATATTTCCTTGACAAAATCCCGGGGCTCTACCATATAGGCATCCGACCAGGCAGTGGAAGCCTCAAGGGCCCTCACCATCTCTTCATCATGGGCAAAGGTGACATACCGCGAAGGATAGAAATCTATATTTCTGACTGAATGAAGGGATTTGAATATTTCAAGGTTGTGTGATGCAATATCGGATAACTCAGGCAGACTGAAAGCCGGTCTTCCGCCGGCAATGTTCCGCCATGATGCCCCTCTTCCCGAATTGATCAGCACGGGTCTCAATCCTGCTTCCGCCAGATACCTGAACAGGGCGGAACCACCGATCCCACCTCCGGCAACCAGTGCAGCCGTATCGATCACTTCAACGGCATCCCTGCCTGAATTGATCCTGATGTTTTCCCTGACATCCCTGGGATACAGCTCGCCCATACTGACCTGGTTTGATAGCGGTCCCCGGGGTGTGGGCTCGCCAACGACGGAAATCCCATATGACCTAATGGATTGCTTTAGCCTGGGGATGCAGCGTTTTCCCCGGCAGGCACCCATGCCTAGCCGGGTGGTGTGCTTGATTTCATCGACGGATATGAAAGTCCTGTCGCCGACCACTTCCAGTATCTCCTGCATCTTCACATCATCACAATGACATATGTAACTCTCTGATTCCACCTCGCCGGCACCTTCAAAGCGCAAGGGTTCCGGGAAACGCTCCTCCGGGATGAACCCCCGGGCCTCCATAAGCTCTCTGCCTTTCAGATCAAGGGAGCGCACACGGGCGATATGGGTCTTGTTCGGCTTTCTCAGGATTTTTTCAAGGAGGCCCCGCCCCAGTTTCTTTCCATGATTGTCTGTAAGGAACACATAAACACCCTCCTCCACATCGTATTCCACAGGGATGAAGACCCAGTCTTTTTTCAGGTTGTATCCGAAGATAGCCAGCCCGGGGCACTGGTAAACACAGTCCATGCATCCGACACACCGGTCGAAGTCGATATGGGGTACGGTACTGGTTGATGTTTTGGTAATCGCATGATGCGGACATGCAAACTCACAGGGATTGCAGGCGAATCCGTAAAGACAATCGATGAGCACGAAGGGTTTCTGATTCATCCTTTCCTCCGTCGGGAGATGGGGGGATTCCAGCACCCTTATGGGGTGTTGTTGTGAATCAATATACTCTTTTGAGACTTCAAGGTACCGGTCATAATCAATTCGTTCGCCCAGTTCCGTGAGGATTTCAAAAGCCACCTGTTTTCCCCTCAGCACGGCGCTGGTGCCCTCCCCGATCCTCACTGTGTCGCCGGCACCCCAGCAAAGACGACCGAAAATCTCGTTCCCCTTGACCAGCAACTGGTCATCGGAAACCAGGCCGGTACAGATGTTAATGGCATCCAGGCCTGAGATTGCTTTTTCCGTGCCTGGAATGGGTTTAAAATCCCTGCACTCGGCGATCACAGCTCCGGTGATCCCTGTATGATCCTTGTTCGGTATGGCTTTCACAAGCAGGTGCGAGAGTATAAAAGGGACACCCAGACGTTTCAGCCGGTTTGCCTGGACGGGGAATCCCCCCTCCCTGGGGAGGGCCTCGACGATGGCCTTCACGGATGCCCCGGCCTGCATGAGCTGGTAGGATGTCAGATATCCGATATTCCCGGCCCCAACCGTAAGAACATTTTTACCCAGGAGCGTGAATTCGTTATTCATCATCTTCTGCACAACAGCGGCGGTATAAACACCGGGAAGGTCATCGTTCTCAAAGGAGGGCATGAAGGGTACAGCCCCGGTGGCCACAATCAGGCATTCCGCATCCACGAAGAATATCTCCGAGGTGACGGTATTCTTCACGGCGATCCTTTTTCCTTCCAGGATATCCCATACCGTAGAATTGAGGAATATCCCCGAATGGTCGCTGCCTGCAAGGCTGGCAGCGATTTCAAAACCACGCATGCCACCATATTTTTTCTGTTTTTCAAAAAAGAAAAACTGATGGGTTTGCATGGTGAACTGGCCTCCGATGCGGTCGTTGTTATCGATGACGATGTTGGGAATGTCATGGCTGTTCAGCTCTTCCCTGGCGGCCAGGCCCGCCGGACCGGCACCGATGATGGCCACAACCGTCCTGTAAACATTCAGGGATTTGTGTTTCTCCACCCTGACCGGATCAGGGGTGTAATCCCTGGGTATTTCACGAACCTCCCTGACATTATCTACCTGTGTGATGCAGATCCTCCTGACCAAACCATCCACCAGCATCTCGCAGGCACCGCATTTGCCGATACCGCATTCCAGGCTACGGTTTCGGTTCTTAAGGCTGTGACTGTGAACAGGAAATCCCGACTGATGTAAAGCCGCTGCAATCGTATATCCCTTTTTACCCCTGACCTCCCGGCCCTCAAAAAGAAAACATACATCCTCCGCGTCGGGTACCTCAAGTATCGGGTGTTTTGTAATCCTTTGCATATCTCTGAAAGTTTCTCATCAGCGGACAAAAGTAAATTTTTTGTGAATCAATTAACAATGAAAATGCTTTTGAAATAAATCCATCATGAACCCTGCTGGTCAACTGGCAGGGAGCGGCTGTGCATGGCTCGGGAGTTGTTGAAGCCTCGATCCGTCCGCTTTGTGGTCAGCAAAACAGGAGGATCTTGTCCAGTTATGTACAAAGGATGCACGATGGCGAACAAAGGCACCGGCACATAGACATCGGTTTTTTGTTATACATTTGACAGTTAGGATAATAGAAATAGTGGCACAATATTGGAAAAAACCACTGCAAAATCTCTTGATATATGGGAATGGACAGGGTGCTGGAAAAGAAGAAATGGACTGTAAGGAAAATTCTGAATATTTCAGCGATCGGATTATTTGTTCTTTTCCTGTTATACCTTCTTGTATTCAGGGATAAAAGCAGCAGGCTTTATGTGGATGCAGCCCAGATCACCATCGCTACGGTGGAGGCCGAGAAATTTCAGGAGTTCATCCCGGTTGATGGTGTGGTTTATCCCAAAAACACGGTATATATTGATGCCGTACAGGGAGGTATCGTGGAGCGGGTTTACGTGGAAGACGGTGAATGGCTGATGAAGGGCGATACCATCCTGAAACTTTCCAATGCCAACATGGAGCTGAGCCTGATGGAGCAGGAAACCCGAATCTATGAAGCCATCAATAACCTCCAGAATACCCTGATCGGCCTTGATCAGACTAAGTTTATCCGGCAGAAGGAAATTGTCCAGCTTCAATATGAAATAGACCAGGCACAGCGCGACTTTGGCAGAAAGAAGGAACTTTACGGCGAAGCGGTGATATCGGATAAGGAATATGAAGATGCGGAGCGGGAATACAATTTCTCGATAAAGCAACTCCATATCTCACTGGAGTTGAAGAAGCTTGATTCGATCTCCGCCATACGGCGTAGCCGACAGATCGGTATGACCATCGACAGGATGCAGAACAATCTGGACCTGCTTCGTGAAAACCTGGAACACCTCTATGTACGGGCACCTATCGAAGGGCAACTGTCGTCATTCAGCGCCGAGATCGGTGAAACCAAGTCGGCCGGTGAACATCTGGGCCAGATCGATCTCAGGGATGGCTTCAAGCTGCAGGCCAATATTGATGAGAGGTATATTTCGCGGGTTCATATCGGGCAGAAGGCGGAGGTGGATTTTGCAGGGTCAACCTATCATCTTGCCATCGACAAGATCTACACCGATGTCACCAACGGCTTCTTCCAGGTCGACCTTTTCTTTGAAGGGGAGGAGCCTGAACTGATCAAGAGGGGCCAGACCCTGCAGGTAAGGCTTAAGTTCAGCAGTCCGACCGATGCCATCGTCATTAAACGCGGTGGATTTATTCAGGAGACCGGAGGGAACTGGGTTTACATACTTGATGCTTCGGGTACTTTTGCCATAAAGCGGCCCATCCGCATCGGAAGACAAAACACACAGTATTATGAAGTGAAGGAAGGCCTCCAGCCCGGGGAACGGGTGATCATATCTTCCTATGAAACCTTCGGGGGCAAGCAAAAGCTCGTGTTCAAATAGCCAACAGCAGATAAGAAACAAAACAACCCAACCTGTGAATTTATGATCCTGACAAAAAACCTGACGAAGATCTTCAGGACGGATGAAGTCGAAACCACCGCCCTGAACAAGGTCAACCTGGAAGTGAAGGAGGGTGAATTTGTTGCCATTATGGGACCTTCCGGATGTGGTAAATCCACCCTTCTCAATATCATCGGATTGCTCGATAATCCGTCTGACGGACAATACTATTTTCTGGAAAGGGAGGTTTCCTCTACCAGTGAAAAGCAACGGGCCAGGATGCGAAAGGAAAACATCGGGTTCGTATTCCAGAATTTCAATCTGATCGATGAGCTGAATGTTTTCGAGAACGTCGAACTACCCCTGATATACCTCGGTATGAATTCCGGAGAAAGAAAGACCCGTGTCGAGGAGGTTTTGGAACAGATGCAGATTTCCCACAGAAAGAAGCATTTTCCATTGCAGCTTTCAGGAGGTCAACAACAGCGTGTCGCCGTTGCACGGGCTATTGTGGCCAGGCCCAGGCTGATCCTGGCCGATGAGCCTACCGGAAATCTTGATTCCGCGCACGGCGAAGAGGTGATGAACCTGCTGGAAGGTCTCAACCAGAATGGCACCACCCTGGTCATTGTCACACATTCGCAACGCGATGCTGACTATGCCCGACGCATCATCCACCTTTTCGATGGGCAGATCATCAACGAGAATATCAAGGGGAAGCCCATCACCAAACCCATCGAGATATAAAAGACAATGCGGCAACAGCACGCCTGGAAATACAATTATCATGAGAGAAGTGGTCATCCTGATTCCGGATATCGAACCGGAACAGAACATTGAGATCGATGTCAGGATCAACGGCCGAAACCGGACATTGCAGTACCGTGTGGAACTCCTGCGCTGGGAAGGGGGTACGGCCGCAATGGATGACAGGATCACTACCCTGAAGCACAGGATCAAGGAATATGAGAAGGACTGGGAGTTGGTCGAGATCGGTGCCCCGAAAGGTGAGGATATTCCTTTGATGTTCAGACGAAAAACGGAATAGAAAATTTCCGGGAAACATCTGACCCAACATAATGATTCTGGGATTTTATCCGTTTATCACTGTAACAAATTGCCGCTGAGAGCGTCTTAATTCTGACTCCCGGGCAATATTTTACACACCCCATGAAAATAGATTTCTATCCAAATGAGATGGTGATCAAAGCAGGAAAATCCGAGCAGATGATCAACGGGTCGCGTGTGAACGGTAAACTCATACTGACCAACCAGAGGCTCTATTTTGTTCCGGTATCTGATAATGAGCACCATTACAGACTGGAGATCATGCCGGATGAGATCAGGGAGGTGATGCTGTTCAACAACCGGTTACTCTTCCCCTCAGGCCTCAACATTATCACCCGAGAGGGAAAGGAATTGCGTTTTCTGGTAAAAGACAGGAGTGACTGGAATGCTATGATCGCCCGTATGTGCTGATACCGCTGATATTGAGGATCAGTATAAAGGTTGTACCCTTTTGTCCCCTGCTTTCACAATAGATTTCCCCATCCATTGCCTCAGTGTATTTTTTCACTATGGACAGTCCGGTTTTGTCGGTGGTGCGATCATGCAGGCAGGGTCTGTCGAACAGTGTGCGAAGGGCTTCATTGCTGATTCCCGGTCCCTCGTCGCTGACTTCGAGACGCGCCTTGCCATCCGAACGGTAAAGCGAGATCCTGATATTTTTGTCCGGTGGTGAGAACCGGATGGCGTTTGAGATCAGGTTGTCGATGATGAAATACATGATATTGCGGTCTGCATCCGTCTCGATTTCCTCCAGGTCCAGGGCGAGATTGAGCCGTTTGATATGAAGTGTGTACTTCAGGCTCTCCTCCAGATGTCTCAGCATATCCGCCAGGTTCACCTTTTCGATGTGCATCTTGCTGCGTTTGAGCTCGATCATATCGATGTCAAGGACCTGGTTGACGATGCTGTTGATCCTCCGGAGCCCGTTGTAGATCAGGCTGAAATATTCCCTGATATGCTCCGGGAGGTTTGCTGACTCCTGGTCCGCAAGGTCGGCTGCACATAGACTGCTGGTCAGGGGATTCCTTATTCCATGCGCCAGAACTCCGATGAGCCTGTTTTTTTCCTCATTCAGCCTTGTCAGCTCTTCATTGGCTGCTTCCAACTCTTTTTTCTGGCTGAGGATGCTCTGATGCTGGTTGCCGATCTCATCCCGCTGCTTGCTGATTTTTAGGTAACTTTTGGCCAGCTTGCTTTCCAGCTCATTCATTTCACGTATCCTGCGTATCACCTTACGCAGCACACCCTTGGTGACATCAATCCGGTCGGCAAGGACCCTCGAGAAATCCTGCTGATTCAACTCCAGAAGCGTAACTGCCTCTTCTGCCGTAACGGATGCCGATCTTGTCTCGAGATCAAAAAGTGCAAACTCGCCGAAAACCTGGCCGGAGGACAATTTTGATAACACATGGCTTCCGTCATGAACCCTGACGCTGCCCTCGTAAATAATATACATGGCATGGCCTTCATCTCCCTTCCCGAAGATCTGCTGGCCCTGCCTGAACCGGATCACCCGGAGCACCCCGGCCAGCGCCTTCAATACCTCCCTGTCTGTCCCGGAAAAAATCCCGACCCTCTCCAGGAGGCGAACACGCTCCTCCAGCATTTGCGGTGAAATGGCTTTCATCGTTAACTGAAAAGTCTTTTCATCGCAAAGATAATCAATCCATTTAGAAGAAATGCCTTATTATCAAAGGATCCATGGGACCGGCTCTTTTACCGGTTCACCGGCCCTTGATCATGAAATCTGATATGCTGACATTGCTTTCTCCAGGCCAACGATGACCTTCCTGTTCACTTTTCTGGGCTCCCTTTCCTTCAACTTACGGAGCATTTCCAGTGCCGGTCCGCCGAACTCATGCAGACCAACGGGATTGAGATCGTGCTCATAGCTTCCGATTACATACTCCAGCTTGGACGATATATCTGCATATTCCTCTCTGCCGAGTTTCCTGAACGCCGCCAGTGCTTCCTGGCAGGCTTTCTTGAGCTTTTCATTCACTTCATTCATTGTTCTGTCGTTTTGGTGGTTAAACCTCATCCGTAAACGGGGCGCGAAAATAAGAATATCCATGTATAGTCCGGTTAAATTTCTGTTAATCCCTGAAGAATTTCCTGCTTTATGGACAGCTTCGGCAGAGGATTACAAAGACATGATTATTTTTGTGCTGAATCCTGCCCGATGGCTCAAATCAAGAATCCGTTCATGTCATGATCATTTTTTTCTCCCCCGGCAATCATCTTTACTACGCAGTGGAGATCGCCACCTATCCGGAAAAGGAGGAGATTGAAAGGCTCAGATGGCTTTTCAGGTCGGATAAAATCCTGCCGGGTCCCATCGAAGGTTTTTTCACAGGCCCGCGGCGCGAAATGATTACCCCATGGAGCACCAATGCTGTGGAAATCACGCAGAATATGGGTGTTGTGGGGATAACCCGGATTGAGGAGCTGCATCAGGTGCCCGGAAAGGATGCATTCTGGGATCCCATGCTGCAGGAACTCTATCAGGGGCTGAATCAGGACATCTTCCGGATGGATCGGCAACCGGAACCCATCCGTCCCATTGAGGACATCACCGCATATAACGAGTCGGAAGGGCTGGCACTCAGCACCGAAGAGATCCGGTACCTGGAAGCCCTGAGTTCGAAGCTGGGCAGGCCTCTTACCGACAGCGAGGTGTTTGGTTTCTCACAGGTGAATTCCGAGCACTGCCGTCACAAGATCTTCAACGGCATCTTCATCATAGACGGCCTTGCGATGGAAGAGTCGCTGTTTGCCATGATCCGCAAGACATCTGCAATCCATGCGCGACGGCTGGTTTCGGCATACAGCGATAATGTGGCTTTTATTTCCGGGCCATCCGCAGAGCAATTTGCCCCTCAACGCCAGGATGTGGCGGATTATTTCAGGATAAGCGACATTGAGACCGTCATATCATTGAAGGCAGAAACCCATAATTTCCCTACCACAGTGGAGCCGTTCAACGGGGCGGCCACCGGCACGGGAGGAGAGATCCGCGACCGCATGGCGGGCGGCAAGGGCAGCATACCCCTCGCAGGCACCGCTGTATATATGACCCCTTATTCAAGACTCGAACCCGGAAAGGAATGGGAAAGCCATACCCACCCCCGGAAATGGCGCTATCAGACACCCGCAGATATCCTGGTGAAAGCATCCAACGGAGCCAGCGATTTCGGGAACAAGTTCGGACAGCCCCTGATCTGCGGAAGTGTGTTGACTTTTGAACATTTTACGCCAGGACGGAAATTCGGGTTCGACAAAGTGATCATGCTGGCCGGTGGTATCGGATACGCCAGAAGGGAGGACAGCCGAAAGGATCCGCCGGGAAAAGGGGAAAGGATCATTGTGCTGGGGGGTGACAATTACCGTATCGGAATGGGGGGAGGTTCCGTTTCGTCGGTTGCGACAGGCCTATACAGCAATGCCATCGAGCTTAACGCTGTACAGCGGTCGAATCCTGAAATGCAGAAACGTGTGTACAACGCCATACGGGCCCTCTCAGAAATGGATGACAATCCAATCATTTCGATCCACGACCATGGCGCCGGGGGGCATCTCAATTCATTGTCGGAGCTTGTCGAGCCCTCAGGCGGACGGATCGATATGAGCCGCTTGCCCGTGGGCGACCATACACTCTCTGCCAGAGAGATCATTGGCAATGAATCCCAGGAACGTATGGGTCTGCTGATCAGGGAAGAGGAACTACCCCTTCTGGAGCGCATATCTGAGCGGGAGCGTGCCCCGCTCTATAATGTGGGTGCCACTACCGGTGACGGCCGCTTTTGCTTCGAAGACCCGGTGACCGGTCGCAGGCCGATCGACCTGGACCTCAAGGATTTTTTCGGTGCACCACCCAGAACGGTACTGGAAGATCAATCGAAAGGCTACTCCTTCCATCCTCCCGAATACGACACCGCACGGCTTCAGGATTACCTGGGATCGCTGCTTCAAATGGAAGCGGTGGCATGTAAGGACTGGCTTACCAACAAGGTGGACAGATCGGTCACAGGCAGGATCGCACGGCAGCAGACAGCCGGCATTATACAGCTGCCACTGAACAACCTGGGAGTGGTATCGCTTGATTATCAGGGGCGGAAAGGTGTGGCCACTTCGCTGGGTCATGCACCTGTTGCCGGTCTGGTGGATCCCGCTGCAGGTTCGGTGCTTTCAGTGGCTGAAGCCCTGACCAATATCTTATGGGCACCCATTGCCGACGGATTGTCGGGCATCTCCCTCAGTGCCAACTGGATGTGGCCTGCCCGGAATCCTGGCGAAAATGCACGTCTCTACCAGGCCGTAAAATCCCTGAGCGACTTCTGTATCGCCCTTGGGATCAATGTGCCGACCGGAAAGGACAGTCTCTCCATGACCCAGAAATACCCCGGAGAAGTGGTCTTTGCCCCCGGAACCGTCATCGTCTCTGCTGCAGGAGAAGTAACTGATATTCGACGCGTGGTCGAACCGGTGATCGTCCCCGACTTTGGTTCAAGGCTCTTCTATATCGATCTTTCAGGTATGAAACATTGCCTGGGAGGCAGCAGCTTTGCCCAGCTGAACGGCCGGCTCGGGCAGAAAACACCCACTGTTGCTGATCCCGCCCGGTTCAGGGAGTCCTTTGAAGCCATACAGCATCTTGTCAGGGAAGGGATGATCCTGGCAGGTCATGACATTTCGGCGGGAGGTCTCATCACATGCCTTCTGGAAATGACCTTCCCCCAACCCGGAGCAGGACTCGCCATCGACCTCTCCCCAATGGAGGAGCACGATCCCGTCAGGCTCCTTTTCAGCGAAAATCCCGGAGTCGTTATTCAGGTGCGGGATGCGGATGGGGTATCCCGATTCCTTCAGGAAAAAAACATACCATACCAGAATATCGGCCGTCCGGTCACCGGGCGAAGCCTGCAGATCAGACATCTCTCCGGTGATCACATCTTTGATATCGACCGCCTCCGCGACATCTGGTACCGGACCTCATGGCTCCTCGACTCAATGCAGTGCAGGGAAGAGATGGCATCGCACCGCTTCCGCAATTACAGCAAGCAGCCGTTGCAATTTAATTTCAGCGGCAGTTTCAACGGGAAAGCGGACCGGTTCGGAATCGACCTGAAAAGAAGGATGCCTTCCGGAATCCGTGCTGCCATCATTCGCGAGAAAGGGGTGAATGGTGACCGCGAAATGGCCTGGTCGTTATACATGGCCGGATTTGATGTGAAGGATGTTCATATGACGGACCTGATCAGCGGCAGGGAGACACTGAGCGATCTGAACATGATCGTTTTCGTCGGGGGGTTCTCCAATTCCGATGTATTGGGATCTGCCAGGGGTTGGGCCGGGGCATTCCTCTTCAGCGAAAGGGCAAGGCTGTCCCTGGAGGCGTTCTACCGGCGCAGCGATACATTGAGTCTCGGTGTCTGTAACGGATGTCAGCTTATGGTCGAACTGAACCTGATATGTCCGGAGCTCCACCCGGCACCCCGGATGGAGGTTAACCGTTCCGGAAAATTTGAATCGGCTTTTCTGAACGCTGATATTTCTGAAAACCGTTCGGTCATGCTGTCATCGATGGCCGGGAGCAGGCTCGGCATCTGGGTGGCTCACGGAGAAGGACGCTTTATCCTGCCGGGTGAAGAAAAACGGTACCACATTCCACTCAGGTTTTCATACCCGGATTACCCGGGAAACCCAAACGGATCAGACTACGCCGCAGCAGCCATCTGCTCGGCCGACGGGCGGCACCTTGCCATGATGCCACATATCGAGAGGGCTGTCTATCCCTGGCAATGGGCATACTATCCGAATGAGAGGTCCGGTGACGAAATCTCCCCCTGGGTGGAAGCCTTTGTCAATGCCCGTCAGTGGATCGCCAAACAAGCCTCCGGATTATGATATCCAAATGAACGAACAACCCATATCTGACTATGACGACACGGATTTCACAAAGCATTGCGATGATCACCGGAGCAACCAGCGGGATCGGGAAGGCATGCGCCGGAAGGTTTGCACGGGAAGGATACGATCTGATCATTACCGGACGCAGAAAAGATCGGCTGGAAGAGATACGGGAACAGCTGGAGTATTCCTTCCCGATAAAGGTGAAACCCTTGTCTTTTGATGTCAGGGACAGGTTGTCTCTTGAGTCTTTAATGGCATCATTAGAGGAGGATTGGAAGAGGATTTCAGTACTGGTCAATAACGCAGGGCTTGCCCTGCGTCTGGACCCCGTTCAGGAAGGTGACCCGGCAGACTGGGATACCATGATCGACACCAATGTCAAGGGATTGCTGTATCTTTCACGGGAGGTGTCGCGGCTGATGATCCGCCATGGAAGGGGCCATATCATCCATATCGGCTCCATAGCCGGAAGGGAGGTTTATCCCAGCGGCAATGTCTATTGCGCTACCAAGCATGCCGTCGATGCCCTGACCCGGGCCATGCGGATCGACCTGCTGCCATATGGGATCCGTGTGACACAGATCGCTCCCGGAGCGGTGGAAACCGAATTCTCAGAGGTCCGTTTCGGCGGGGATAAGGATCGTGCCCGGAAAGTCTACGAGGGTTATAAACCCCTCTCGGGAGCGGATGTGGCGGAAGCCGTTTACTGGGTGACTACACTGCCGGAACATGCGAACGTTAACGACCTCCTGATCATGCCCATGGCACAGGCCAGCGCTACCATCTTCCACAAGAACAAACGCCCGTGACAAATTGGGGCTGTCGAATCAGAATTCCCATTGTTTTGTTGACTTTCTTCATTTTATTTTTTATCTTTATTAAATATCATGCTTTATCTTGCGTATCGCAACATACGGCTTAAGTGCTTGAAAACAATCAGCCATAAAAGAAGGAATCGAAAACCGGTCATTTTTAGTACCGGGAGGAATTCATGGCATTAACTCTGGTGAACGGCCGGGGCGGGGATGACCCGGGAGAGGTGAGAAAACTTTTTTTATCATTGCATCAGTAAAATTCATCTTTGTTGACCTGTTCATACGACAGGGAGATGGAACCAAGGAGAATTTTCGATCTGTTATACTGCGCACGGGAAGCTTTCGGAGCAGATAAATATCTGTTGGCTGCGCAGGAGGCAGGCCGCTGGGAGCATTATACCGCCGGTCAGTATATCGAAACGGCAAAATGGATCAGCTTTGGCCTGCTGCACCTGGGTGTCAGGCCCGGCGACCGGATCGCCACCATCTCCGTCAACCGGCCCGAATGGAACTTCCTTGACATGGCCATCCTGCAGGTGGGTGCCATTCATGTTCCGGTTTATCCAACCATGAGTGAATCCGACTACCGTTATATTCTCAGTCATTCCGGAGCAAAGCTGGTTTTTGTTTCCGGCAGGGAGCTCCTCTCCAGGTTAAAGCCAATACTGGCCGACCTGCCGGACCTGCAGGGCCTTTATACCTTCAGTAAGATTGAAGACCACCCTGACCTGAGCGACCTCATCAGATTGGGAAAAGAACATCCGGCTCAGGGAGAATTGGAACAGATCACAGAAGCCGTCGATCCTCACGAAACCGCCACCCTGATTTACACCTCCGGCACCACAGGGCATCCGAAAGGGGTGATGCTCTCGCATCATAACATCCTGAGCAATGTCCTGGCTGCATACCCCCTCTTTCCGCTGGATCATACCTCGAAAAGCATCAGCTTCCTGCCGCTCAGTCACGTCTATGAACGTACCAACATCTATATCTATCATTATTTAGGTGTTTGTGTCTATTATGCAGAGCACATGGGTGCCATCGCGGACAATATCCGTGACATCAGACCCGATATTTTCACAACGGTGCCGCGTTTTCTGGAGAAGGTGTACAGCCGGATCACCGATCGGGGAGAGTCGCTGGGCGGTTTCAGGAAGGCCATATTCAGATGGACAGTGAAGCTGGGTAATCAATATCTGCCGGATGGCCGGAATGGTTTGTTGTATGATTTGAAGCTCCGGCTGGCCCGGAAGCTGGTGTTCCGCAAATGGAGGGAGGCGTTGGGGGGCAACATCCGGGTGATCGTGTCGGGTGGTGCCGCCCTGCAGCCCCGCCTGGGCAGGATATTCACCGCGGCAGGTCTGCCGGTCCTGGAAGGATACGGCCTGACGGAGACTTCTCCCGTCGTCGCCGTCAACAGCTTCGAAAAGGGAGGGATACAGTTCGGAACCGTGGGACGACCCTTGTCAAACGTCGAGGTGCGCATCGCTGATGACGGCGAAATTCTGGTGAAGGGACCCAACGTGATGCAAGGCTACTATAGGGAACCGGAACTGACCCGCGAAGCACTCGATCCCGGTGGATGGTTCCATACCGGAGACCTCGGGCAGATCGAACCCGGAGGATACCTGCGCATCACCGGACGCAAAAAGTCTATCTTCAAAACCGCCATGGGTAAATACATCAGCCCGGAACATATCGAAAACAGGTTCACCGAATCCCCATTGATTGATAATATCATTGTCATCGGCGAAAACCAGAAATTCGCAGCTGCACTGATCGTTCCGGATTTCGATCACCTGCGCGCCTGGTGCCTCGAAAACGGAATCGACCCCTCTACAAATGCCGAAATGACCGGAAATCCTTCCGTAATACAGATGTTCCGCAATGAGATCGCACATTACAACAAATATTTCGGGCAATTTGAACAGATCGTCAGGTTTCAACTGATGGATTCGGAATGGACTGTCCAGAGCGGGGAAATGACCGCAAGCCTGAAGCTGAGGAGGGATTTTATCTCGAAAAAATACGCCGAAGAGATCCGAAAACTCTTTAATATCAAAGATCCAGAGTAGGGGTCAGGGGGTGGCTGCAAGTCAATCTGTGACATGATGCCATTCTCAATTGAAAATCCTGAACAACAACTCCTTCAGTAATTCCCCATCGGCCGTGGAATTATTGTCCATTCCCTTGGACTTCAGGTCATACTCCCTGAGCAGTGAAATGATCCGGGATGAACGATCAAACGAATAATGGCGCGATGCAGCCATATACTCCCGGACGAAAAAAGGTGAAATGGAGAGCGCGGAAGCCACATTCCCCTGTGATTGATCCTTGAGCTGATGAAGGATCAGCAGCTTGCAGAAAAAGCCGTTCAGGATGGCTACCGTCTTGATCAGCGGATTTTCTCTGGGATTGGAGGCAAAATAGGCCGCAATCCTGAAGGCAGACAATGTGTTGCGTTGGCCGATGGCTTTCTGCAGCTCGAATATGTTGAAATCCTTGCTGATCCCGATGTGCTGCTCGACCATCATGTCGTTGATCTCAGTGTTCTTCGGGTAATTCAGGAACAGTTTGCCGAGCTCATTTACGATTTTCCCCAGGTCATTTCCCAGAAATTCGGTGATCATGGCACATGCCCTGAGGGTTATGCGGTAGCCCTGTTCAGCTGAGTAATCTGCGATCCATGCTGGAATTTTATTCTCGTAGATTCGGGGAGACTGAAAATCCACACCCTTCTTTTGGACCAACTTCACCAGCTTGTTGTCTGCCTTGCTGTATTTGTAATTGATCACCAGGATGGTAGAGGGGAGGGGATTGTGAACATATGATGCCAGTTCCCCGATATCTTCAATGTCCTGCGCTTCCTTGATGACGACCACCTGGTGGCTCGACATCATGG
Organism: Bacteroidales bacterium; assembly: GCA_016939365.1. Taxonomy (GTDB): domain Bacteria; phylum Bacteroidota; class Bacteroidia; order Bacteroidales; family JAFGHD01; genus JAFGHD01. The sequence continues at coordinate 38,098 of JAFGHD010000112.1, read as the reverse complement.
GATACTGCCGTGCCTGGGCGATGATGGACGGGATATCCGTATCCCTGCCGTAGATCACCACCTGATTGAATTCCTTCTCTTCGGCGGTCAGGACATGCTCCTCGATATAACCGGAAATCTGGTCGATATACCAGGGTTCTTCACCGTGGAGCAAATAGACAGGGTGGTAGATCCTGTTCTTAAGGTCGGCAAGTATTTCCCGGAATTGCATGAGATCAATAATCGTCGAATCTCAGGTGTTTTACTGTCAGGCCATTATGTATCAACTGTTTCAGGGAATCAATACCGATTCTCAGATGTGCCTCTACAAAATCTTTTGTCACCTGCCTGTCACTCTCTTCGGTTTTCACACCTGAGGAGATCATAGGTTGATCGGTGACGAGTAGCAGGGCTCCTGTCGGGATATGATTGGCAAAACCTACCGTAAACAGTGTGGCTGTCTCCAGGTCAATGGCCATGCAACGGGTTTTTCGGAGGTATTCCTTGAACTGTTCGTCGTGCTCCCAGACCCTTCTGTTGGTGGTGTAAATGGTACCTGTCCAGTAATCCCTGCCATGATCCCTGATGGTGGTGGAAATGGCCTTTTGCAGGCTGAAGGCCGGCAGGGCAGGCACTTCAGGAGGCAGGTAGTCGTTGGAGGTTCCTTCACCGCGAATGGCTGCAATGGGAAGGATCAGATCACCCAGCTGGTTTTTTATCTTCAGGCCGCCGCATTTGCCAAGGAAAAGCACTGCTCCGGGCTTGACAGCCCCCAGAAGATCCATGATGGTGGCCGCATTCGCACTTCCCATATTAAAGTTGATGATGGTGATCATGTCTGCAGTGGCATTGGGCATAGGCCTGTCCACGCCCCGGACAGGTACCCCGTGCCAGGAAGCGAATAGCTCCACATATTGCAGGAAATTGGTCAGAAGAATGTACTCCCCGAACTCCGCCAAAGGCAGGGCCGTATAACGGGGCAGCCAGTTGGCCACAATATCCGCCTTGGTTTTCATACCATCCGGTTTAACCGCAAAATTACATGTTTTGAACGGAGGTGGAAAATCCTTATCTTCGCACAAACACCATAAAAAGCAATGAATCATGAGGAAATTTGCGGTAGTTCTTTCGGGCTGCGGTGTATTTGACGGTGCCGAGATTCACGAAGCCACCCTGACCCTGTGGGCCATCAAAAAACATGGGGCGGACTATCAGGTCTTTGCCCCGGATATACCCCAGCATCATGTGATCAATCATCTTACTGGCCAGGAGATGCCGGAAACCCGGAATGTGCTGGTGGAATCCGCACGGATCGCACGAGGCAACATCAGAGATCTGAAGGAATTCAATCCCGGTGAGTTCGATGCCCTGATCTTTCCCGGCGGGTTCGGAGCCGCCAAGAACCTGTGCGATTTCGCCTTCAGGGGTGAGGCCTGTGATGTCAATAAGGATGTGGAACAGACCATCCGGAAGATGGCATCACTGGGAAAGCCCATTGGTGCCCTCTGCATTTCACCGGTGATATTGGCAAGGGTTTTGGGGAATGTGGAAGTGACCATCGGACAGGATACCGGTACTGCAGCTGCAGTGGAAAAAATGGGAGCCCGGCATAAAAAGACCGGCCATGGTGATGTGGTCACTGACCTGCAAAGGAAGGTGTTCACCACACCCTGCTATATGCTGGATGCGGATATCCTTCAGATCGCAGAGGGCGCGGATCATGTGGTGGCAGAAATGATGAAGCACATGTAACCGGCAAAGGCCTCTGATAGATACCGGTTCGCTGCACTTCGGGAGTAAAAAAAACCGGAGGTTTTTGATCTCCGGCTTCTCTTACCCGTCATTCGCCTGCTATTTGCTGCAGTTGATGTATTCAATGGGGCCCGTGTCCTCCTCGCTGGAACCGAAGAAACTGGGATATCCCTCTGAATTGTAGGTGTAATAGTAATCCGTATAGTAGGTGTCTCCGCCATAATAGATTTCCGTTTCCTCTACAATGTTGTTCCGTGAGAGCATCCATGCCGCCAGGAAGGAATCATAGAAGGGCTGGGGGACATTCAGTGGCCGCAGGAAATTATAGGCATTGTCAAACTGGCGGTAGATGGTAATGATCGGCTCAGAAACAAGGCTGGATGTGGATACTTCCTTGACCACATTGTCACCCGAGTAGGTATATTCAATTTCTATTCCGTAAGCATCTGTACTGATGCGGATCAACTGACCGGACGGGTTGTACTGGTGGGAATAATTATAGACCTCACCCCCGGACACCTCTTCCCTTGCAGAAATGACCCGTCCGTTGCCATCGTAGGTATAGGTCATCTGGATGAACTTTTCACCTTCTTCCCATATTTCATATCCCGTGATACGTCCTCCCGGGCCATGGGAAAAGATGATATCAGCGACGAAATCATCTTCATAGATGGTGATGCTTTCCAGCCGGTAGGATCCACTATAATTGAAAGCCCATCCGTAGTCACCTGCCATTGGGTAACCCAGTTGTGAAATCAGGCAACCTGTGGGTAAGTCGGGAATAACGGGTTCCGACCCGTTGCCGCCTCCTCCGGAAAAAGTCCAGCCCTGCTGTCCCTGAGTAAAATGGGGATCCCGTCCTGCAGAAAAAAGTACCTCAGGAGGCATGTGGGCAAAAACCCGGCCGAGGGCATGGTATCCGGAAGAAAAAGAGTATGGGAATCCTTTATGCTTCAATTCCTTTGGCTGAGCATCCTCCCGGATGCCATCCTGCTTGTCGCAACCGGGGCTGAAGGAGAGGACAGCCAGTAAACATAACAGCAATATCGGTTTTTTCATGATTTCCGGTTTAAGAGGAAATGATTTTGGGATTGCCGGAACCGCCTCCTGACAAAAGGAAGGTATAATGATCCACTAAAAGGCGCAGCCCCGGCAACCGGATAAATGCTAAAATGCAAATCCGAGACGGAGGGCTGGATTGAAGTTCACCCCGACCTCCATATAATTCTCCTTTTCAGCCAGGGTCTGATCTCCACCCGGCGCGTCCATCGAGACTTCTGAATCGGTTACTGACATCACACCGAACCCCATCTCCACTCCCAGGAACACATGTTTGCCGAAATAGAAATCCGTACCTGCCAGAAAATTTACACCGAACGACAGGAATCCTCTTTCGGAACCATCGCTCCAGGCACCGGTATATTCTGTCTCATCGTTATTGGCATCGGTGTAAAGGTCCTTTGAGCTCTTTACGGCTACTCCCAGCTCACCACCGATATAGGGAGAGAGCCGGCTCATATCCCCGAAATGCTTTTCAAAACCGGGATAGATACCGAACATCAGGGTGTTTCTCTTGAGTTCATCATCTCCGTTGGGCTCCGATTTGTAACTTCTCATGTTGAAGTTGACCCCAATGCGTATCGCCAGGTCATCTGAAGCAAAATACCTTCCCCTGAAGTAGGTAAGGTTCACGGGGTTGGCGCTCAGGGGACGGAATTCGACTTCAGCAGTGAAATTGCCGGCCCCGGATTTCATTGTTTCCTGTGCATTCAGCATCGTGATTCCCATCAGAACCATCGCAGCCACGATCAATGTTCTTTTCATTGTGTTAGTTTTTGGTTAGGTTTCTTTAAAAATGCACGGCCAGATAAAGCAATTAACATCAAGTAGAGCCACCAATCTGTTATTTGTAAAGGTTATGAATAAGGCTCATGTTGATTTTATGCGTCGTTCAATTACGGGCAGCGGCCCTTTCTTCATCCCTTGTAAGTAGGCCTTCACAGCGCGATGCCTGAAAAATTAGACAGAACGGCTGGATCGGTTTGCCTCTTTGACTCCCATGGTTTGTTAGCGATAATATTCCTGAGATCCCTGACTTGGGAGCACATGCGTAACCGAAGGAGGGATCAAAAGCCCTGAGACTGGCCTTTGCTGAATTATCGCAGCCCCGGTGATGATCCTGGGAGACGGACGGACACACACCATCATCTCTTTGTCTGGAGCGCCTATTCCTTCTGAAGCAAAAAATTAATCAGATCCCTGTTGATTTCATGGGGCTTGTTTCTGTAACTTTATATCCATGATCAATGACAGTATTCTACCCGGTTTTTCATGAGAAATGTGTTCCGTTTGCCGGTAACATGATGGCCTTGGGAATTTTACCGGGAGACAGATTTTCTTTCCAATCCATCTGTTGATGTCATGAGTAATCAATTTAAAACAGGTTGTCATGAAAAAAAAGCAGATTACCACAAAATACAAATGGGAAATTTTGTTTGCATGGCTGCTTCTGGTAGTGTTTATTCCCAATGTTCATTCTCAATCACCCCAGAAACCGTTTCCGCAGCATGTAACATATACTTCTGGTACAATAAAGCCGGATAATTATGACCAGTCGCAATTGGATAATTCAGTGAGCGCTTTTTACGACCAGTGGAAAGCCGTCTATCTGAAAGATGACTGCGGTGCTGACCAGTATTATGTGTGGTTTGACGAAATATCATCCAACAATAGTATTTGTGTCTCCGAAGGACAGGGTTACGGCATGATGATAGCAGCCTACATGGCAGGGTATGACCCATATGCAAAGGTCTACTTTGACGGTTTGTACCGTTATTACAAAGCCCATCCAAGTGTGAATAATGATCACCTGATGGCCTGGAACCAGATAACTGGCTGTATCAATGATCCGGACGGAGGCGACAATTCAGCAACCGATGGTGACCTGGATATAGCCTTTGCCCTCCTTCTTGCTGATAAACAATGGGGTAGTGCCGGCAGTATCAATTATCTTTCAGAAGCCAGTGCGATGATCAATGCCATCAAACAGGATGATGTGAATCCCGGATTATGGATCCCCATACTTGGAGATTGGGTTACCAGCGGAAGTATTGAATATGATGATTCCCGGCCTTCCGATTTCATGATGGACCATTTTCGTGCTTTTCAATATGCCACCGGGGATAATGACTGGAATAATATCATCAACAAATGCTACACAACTGCCAGTGCAATACAGACAAATTTTTCCCCGGTCACGGGCTTGCTGCCTGATTTTGTCGTGGATATCGCTTCCTATCCCCATCCGGCCGCACCCTTTTACCTGGAAAGTGAATATGACGGTGATTTTTACTACAACGCCTGCCGCACTCCCCTGAGAATTACGACAGATCATCTGACTTCAGGCGATATGCGAGGCAAAAACATCATACAAAAAATGAACACATGGATCAAGGAGAAAACCGGAGGCAATCCGGAAAATATCCATGCAGGTTATTTGTTAAATGGTGGAGATATCCCGGGCAATAATTATGAATCGGGAGCTTTTGTCGGGCCATTTACAGTGGCTGCCATGGCAGATGTTACAAATCAAAGCTGGCTGAATGAGGCTTACACGTTCCTGCTTACACTTGAATTGCAGGATTATGAATATTACGACAATACCCTGAAACTGCTCTGCATGCTTGTTCTTTCAGGCAATTATTGGATGCCTCAGGGTATGCCGGGCAGCATTCATAATAATTATCCGAACACATGGGATGTCAGGATTCAACCCAATCCGTTCAATTCCTTCTTTACCGTTGCCTGCAAGAATCGCTGTTGCCATTCCCTTGTTTTTTCCGTTTGTGATTTATATGGCCGGTTACTTTTAATCTCACGGAAGGAGAATTGCAGCGATTCCTTTGAAGAAACATTCGACATGAGTAATTTTTCAACTGGCTTGTATTTTCTGAAAATAGAAGTGAATGGGGAACGAACGGTTATAAAGATCTTTAAATCATGAGCACGCTCCGAAAATTTTTTTGCCACAAAAACACGAAAACACGAAAAATCACCAAATATATATTTGATTGTGAGTCATTTTTGAATTTTTATGCCTTCCTGTTTTAAAGTTAGCTCTGCAGGCCAGGCAAGCAGGTTTTTAAGCTTTAGTAGCTATATCATCAATTTTTTGTTTTCGGAGCAGGCTCAATCATTATCGTGGATCGTCGATGAAAGGTTTACGATATAAAGTTATACTGATGCTGTTTGATTTTGCCTGTCTCCCTGTCCAACGATTTATCTGCCTTCCTGGAGGAAGACAGGTCGAAGGCATGACAGGCAGGCGAATCAAAATCTTACAGATCAGCATATTTCAGACGATAAATGCCTGAATTTTAAAACTGACGAAATCAGACAGTTTAAATTTGTAAATCTGATTTCCGTCAGATAATTGGGCTTTTGATTATGAATGCCTTCTTATTTCGTAAAAATTGCCGAATATGGACCACTTGCGCAGATACTCTGGCTCGCAGGATACATTTTTCAGCTCCTTTGCCCTGCAAAAAATAATACCAAGGGTCTCTTACTGTGGCGGGTCAGTTCATTCCGGAATCAGCGATCTCTTTCCTGCGGGTTCCATATCATCAGGTAGTGAATGATGCCGGCTTCCTCAAATGGCCTGCCTTCCGGCCGGAATCCTGCCCGCATGTACCATTCAACGGCCCTGACCTGCGAATGGAGGTATATCTTTTTATGCATCGGGATGATGTCCTTCATCACCTGGTTCAGCAAGACGCTTCCCAATCCAATGTTTCTGAAGCCGGGCAATACAGCAAAACGCTCCAGCTTGATCCCGTCAGGAGTATTCCTCCACCGGCCTGTGCCCACGGGAATATCCCTGTGATAAACCAGGTAATACCTGGCTTCCTCCTCATTTTCACACTCCAGCCCGGGAGGGACATTTTGCTCACGGATGAACACCTCCCTGCGGATATCCAGCGATAACCGGTACTGTAGCGTATCGTCCGTGCCGAAGGAGCTCACCCTCACCATGTCACCTGCAAAGATAATGGCTATAAAGGCATGGAAAAAGACGTATCCCGTCTTTCTTTTCCTATTTTTGTATCAGAAATGCGGTTGCGGACTTAACGATGGATAAAAACCCCAGGAAAAAGCTTCACGGATCCTACCTGACCACAGTGGTCAGCATCACCCTGGTGCTGTTTACCCTTGGCCTGCTTGGCCTGATACTGCTTCACGCCCGCAAACTGTCGGATTATGTGAAGGAGAACATCGGGTTTTCCGTGATCATGAAGGATAATGTTAAGGAGGCCGGCATCATCAGGCTTCAGAAGATGCTCGATGCTTCAGGATATGTGAAATCCACCAATTATGTCACCCGCGAGCAGGCAGCCCGTGTGATGGCAGAAGAGATCGGGGAGGATTTCATCAGCTTCCTGGGATATAATCCCCTCCTGCCGACCATTGAGGTCCGGTTCCGGGCCGAGTATGCCAATAACGACAGTCTGGCGGTCATCAAGGAGCAGATCCTGGCCGACAGCAATGTCAAGGAAGTCTTTTATCAGGAGTCGCTGGTGGACGCCATCAATAAAAACCTCCGGAAGATCGGCATCATCATCCTGGCATTCTCAGGCATGTTGCTGGTGATCTCCGTTGCCCTGATCAACAACACCATCAGGCTTTCGGTCTACTCGAAACGTTTCCTGATCAAGAGCATGCAGCTGGTCGGTGCCACACAGCAGTTCATCAGCCGCCCTTTTATCATAAGGGGTATCGTACAGGGGCTCATCAGCGCCCTGCTGGCCATCATCATCCTCTCAGGCATCATTTACATATCCCAAAGGGAATTGCCTGACCTGGTGAAGTTACAGGATATCGACCTTTTTCTATCCCTTTTCGGCATCGTGATCCTGCTCGGTATCCTGCTCACCTGGCTCAGCAATTACCTGGCGGTCAGAAAATACCTCAGGGTGTGGGATGACAGCCTCTATTACTAGAAATCCGGTATGCAACCAGATGTCATTGAAATAGATTACTTTTGGGAACAGTTCATCATATCGTTTTGCAGATGATCAAACAAGCGAAAGTCAAGTCGTCAGAACTTCAGGAAAAACAGAAGCAACCGCCGCCCATCACAGGTGGGTTCGCCTTCGGGAGGGAGAATTACCGGTTGCTCCTGATAGGTCTGGGTTTCATTGCATTGGGATTCCTCCTGATGATCGGGGGAGGTTCAGATGATCCGAATGTGTTCAGCGAAGACATCTTCAATTTCCGCAGGCTCACCCTTGCTCCCCTGCTGGTGATCGCAGGATACGTGATCGAGATTTTCGCGATCATGAAGAAGCCGAAGGAATAGTGAAAAAATAGTCTGGAACCAACGACAGCAAGGCCCGTAAGCGCTTCTGCTGTTTTTTTTGCAATATATGGATTGGTGGGAAGCATTAATACTGGGGCTGCTGCAGGGTCTGACAGAGTTTCTGCCGGTAAGCAGCAGCGGGCACCTTGAGCTGGGAAAGGTGGTTTTGGGTATTGAAGCCGAGCGGAGCCTGATCTTTACGGTAACGGTGCACGGGGCCACTGTCCTGAGTACCATTGTCGTGTTCAGGAAGGATTTGTGGAGCATTATGCGTTCAAGCCTGATGCTGCGCTGGAACGATGAAACCCGGTATCTGACCCTGTTGCTCTTTTCAATGATCCCTGTTCTGGTTGTCGGATTGACCCTCTCCGGTACGGTGGAGTCGATGTTCAGCGGTAATCTGCTGCTGGTCGGGCCGATGCTTCTGATTACAGCGGCACTGCTGGCCGGTACGCACCTCGTGCGGCCCCGTGAACGGGGGATCGGGTATCTGGATGCCCTGATCATCGGTATTGCTCAGGCCATTGCCGTGATCCCGGGGATTTCCCGTTCAGGTGCAACCATCTCTACAGGCCTGCTCCTGGGAAACCGCAGGGACGAAATTGCAAGGTTTTCTTTTCTCATGGTACTGCTGCCGATCATCGGCGCCAACATCCTGGACATGTTTAAGGAGGAACGCGGCAGCAGCCAGGGAGTCGGGATGACACCTCTCATCATTGGCTTCCTTGGGGCCTTCATCTCAGGCCTCGTGGCCTGCAGGTGGATGATCGGTATCGTTAAAAGAGGCAAACTTTACCATTTTGCCATCTATTGCGCCCTGATCGGGTTGATTGCCCTGGCTTTCGGATTGTTTTCATGAAATAAACCATGTCCCCAAACCGGGAATATCATTTTGAAGAGGGAGAGCTGCTGCTGATCGACAAGCCCTCAGGTTGGACATCTTTTGATGTGGTCAGTAAGATCCGCAATTCCATTTCCCGGATGACCGGCCGGAAGATCAAGGTGGGTCATACAGGCACCCTGGATCCTATGGCTACAGGTCTTTTGCTGGTTTGTACCGGCAGGATGACCAAAAGCATTTCAGGGCTGATGAATCTGGATAAGGAGTATTCGGGCACCATGCGTCTGGATGCCACAACACCCTCTTTTGATGCGGAGACACCGGTCGACCGGGAATACAGCACCCACCATATCACCCTTTCCCTCCTGCGTGAAATCTCAGGCCGGTTCACGGGCAGGATCATGCAGGTACCCCCGCTCTACTCCGCCATCAATGTTCATGGTACCCGGGCATACCACCTGGCACGCAGGCAGGTGGACGCCGACCTACCCCCAAGGCAGGTGGAGATTTATTCATTCGACATTACTGCTATGGATCTGCCTTTTTGCCAATTCAACATCCGTTGTGGGAAGGGAACATACATCAGGGCACTGGCCCGTGATTTCGGCAGGTTTGTCGGGGCTGGTGCCTTTTTGACCAGTCTCAGGCGACTGAGTATCGGTCAATACAGTGTGGCTGATGCCTGGTCTCTGGATCCGTCGACATCGGATTTCATTCCCTCAGATGTAAGAAAATGCGAAAAAACTTGACAACCCCCCAAAAAATGCTTATCTTTGCCCCCCTTTTTGAGACGGCACTTTTTTTATAGTAGCAATTGACATGAAGTTATCGCAGTTCAGGTTTCATCTCCCGCCAGAGCTGATTTCAAATCATCCGCAGAAAAACAGAGACGAAGCCCGCTTGATGGTTCTCGACAGAAAAGAGAAGATCATTGAGCAACGTATCTTCAAGGACATCCTGGAATACTTCAGTGACGGGGATGTTATGGTGATCAACAATACCAAAGTGTTCCCGGCCAGACTCTATGGCGAGAAAGAGAAGACAGGCGCAAAAATAGAGGTATTCCTCCTGCGGGAACTGAACAGGGAAAGTCATCTTTGGGACGTACTGGTGGATCCTGCAAGGAAAATCAGGATCGGGAACAAACTCTACTTCGGCGAAGACGGAGAGCTGGTGGCTGAGGTCATTGATAATACCACCTCCAGGGGCAGAACACTCCGGTTCCTCTTCGACGGGCCATATGAAGAGTTTAAAAAAACAATACAGCGTCTGGGCCAGACTCCCTTGCCCAAGCTCCATAAACGGGATGTCGAGCCGGAGGATGAAGAACGCTACCAGACCATTTATGCCAAGCATGAAGGCGCTGTCGCCGCACCTACCGCCGGATTTCACTTCTCCAGGGAGCTGATGAAACGGCTCGAACTGCTTGGCGTTGAGTTCGCTGAAATCACACTCCATGCAGGTCTGGGTAATTTCAGGGATATTGAGGTGGAAGATCTGACCAAGCATAAGACTGACTCCGAGGAAATGTTCATTGATGAAGTGCAGTCACAGATAATCAACAGGGCCAAGGAACGGAGAAACAAAGTCTGTGCGGTGGGTACTACCACGATGAAAGCCCTTGAAACAGCTGTTTCCATTACCGGCAAGGTGAAACCTTATAACGGATGGACCAATAAGTTCATTTTTCCTCCCTATGAGTTCAGTGTGGCTGATGCCATGATCACCAATTTTCATCTGCCCATGTCATCAGTGATGATGATGGTGGCTGCTTTCGCCGGCTATGAATTCCTGATGGACGCTTACAAGAAGGCGGTGGAGGAAAAATACCGGTTTTTCACCTATGGTGATGCCATGCTGATTCTCTGATCATGCGGATGCGGACCACTCCGCCGGATGATCCTGATCATTGTGAAGAGAAAGACGATCATTGTTGCAGGGGGACAGGGAGTGCGGATGCATTCAGATGTGCCCAAGCAGTTTCTCCCGGTAGCAGGGCAGCCCATTCTCATGCATACGATCTCCCGGTTCGTATCCTGGGACCCCGATATGGAAATCATTGTCGTCCTTCCGGAGCCCTACTTTGATCTCTGGAATTCTCACTGCAGGAGATATCATTTTTCCACTCCCCACCGGCTTGCGGCCGGTGGCGACACAAGGTTCCATTCGGTGCAGGGAGGGCTCCGGTTGATTCAGGAACCATGCCTGGTGGCCGTGCATGATGGGGTCCGTCCCCTGGTCAGTCACGATACCCTCAGCCGGGTCTTCGACGGTGCAGCGGAACATGGCAATGCCGTACCCGTAACTACCATCGGTCAGTCGATGCGCAGGTTGGATCCTGACGGGACAAGCCATCCTGTGAAACGTGAGGAATACCGGCTGATCCAGACACCCCAGTGCTTTCTTTCAGATATCCTGAAGAAAGCCTACTCACAGGAATACAGGCCTTTATTTACTGATGATGCGTCCGTGATGGAAGCCATGGGTGAGAGAATCCAACTTGTGGAAGGTAATCCGGAGAATCTGAAAATTACCCGTCCTGCCGACCTGAAATACGCCGAGGCGTTACTCCGGTGAATTCAGGCCGGCAGGATCGCATGGTGTCATTCTTTCTCAGGCATCTCCGCCATCCTGCGGTAGGTGGCTTTCATGGACATTCCCATACCTTTCTGAAGGATTACGATTTCGTCGCCGGTATCGCGGACCACTGTTGTGTTTTCAGTCGTGGAGAGGCTTTTGTATGAATTCCAGATATAAGGCCCGTAAGGGCTGCATTCGATCGTGAAATAATTGTCGGGTCCGTCTGCGCCGTTGTAGTACCAGTCTCCGGGCTCTCCGGCAACCACCCATACCTCATAGGTGACCTCCCATGCGTAATGGGCCATGGCTGAACCTGTCCAGACCCTGCCCTCATAATAAAGGGTGTAATATCCCGGCATGACCCGGTAATAGGCTCCCCAGTTGAAAACAGGGGGTATAGCCCCGGTACCTGCATCAATCCATGCAGGTGGTTCAACCTGCCAGGTCAATGCGAGAAAGGCATCACCGGTCCGGCCGTCACGGCCATGCCAGGGTTTTTCACACGAACTCAGAATGAGGGACAGCGATACAAGGAATACCAGAGTCACTCCTGGTTTTATGAACGCATTCTCCCTTTTGATCCCAATTTTTTCAGCAAACCTTTTCATGGCTGTATATTTTTAAGGTTTACAAAATTGGGCGCCCATCAACAAATAACAATTAATATGCCAAAAAGGGGTATTCAGGGATAACCAGCGGCACCCGGAGGGGTCAGTGGGCTTCAAGCCAGTTCTCTCCCGTGTTGATCTCGACCTCCACGGGCACTTTCATCGGCAGTGCATGGACCATATGTTCTCGGACCAGGAACTCCGTGACCTGCAGTTCTTCGCGGTGCACATCAAAAACGAGCTCATCATGGACCTGGAGTATCATCCGGCTTCTGAGCTGCTTTTCCTGAAGGGCGTGTTGGATCCGGATCATCGCGATCTTGATCATGTCGGCAGCAGATCCCTGGATCGGGGCATTGATGGCATTGCGCTCTGCAAAACCCCTCACTACCGAGTTCGATGAATTGATGTCGCGCAGGTATCGCCGTCTCCCCAGAATGGTCTCCACATATCCCTGTCTGCGGGCCTTCTCTATGGTACGCTCCATGTACTCACGGATCCCGGGATACTGGCTGAAATACTGGTCGATGATCCCACGGGCTTCTTTACGGGGAATGTTGAGTCTCTCGGAGAGGCCGAAAGCAGAAATACCATAGATGATGCCGAAATTGACGGTTTTTGCCTTCCTGCGCATCTCCTGGGTAACCAATTCCATCGGTACACCATAGACCCGTGAAGCCGTTGCGGCATGAATATCGTGGCTCTCTGCAAATGCCGCCTGCATACCCTTATCACCACTCAGCTCCGCCATGATCCTCAGCTCGATCTGGGAATAATCGGCCGAGAGCAGCAGATATTGCTCATTCCTGGGTACAAAGGCCTTTCTGATCTCCCTGCCCCTTTCCGTCCGGATCGGGATATTCTGAAGGTTCGGATTGTTTGAGCTCAATCTCCCTGTGGCAGCAACAGCCTGATTGTAGCTCGTATGTATCCTCCCCGTCCTCGGATTGACCATGTCCGGCAGCACATCCACATACGTAGACCTGAGCTTGGTCAGTGACCGGTAATCGAGGATCATCCGGATCACCGGGTGTCTGTAGACCAGCTTCTGCAGAACCTCTTCACTGGTGCTGTACTGGCTTGTCTTTGTTTTCTTCGGCTTCTCATCAATCCTGAGTTTTTCGAAAAGGATCTCTCCGAGTTGTTTGGGAGAGCCGATGTTGAATGTCTCCCCGCACTCCCTGAATATCTCGCCCTCCAGTTCCCTGATTTCCGTTTTCAGTTGTTCTGAATAGTTCCGGAGCACAGGAACGTCCAGTCTGACACCTTCCGCTTCCATCGAAGCGAGGACCGGTACCAGGGGCGTTTCCACCTCGTGGAAGAGTTTCTGCAGGTTATGCCCTGTGAGTTCCTTTTCAAAGACCTCCTGAAGCTGCAAGGTAATGTCGGCATCTTCACAGGCATACTCCTTAACCATTTCAATCTCCACACTCCTCATACTCAGCTGACCCCGGCCCTTCTTGCCGATCAGCTCCCCGATAGGCACCGGTTTGTAATTCAGGTAGGTTTCAGCCAGGAGGTCCATGTTATGCCTCATATCCGGCTGAAGCAGATAATGGGCAAGCATGGTGTCAAACAGAGGCCCGCTCACCTCAATTTCATACCATTTCAGGACCGCGATGTCAAATTTCAGGTTTTGCCCCACTTTCACGATATCCGGATTTGCGAACAACTCCCTGAATTTGCTCAGGATCATAAGGGATTCATTGTAGTTGGAAGGCAGAGCCAGGTAAAATGCCTCATGGGGCATTACGGAAAAGGCAATCCCGACCAGCTCGGAAGTGTGCGGATCGATACCGGTTGTCTCGGTGTCGAAACAAAACCGTTCAGATGATACAAGCAGTTGCAGCAATCCGCTGAGTTCCTCTTCGCTGCTGACCAGGTGGTAATTGTGCTGCGTGGTATGAATGTTGTAGGGTTCGGAAGGTGCTGTAACCTGTGGCGTGACGGATACATCCGGTTGCATTGCGGATTCAACCGAAAGATCCGGGAATACCCGTTTTGCAAACGACCGGAATTCAAGTTCGGAAAAAAGCCCGGTCAATATCTCAGGATCGGGATCTCTTAATAGGAAATCCTCCTCCCTGAACTCCACCGGAACATCCGTCCTGATGGTGGCGAGTTGTTTGGAAAAGAGACCTTGTCGCGCATGTTGTTCAATGGTTTCCCGGATTTTGCCGGTAAGCCTGCCGGTGTTCTCAACCAGGGCTTCCAGGCTGCCGAATTCACTGATCAGCTCACGGGCCCGTTTCTCGCCGATACCCGGAATACCCGGAATATTGTCGGATGCATCCCCCCACAGACCCAGGATATCCGTGACCTGTGACGGTTCCCTGATCCCATACTTTTCACAGACCTCCCTGATACCCAGTATTTCAGGCTTGTTTCCCATTCGGGGAGGCTTGTATATGAAGGTTTTGTCAGTCACCAACTGCCCGAAATCCTTGTCCGGAGTCATCATGTATGTGGTGAATCCCACGTTCTCAGCTTTTCGGGAAAGGGTACCTATGACGTCATCCGCCTCATATCCCTCCATTTCCAGGAGGGGTATACGGAATCCCTCAATGAGCCGGCGGATATGGGGTAGGGATATGGCCAGGTCCTCCGGGATCGCCTCCCTGTGGGCCTTGTATTCTGTGAATTCCTCATGCCGGTGCGTCGGGGCCATGGTGTCAAATGCCACCCCAAGATGGGTCGGTTGTTCTTTTCGGATCACTTCCAGAAGAGTGTTGCCGAATCCCAGGATTGCAGAAGTGTTCATCCCTTTGGAATTGATCCGGGGATTGCGGCTCAGCGCGAAGTAAGCCCTGTAAATGAGGGCCATGGCGTCCAGGAGAAAAAGCTTTTTATGAGAGGACATAATCATCATTTGAAAACGTTAAAGTATAAAAAAACGAAGTAACCTGATTTTCTCCTTGCTCCTCCGGGAACCACAGGATATATATGTTGTTGAAGACAATTACATACCTTTGACGAAAACAAATACCTATGCCTGCAAGAAAGAAAATCCAGAAGATATTCGTTCTGGACACATCTGTGATTTTGTACAATCACAATGCCATCGTGAGCTTCCAGGATAATGATGTGGCCATCCCGATTACAGTGCTTGAGGAGTTGGACAATTTCAAGAAGGGCAATGATACGATCAACTATGAGGCGCGTGAGTTCATCCGTATCATGGACCGGCTTTCGGCCAGAAATACGCTTCAGGGCTGGATACAGCTTGACTTTCCCAAGGCAGGCCGGTTCCGGGTCATCATGAATGAGATACCGGGAAACGGTATGGATGCCATCGGGGTTTTTGGTGAGGATAAACCCGACCATCGCATATTGAATGCGGCCATTGTGATGACCGAGGAGAATCCGGAGAAAAGGGTGATTCTGGTCTCCAAGGATGTCAACCTTCGGATCAAGGCCAAGTCGCTCAACATCCCTGCTGAGGATTTCGAGACGGGAAAGATCAAGGATGTGGAATTGCTCTATTCGGGAAAGTCGGTGATTGAGGAGCAGATTACCTCTGAAACCATTGACAGGATATACCAGGAAGGATCATGCAGACCTTCGGATGTGGGAATTAAGAATCCGGTCCCCAATCATTACTTCATCATCCGGAACAACCGCTCTTCCGTGCTGGCTTTTTTCAATCCGCTCACCGGGATGATTGAAAAGGTGGAGAAGAAGCCTGCCTACAGGATCACACCCAGGAATGCCGAGCAGGTTTTCGCCCTTCATGCCATCATGGCCGACCACGTGAAGCTGGTCACCCTTCAGGGGATTGCAGGTACCGGGAAGACACTGCTCGCACTCGCAGGGGCCCTGGATCAGAAACGCAACTTCAAGCAGATATACCTTGCACGTCCGATCGTCCCCCTCAGCAACAAGGATATCGGTTACCTTCCGGGTGACATCAAGTCGAAGCTGAATCCATACATGGAACCTCTCTGGGACAATCTGAAATTCATTCAGAACCAGTACAACGAAAAGGACAAGGAGTTCAAGAGAATTACCGATGCCATTGAAAGCGAAAAGCTGGTGATCACGCCGCTGGCCTATATCCGCGGAAGGAGCATATCCAATGTCTGCTTCATCGTCGATGAGGCTCAGAACCTGACCCCCCATGAAGTGAAAACCATTATCACACGTGCCGGAGAAAACACCAAGATCATATTTACCGGGGATGTTTACCAGATCGACACCCCGTATCTTGATGCGCAGAGCAACGGATTGTCTTACCTGATCGACAAGATCAAGCATCATGACATATACGCCCATGTACGCCTGGAAAAGGGTGAACGCTCGGAACTGGCGAATCTGGCCAATGATTTGTTGTAAACTTAGATTTGTGTCGCGAATCATTATATTTGTCTCTCCTTTCTGTAAGAGCTTTATCAATAGCACATAGCCGATGGAAAAAACAGATGCCAAAATCCTCATTGTGGATGATGACCAGGATGTGCTGATGGCTGCAAAACTTTTTCTGAAGCAGCATTTTACGATCGTTCATACCGACAAGGATCCTGAAAACATTCCCTTCCTGATGAAGAATGAAAGCTATGATGTGATACTGCTGGACATGAATTTTTCGAAGGACGCCACCAGTGGCAAGGAAGGATTTCACTGGCTGAACACCATTATGTCGGAAGACCCGGCAGCAGTGGTGATTTTCATAACCGGTTACGGAGACATTGAACTAGCGGTTCAGGGCATCAAGGAAGGAGCCACCAATTTTCTGCTTAAACCCTGGGACAACCGGAAGCTCCTAGCCACTATCAGTTCCAATCTGAAGGTCCGGGAATCGAAAAGGGACCTGGAGAAGTTACGGATGCAGCAAAAGAAAGGGATACAGGACCCGGATCAGGTAAGCCGGGATTTTATTGGGCAGTCTGCGGCCATGCAACAGGTTATGAGCGCAGTCAGGAAGGTGGCAGCTACGGATGCCACCGTTTTGCTTCTGGGTGAAAACGGAACCGGAAAGGAGCTTGTGGCGCGTGCCATACACGACGAATCGGCGAGGAGAAGTGAGGTCTTTGTCAGCGTTGACCTCGGTGCCATCAGCGAGACCCTTTTCGAAAGCGAGCTTTTCGGATTCAAGAAGGGCGCCTTTACCGATGCGCGTGAGGACAGGGCGGGCCGTTTTGAATCGGCCCACAAGGGGACCATTTTCCTCGATGAGATCGGAAACCTCTCCCTGGCACTCCAGGTCAAGCTGCTCAGCGTGATCCAGAACAGGAAGGTGGTCAGGATCGGCACCAATAATGAGATTCCCATCGATGTCCGTCTCATCTGTGCCACCAATATGCCTCTTTACCAAATGGTTAATGAAGGCAAGTTCCGGCAGGATCTGCTTTACAGGATCAATACCGTGGAGATTAAGTTGCCCCCCCTGCGGGATAGACCGGAAGACATCCCCTTGCTGATAGACCACTTCCTTCAGGTGTACTGTAAGAAGTACAATACCCCCCTGAAAAGGATCAGCCAGTCAACACTGAAACGGCTTGAAAAACATACGTGGCCGGGGAATATCCGTGAGCTCCAGCACGCTGTGGAAAGAGCCGTCATCATGAGCGAATCACAGATGCTTGAACCTTCCGATTTTTTCCTCAATCAGTCGGATGAAGATAGGCCGGTCAACCTGGATGATATGACCAATCTGGAAGAGACGGAAAAGATGCTGATCCGCAAAGTGATCGACAAACATGGCGGGAACATCAGCAAAGCTGCTCATGAGCTGGGTCTGACCCGTGCCTCCCTCTATAGAAGAATAGAGAAGTATGGCCTGTAACCGCTTCAGGGTTTTCATTGTCATCAGAGTGCTCCTGATGGTGGTCAACATCATTTTATTGGTTTACCTCGGGATCGTGACCCACCATGTCATCAGTGCACTGATCCTGGGCGCAATCCTCGCTTATCAGATCGTTGACCTGATCCGGTTTTCCGAACAAAGCAACCGGAAACTTTCCCGATTTTTCGCAAGCATCCGTCATTCCGATTTTTCCTCCTCCTTTTCAGATGAAAGACTGGGTAGAACCTTCGATGAACTGAACCGGTCATTCAATGAAGTGATGACCGAATTCAGGAACCAACGATCTGCCCGGGAAGAGCAGTTCAATTACCTGCAGACTGTGGCCCAGCATGTGAGCATGGGGATACTCTGCTTTGACAGTGAAGGAAAGGTGGATATGTACAATCCGGCGGTGAGAAAAATGTTCGGCCTGAACCACCTGAGAAGCATCTCCGATCTCTCCGCCGTGGAACCTGAGCTGCCCGGCATCCTGCTTTCGTTGAGATCGGATGACCGGAAACTGATCAAGTTGATCGTCAGGGATGAATTGATGCAAGTTTCGGCATATGCGACTGAATTCCGCATGAGAGGCAATGAATTTACCCTGGTGTCACTTCAGGATATCCATGCCGAACTTGAGGAAAAGGAGATCGAATCCTGGCAGAAGCTCATCAGAGTCCTGACCCATGAGATCATGAACTCCATCACCCCCATTTCTTCACTGGCTTCTACCGTACATGACATCATGATCGAACCTTCGGAAGAATCACCCAGGCTGAAATCCCTCAGCCAGGATGAGGTGGAAAGCATTCAAAACGCCCTTTCCACAATAAGAAACCGAAGCGACGGCCTTTTGAATTTTGTGGAAATATACCGCAACCTGACCCGGATACCCAAGCCCAGCTTCAGATACTTTCCGGTCGCCGAGCTTTTTGATCGTGCAGAGCAGCTCCTTAGTCCGCGGATGATGGAGATGGGGATCACATGCAAATGCAATGTTCAGCCTGACGAGCTGATGCTAACTGCCGATCCGGATCTACTCGATCAGGTCATCATCAACCTGATCCTCAATTCTATGGATGCCGTCAAGGGCCGGGAAAACCCGGAAATTTTTCTGAGGGCTTACAACGGTCAGAATAACAGGACCTTGATCGAAGTAAAAGATAACGGGACGGGTATCATGCCCGATATCATCGACAAGATCTTTATGCCTTTTTTCACTTCCAAGAAGAACGGTTCCGGCATCGGCCTCAGTCTTTCCCGTCAGATCATGTACCTGCACAAGGGGAATATCACGGTCAGGTCGAAACCGGACGAAGGTTCTGTTTTTATTTTGACCTTCTGATTCCGGGGAAGGTTTGGCTCCGGGAGGATGAATGTGATTTTCAAAACATGTTTGACATGATGAAATACAGATGTTTATTTCAGATCATTCTGGTTCTGGCAGCCGGGGCCGTCCTGATACCGTCATGCAAATCCGGCCGGGAGGGTGAACGGGGGAAGCCTTCGGTAAAGGAGGAGCCTGCCGCGATAGAGGTGCCCCATTTTGATGCAGATTCTGCATTTGAATATGTGAGCCGGCAGGTGGCTTTCGGCCCACGTGTACCCAATACCCCTGAGCATCATGCTTGTGCTGAGTACCTGTTCGGAAAGCTGAGTGAATGGTGTGACACAGTCATCAGACAGCCTTTCAGAGCCAGGGCGTTCGATGGTACGGTGCTCAATGGTGTGAACATCATCGGCATCTTCCTGCCGGAGCACCGCACCAGGGTGATGTTGTCCGCACATTGGGACTCAAGGCCTTTTGCTGATTATGATCCCGATCCGGAGATGCACAGGACACCCATCGACGGGGCCAATGACGGCGCCAGCGGCGTGGGGGTCCTGCTTGAAGTTGCCCGGCAGCTTAGCCTGCAAAGACCTGCCATTGGGGTCGACCTCATACTGTTTGATGCGGAAGACTACGGGCAACCGCAAGATGACCAGGGAAGGGACCATACAGACACCTGGGCTCTCGGATCACAGCACTGGTCCCGTAATCCCCACCACCCGGGTTACAGGGCCCGCTTCGGCATACTGCTCGATATGGTGGGCGCTGCCGATGCCCGGTTTTATATGGAGGGCTTCTCTATGATGTACGCATCAGGTGTCGTGAACAAGGTCTGGACCCTGGCTGCACGGCTGGGATTCTCTGAATATTTCCTTTTTGAAGAAGGAGGGTATGTCACAGACGATCACTATTATGTCAACACCATCCGGGAAATACCCACCATCGACATCATACACCAGGACAAGAATTCCGCGAACGGGAGTTTTTTTGAGCATTGGCACACCATACGAGACAGACTGGATGTAATCTCACCCCGGACACTCCAGGTGGTCGGCCAGACAGTGCTCGCCGTGATATACCAGGAGCATTGATCCTGTATTTCCGTGCTTTTCCGCAATTCAGGATTGAGCCGTCCGGTTTGGCTCATCTTCCGGGATCATGCGTACCCTCCTGAAAAGGATAGGCCATCCGCCCGGCGGCGGATGGCCTGCATCAAGGTAAGGTATTCTAAATGGAAAGGTGTATTATTCCACTGAAAACTTGCCTGAGAACAGACTGTTTCCCTGAAGCTCCACATAATACAGACCCGCTGTAAGCTTCTCCTTGTCGATCTTGACCTCATTGGAAGAGGTGACTGTGGATTTGACCAGTTTCCCCGATTCATGGATGATCCTGACAATGAACATCTCATTTTCCGGATTTTCAAACTGCAAAACAGCCATCCGCCTGAGGGGATCGGTTTGGATGAAAAAGGAACAGTCGGTTTCAACCGGTTGGGTCAGGTCGAAATGATAATTCTGCGGGTATTCTGAAAACAGATAATTGGCCCATCCTTTCCTTAAAGCAAGCTGATAGATGCTTGTCCGGATGTCACCTGTCGGATCACTGGAAAACAAATCCCGGCTGGTTTCCTCCCACTGCTTTTTTCTGCTATTCCATCTAAAGGAAAGTATTTGTTCCAGGTGGTTGTTACGGTTGATAATATATTCATGACGTGTTATCGGATCAACCTCTGCGCCTGTCAGCCGCGACTTGGTCCTTTCAATGATTTGACCCTGGATATTATATGCATATTCGTATTGAAAGGCGGGCTCCCAGGCTTCATCGACCCAGTTCGAAATCACCTCCCGGGATAACAGATTCCCGGCATATGAATATGTATTCCGGGAAAAATATTCCCATCCTTTTTCGGAATACTGCTGGACAATCTTTTCTTTTTGTAAACCGTCAGGGTAATATGAAATGAATTCCCTGAGGCTGTTTCTGATATTTCCGTCGTAAATATTCTGATGCAGGAGTTCACGGAGGTGTTGGCTCTCATCATAGTAATAGGAGAGCCTGTAATTGTCTTCCCACATCAGGGCCGCATCATTCCAGAACTGTTCGAACTCTTCGGTGAGCAAATGGTCATTGTCGTAACGATATGCACGGAAAGAGTAATTTTCCCATCTGTTATCATACATCACCTGCACCAACTCGGAAATCTTGTTATCCTGATTGTAGGTATTTATGGTCCGGTTAAAGAGAGACCAGATTTCCGTGTTCGGGTTCCATTCATATTGAAATGTAGTGTCGGTAGAAATTTGGGCCCACCCCGATAGGCTGATCATCAGTGCTGTGGATAAAATGAAGATTGGTTTCATTGCTTGCCAGTTAAATTGAATTAATACACTGAAATTTTCATGGTGGTTGATTCAGTACCAATATCGTACCATGCATATTAACGGATTGAAGAATAAATTATTATTACGACGAAAGTGTAATTCCTAAAATTCAAAAACAGAGAGAGAGTCCCAAAATGGGAAATAGTGCAAAAAAAGGAATGGCTGGGTTGAGCCTGGAAGTGGCAGGGGTTAGTTTTGTTTCTTGATCTTGTCCTCTGTGGTCAGTCCGGAGATCACTTCGATGTTGATCCCATCGGAAAGACCTGTCTGGATGTAACGTTTTTCAAACACCTGTGGCCCGGTCTCAATTTCCACGAAAGAGGAATCGCCATCGAATTTCAGCAGGCTTTCACTGATGGCAAGCACGCTGTCCCTGCGGTCGAGTACAATGTCCGCATTGGCGCTGTATCCTGCGCGGACAAAAAGACTGTCGATGAGCGACACGGCTGCCTTGATCTCGAACTGAATGGCTCCGTTCTCCTCAACACCTTTCGGGGAGATGTGTTCCAGGGTTGCATGGAAGTCGACGTTCTCCAGGGCTCCTACATGCAGGATCAGGTTCATCCCTTCCCGGATCTTACCCACCTCGCTCTCATCCACCTTACCCTTGAAAATCATTTCGCCCATATCTGCAATGATGGCAACGGTTGTACCGTCGTTAAAGGTGTTGCTTTCGATCACAGAGTTTCCGATTTCAATAGGTACATCAAGCACCATCCCTTCGATGGTGGAGGTGATCAGTGTATTGGATGTTTCGTTCTGCTGCCGGGTTTGTCCCTCGCGGATCAGTTCCAGATTGTTTTCGGCCGAAGCCACCTCCTCCCGTGCGTTTTTATAGGCCAGATCAAAGGACTCAAATTCGGATTTCGGGATTATCTTCTTTTCATACAATTCTCTCTGGCGGTTGAAGTTGATTTCAGCATTCTGCAGTGCGATGCGTGCCCTGTTCAGCCGGGACTCCGCATTATTCAGGTTCACCATGTTGGGAATGATCTTTACCCGGGCGATCAGATCACCTTTTTTTATCATATTCCCGGGTTCAACGTAAAGCTCCTCAATGATTCCTGAAATCTTGGGCTTGATCTCGATCTCCTTCCTTGGTATGACGGAGCCGGTGGCCACGGTTTTTTTGATGATGTGGGTGACAGTGGCCTGGGCGGTTTCAAAAAGTACAGGTTTTGCCTGGGATTTGTTATAGAGGAAGTATATAGTGAAGATGAACACTCCCAGGATGACAACGAGCAGGAATATCTTGAAAAACCTTTTCATGAGTGATTGTTTTTTATTTGTTTTCCGGATGTTTATTCATCTCTCAATGCATCGATCGGTTTGATGGAGACGGCCCTTCGTGCCGGTATCATGCCTGCCAGGGTGCCTGCGACCACGAGGATGAGCAGAGCCCTGACGGCCATTTTGAAATCGATTTCCGGGTTGGTGAACATGGATGAGTCGGCTCCGGTTTGTGTCAGAAGGTAGTTCAGGCCTTCCAGCAGGCCTACGCCGAGTACCAGCCCGAAATATCCGGCAATGGTGGTCAGCAGCACCGATTCGATGATGATCTGACCGATAATGGATGCCGGGGTGGCTCCGATGGCCCGTTGTATGCCGATCTCCTTGGTCCTTTCACGGACGACGATCAGCATGATGTTGCCGACGCCGATCACCCCTGCCAGCAGTGTTCCCGTTCCCACGATCCAGATGAGCCAGCGGATGCCTGTAAAAAGATTCACCATTTTCCGGAATTCGTTTTCAACGTTGAAGCTTCCCACCGCCCTTTCATCATCGGGATGGACGCTGTGCCGGGCCTTGAGCAGCTTTTTGGCTTTCTCTTCCACCTGGGAGGCCGGAACGTTCTCACGGGCCGTCATGGAGTACCATCCCACCATATCGCCGTAATTATATACCTGTTGCAGGGTGGTGAAGGGTATGAATATCTGTTGGTTCTCGTGCTCGGCCTGCTGCGAGTTCTTTTTCGACTCGAACATACCCACCACTTTGAAATAGACCCCCTGGATCCTGATATATTGGTTTATCGGTTCTTCATCAGGGGTGAACAGGTCATTGAAGACCTTGACGCCGATGACCGCTATCTTGCGTTTTTCCTGAATATCAAGCTGGTTGATCATCCGGCCTTTCAGTACCCGCACCGGATCGATCAGGAAGTATTCCGGACAGTCGCCCTGAATGGTGAATGCCCCGGTCCGTTCGTTCCGGACAACATTATTATTACCGTCACCTCCCCATCCCTGCAGTCTGGGTGCGATATACTCCAGTTCCGGGATGTTGTCCTTAAGCGCCTGGGTGTCGCTGTTGTTGAACCGGAAGAACCTCCCTCTGGGGAATCCCTTGTAGGGTATGGTGGTACGCCGGGTCCACATGAAGACACTATTGGTGGCCATATCACCCATATCCTGGTTCACTCCGTTGTTCAGCCCCTGACCTGCCCCCAGCATGATGATGAGCATGAAGAGTCCCCAGAATACACCAAAGGCAGTGAAGAAGGTGCGAAGCTTATTCTTCTTCAACGCGTTGTAGATTTCCTGCCATTTATCGAGGTCGAAGAATCTCATGATCAGATGATTATTCGTCCCGCAGGGCGACCACCGGTTTTACGGAGGAGGCATTCCGGGCCGGCACAAAGCCTGCCACAGCTCCTGAAAGGATCAGTATGAAGGTGGCGCCCAGCGCTATGTGGATGTTTACCTCCGGATGGGCAAAGTAATCGATGACCGGCAGGTTTTTGGAAACCAGTTCAAGCAGCCCCACACCCAGCACCAGACCGATATAACCTGCAAATGACGTGATCAGGATCGATTCCATCAGTACCAACCCGATGATGGAGCGTGGCGTGGCACCCAGCGATTTCCGGATACCGATCTCCTTGGTCCGTTCCTTGACCACGATCATCATGATGTTGCTGACTCCGACGATCCCTGCGATAATGGTCCCAATGCCGATCACCCAGATAAACAACCGGATGTTGGCGAAAAGACGCATGAATCGCGTATAGTTCTCTACATTGTTCCAGATAAACACGGCCCGCTGGTCTGCAGGATCGAAATGGTGGCGGGTGGCCAGCTCGTTCCGGATCTCCTCCACCATTTCCTGGCTTCTCTCCATGGTGGCATTTCCAACCGTCATCGAGATATTGGTGACGTAGTTCCCCCGGTTATAGATCATCTGTCCGGTAGTTACCGGAATATAGATCCGGGACAGGTCGCGGTCGCCCCCCGGATCGTCGAAAACCCCAACCACCTTGAAGGGGATGCCCCCCACCTGGATATATTCCCCGATGGGATCCTGCCCCTTGAAGAGGGCTTCCTCGACGGGCTTACCGATGGCCGTTGATTTCCTTCGTTCAGTGACATCCTGATCGTTGAGGAACCGCCCTTTGACCATCCGGGCGCATTCAATGATGCCATACTCGGGATGGGCGCTGAAGATATCGAAACTCCCATATTCATTTTTATAGGAGATCGTATTGGTCTCCCATATGATGAATCGCGAGGCGATATGTTCTACATCATTCATGGATTTCATTCCCTGGTGGTCGTCGTTGGTAAGGCGGATGGAACGGCCCGGCTTGTATCCCTTATAGGGCATGCTGGTCACTCCCTGGTTGATCCAGAGGGTATTCTCGGCATCACCCTCGAACTCTTTCCGTACTCCGTTCTCAAGTCCATAGCCCGCTCCCAGTAAAACGATCAGCATGAATATCCCCCAAGCCACACTGAAGCCCGTCAGGAAGGTTCGCAGTTTGTTTTTCCTGATCGTGCTGTAGATTTCCTGCCATTTATCCAGGTCAAACATAGGGGGAGGTTTAGGCCATAACCTGTTCGGAAAGCCATTTCTTTCTCTCGCCGTTTTTAACGATGCTGTCGATCACACCATCGCGCAGCCTGATGATACGCTGTGTTTCTGCGGCAATGTCCCGTTCATGTGTGACGATCAGTATGGTGATGCCGGTATTGTTGATATTCTTGAAAAGATCCATCATTTCGAGGGATGTCTTTGAGTCCAGTGCACCGGTGGGCTCATCAGCCAGGATCACCTTGGGGTTGGATATCAGCGACCTGGCTATGGCAAGACGTTGTTTCTGACCGCCCGAGAGCTCATTAGGCAGATGATGTGCCCATTCCCTGAGCCCCATCATGTCGAGGTATTCCATGGCCCTGAGGTTCCGCTTGCGACGTCCGACCTTCTGGTAATACAGAGGCATGGCCACGTTTTCCATCGCATTTTTGTAGGAGATCAGATTGAAGGACTGGAAGACGAATCCGATCATGTGGTTCCGGTACCACGCAGCTTTTCTTTCGCTCATATTCCGGATCACCTCTCCGCCCAGCCGGAATTCCCCTTCATCATAATTGTCCAGAATGCCGACGATGTTCAGAAGCGTTGATTTCCCGGAGCCGGAAGAGCCCATGATCGAAATGAACTCCCCGGATTCCACCTCCAGGTCGATCCCCTTGAGCACATGTAACCGGTTTTTGCCGTTGACATATGACTTGTGAATTCCCTTCAGTGATATCATGGATGTGATTTTATCTTACAATAACATCCGGTGCCGGTACATTATTTTCTCAGGCATCCGTTCCCCGAGCGCATCATGAATTATGCCAGGATGGCTTGTTTGGTGCTAATCAGGGGATTACTGTTTAAGGGGCAGGCCTGTTAAACCGGGATAGTGTTCGCTTGACTGACAGGTGTGTGCGTATTCGGCCAGCAAACAAAAGAAGAAAGCCTGTCCTCTCGTCCCTGCGGCATTTCGGTTTCATTCAGGATTGAGAGAGGGCAGGCTTTTTCTGCCGGATCAGATGTTCAGCTCACCATTTCATTTGGCAGCCGTCTCTTCCTGCCCCATATGCTGGGCCAGGAACTGTTCCATGGCACGGTAGAAGTCGAAACGGTTTTCTTCATTGTGGAATCCATGGCCTTCGTTGTCCTTGACCATATACTGCACCTCTATGCCACGTGCTTTCAGTGCTTCCACCATCTGGTCCGATTCATCCTTGTTGACACGGGGGTCGTTGGCGCCCTGTGCAATGAAGAGCGGCGCCTGGATTTTGTCCGCATTGAATACAGGTGATACCTCGCGGAGCATCAGGCTGTCATTCTGAGGATTGCCCACCATTTCGTAGAACATGTCCAGCAGGGGCTCCCAGTAAGGGGGGATGGTTTTCATGAACGTGAACATGTTCGATACACCCACATAGTCCACACCCGCAGCATATAGGTCGGGTTCCTTTACCAGGCCCATCAGGGTGGCGTATCCACCGTAACTTCCGCCATAAATAGCGATGCGCTCCGGATCGGCAATACCCTGATCGATCAGCCATTTGGTGCCGTCGGTGATGTCATCCTGCATCTCCCTTCCCCATTTCTTGAAAGATGATTCCCAGAAGGCCTTTCCATAGCCCGTGGAACCCCTGAAATTCATCTGCATTACCGCATATCCCCGGTTGGCCAGGAACTGGATCTCAGGATTGAATCCCCATGAATCACGGTACCAGGGTCCGCCGTGCGGGTTGACCACCACGGGAAGGTTCTTCGCGTCGTCCAGGGTATAACCCTTGGGGAGGGTAAGGTATCCGTGAATGGTCTTTCCGTCGCGGGAGGTATACTGAATGGGATTCATGACCGCCATCTCATTCTCATCGAGCCAGGGGCTCACATCCACGATCTTGTTGAGTTCATCCGTGTTCAGATTGTACAGGTAGTAGGCGCCCAGTGACCGGTCGCTGTAAGTCCTGACAATGAACATATCCTCGTTTTTGTTGAAGGCGCTGATCCCGATCTCATAACCTTCAAGACGGCTTTCCAGCTTTTCGAAAAGCAATTTCGTCGTATCATCGAAGAAATAGCGTTCCCTTTTATATGACGTGTATGAAGCAGCGGCCAGCACCTTCCGCTTTCTGGAGTAACTGATGGAGCTGATGTCAAACTCAGGATGCTCATAAAGAATGCGAATCTCCTGTCCGTTGGCAATATCGAATTCAACGACTGCACTTTTGTCGCGTCCCAGGTTGGAGGTTCCGTAAATATTCCTGTTGTCAAAGGTGAAGAAAAAGGGAGCAACCTCATCTTTGAAACTCGTGGTCAAAACGTTTTTCCACTCATCTGCTTCAGTTTCCCTGTAGAGCAGGCTGGTATTCACTCCGTCGGTGATAGCGATGGCCACCCGGAGTTTGCCGTCATGGTCGAAAATCCAGGCCTGGATGTTGCCAGGGTTTTCGGCAAGCATTGTCATTTCGCCGGTGTTCAGGTCCAGCCGGTAAGGATCGAAAACCTGCGGGTTACGCTTGTTCATAGAGATGATCACCTCCCCGGGGATATCCGGCAGGTCATCAATGATCTGCGTTCTCACTCCCTCAAATTCGGTATAGCAAACCGGATTGGTGCCATCAATATTGACTCCGTACAACCTGTAATTTTCATCACCCCCCTGATCCTTGAGATAAAGTATTTGTGCGTCGTTGGCCCAGAAATAGCCTGCGATGTCCCGGTCGGTTTCACTCGTAAGTCGCGTGGATTCTTCTTTCCCGATCTGCCGGATGAATATGTTCAACCGGCTTTCATACGGTGAGAGAAATGAATAATGCCTGCCATCCGGTGATATCTGATAGGCAGTCTGTTCCGGATTCCTGAAAAAATCTTCCAGTGGGATAAGCTTCGCTTTCATAGGCTTGTTCAGATTGTCACATCCCCATGACAGGATGAATAAACATGCAGCCAGGGCCGGTAAGGCCAGGATTTTGATCTTTTTCATTTTAGTAGGGTTTGATTTGGAAAAGGTCTGGTTTGATGCTGCAAAAATATTAAAATCAATTTAATGTATCTAAAATATTCTTTCCTGATCCTGAATTGCCTGCCTTTTTTTCTCCGTACATTGGTCTTCTGAATATTTCCTGAGAAAAATCGTTATTCTGCGGTAATCCTTCATGGCAATACGGGGAATATCATGAGACGACAATCCGGGCGGCGGTTGATCAGGTTCGGGATGGTGGTTTTATTCATCCCTATTTTTCTCGTGCTGGTAATTTCCGTTGTTTTTTATGCCGGTCGCGGCAGGTTTCGGGAGATGGCCCTGGAGGAGGTTAACCGCAGGGTTGGTGTGGAAGTCAGGGTGGAGGGTATTGAGATGGAACTTTGGAGTCATTTCCCAAGGGTTTCGCTACGGCTTACCGAAGTGGACGTCTCCGGAAGCATGGATGTGCCCTCCGGCGAACCCTTGCTGAAAGCCGGGCAGCTTTATGTGGTGTTCAACTTCATTGAAATGGTTCTTGGAAAGATGGTGATCCGCGGGCTCACGATTGAAGATGCTTATCTGGGCATGCTGAAAGACCGTAAGGGAGAGGTGAATTACGGAATATTCCGCGGAAGTGGAAAGAGTCACCCTGATACCCATTTTCCGATGATCAGGTTTAAGAATGTACACTTTACCTTTATCGACGAACAGGCACGTCAGGAATATCGTTTCAGGGCAGACCGGTCAGTGGCGGCGGTCAGGACAACGGGCAGCGTATATGATATCTCGATGAACGGGGAATTTCGCTCCATCCTTATTCAGCCCGGGGAATCCCCGGTTCTTGGGGAGCGGGATCTCGAACTGGATATGCACTTGCTGGTGGATGAAACCAGGCTCATGTTTGACCTGAAAAGGGCCCGTATCAGGATTGATGGGATCCAATGTGACATGGCAGGTACCCTTGAACCTGAAGGGTCATCCCGACGGATCGATCTGGATATCTCCATTGCGAAATGCGACTTTCAGCAATTCTCTGCCCTACTTCCTGAACAATACAGGAGCCTTTTCACAGATTTCCGGATCGGGGGCAGTTTTAACCTGGATATGAAGCTTGAAGGTTCCTGGCATAAGGGTGCCATGCCCCGGGTGTCAGCCGGGTTTTATTTCTGGAACGGAGAGATCACATGGCTTCCCGGGGAGATGGCATTCTATGATGTTTTGCTCAGGGGGACATTCGACACGGGACTCTCAGGCCGGAGGCAAACATACACTCTTATACTGGATGAATTCAGTACATCCGGTCCGGCCGGGTGTATGTCGGGACGGCTTGAACTCAACGACTTTATTCATCCCGGGATCGGATTGGACCTGTCAGCGGGTGTGGACCTTACTGCACTCCCCGGTTGGATCCTCCCGGATACTGTGCGTCATATCTCAGGTAAGATGGACATGCAGCTGGCTATTACCGGAACTCTTGATGAACTTAGGATGCCGAGGCCGGAAGACCTGATACCGGCCACGGTGAAGGGGCACCTCCGCCTGAGCGGGTGCTCGTTGCAGCTGGCCCACAGTCCTTTGGATTTGAAGGACATGGAAGGATCATTCATCCTCAGGGATAACCGGCTGGAGGCTAATGGATTCTGCGGCAGAACCTCCTCGGGCGATTTCCGGATCAACGGACATTTCCATAACCTGATTCCTTTCCTCATGATTCCGGGAAAGAGCCTTGGCGTTCAGGCCAGGATTGAGGCCGGGCATATCGACCTGGACGAGTTGCTGCAATACCAGGGAAGGTGTGATACCGTATACCGTCTGAATCTCTCGGAAAGGCTCAGCCTCAACCTGGAGCTGGACATCGACAGCCTGACATTAGGGAATTTCACCGCAGGGCAGATTGGGGGTCGGCTGCTCCTCGGAGGGCGGCGGCTGGAAGCCAGGGATTTCCGTTTCAATTCCATGAAAGGTCACATCCTCTTCGATGGACTGCTTCTTCAGGAGGACAACTCCGGCTTCCTGATGACATGCGACGCAAGCCTCCGGGATGTGGATATCTCACGACTCTTTTATGAAATGGGAAATTTCGGTCAGCAGGCTCTGACATACAATCACCTGAGGGGATCCCTTAACACTGACCTGACTTTCGCCTCCCGAATGGATGCCTCCCTCCGGACCGCCCCGGGAAGTGTATTTACACAGGCTGACATCACCATTGACCGGGGTGAACTGATCGGATATGAACCCCTTCGCGCGATCACTCCCTACCTGAAAAACCAGGACCTCGGACATGTCGAATTTTCCACACTGCAGAACAGGATTGTGATCAGGGACCGGATCATCTTCATCCCCGAGATGGAGGTGAACACTAATACACTGGACATGAGGATATCGGGAACCCACGATTTCAGTAACCGTATCGATTACCATATTCGGATCCGTCTTTCTGACCTTCTTTCAGGAGGCAATGAAACGGTACCTGATGAGAAGTTCGGATTCATCGAGGATGACGGGGAAGGCCGGACTCAATTGTTTTTTCACCTGACCGGCGATGCTTCGGATCCCCTGCTCCGGTATGATACCCGTGCAGTCACGGAAAAGCTTGCATCGGATCTGAAAAAGGAGGGATTCGAACTGAAGGATTTGTTGCGGAGCGAATTCGGCAGGGATCAGCCGGATGGCCGGGAAGAAGCTGTTGATTCGGCGGCTTCGATGACAGGTCGCCACTTCATTATCGGGTGGGATGAACTTCCGGATGAGAAAAAGGCAAAGGATTCACAACAGGGTATGCATGCTCCGCTCCGGGAGAGGACGATAACAGGCAGCGACAGACATTGGATCATTGAGTGGGAAGAATCTCTGCCGGATTCCACCCTGACTGAACCGGACAGCCTCCGGAAATAAGACAACCATCCGGAGGGGAAATCCGCTATTTCCCTTTTCTCCTGAGCAGCGACAGATGGGTGAAGGGGCTGTGCTGCCTGCCCTCCCGGAAGTATCCCTCACGTGCGGTGCGGATATCCTCGATGGTATAGAAGGTAGCGGGATTGAAGGCATTCACCACCCCGATGAAATCCTTCACGTCTTTTCTTTTTACGATCGAAAAGAGCATTTTCTGGCTTCCCGACATTCCTTCCACTATGGTGGCCGTGACACCGTATCCGACGGAACGGAGATTCTCTACAAGCATGTCAGCCTCCTTTTTCGGGAAAACCCTTATCAGTACGGTGCCGAGTGACATTTTTTCGTCGATATAGATCCCGATATAATTGCCCGTGGCAAATCCCAGACCGTAAGCCAGATAACAGATAACGTTGTCGAGGTGCTGCATGATCTGGCTGATCGCAAGCAGCCAGATGATCACCTCGAAGAAACCCAGAACCGGCGCCAGCAGTTTAAGCCCTTTCGATACAAATATCAACCGGAGTGTACCGATGGATACATCGGCCACACGGGCAAAAAAAATCAGGAGCGGGATGACCACCCAGGTAAACCATGGAGATGTTGCCGGCATCCCGGACATTTCAATGAGCAGGCTCATATGGCTCCTTTTTTACCAGGTTTTGATTACTTTGACAAAGATCCCGGGATTCTGGCATTACATCCATCGTTTGCGTCTTATGTAGATATACATTCCGGTTCCGAGAAACACCATGATTGCAATGACCAGCGGGTAACCCCATTTCCACCCAAGTTCCGGCATGTATTCAAAATTCATTCCATAGATTCCTACCAGAAAGGTCAAAGGAATAAAAATCGTGGCGATTACGGTCAACTGGTTGATAATTTTATTCATCCGGTTCGACTGGTTGGCCATGTTGAGCTCCCAGAGCGCTGTCAGTTTGTCCCTGATGGTGTCAAGGTGCTGGGTTATTTCCACCAGGTGGTCGTGAATATCATTGAAGTACCTGAGGGTCACCGGTTCGATCAGGCGGTTTTCGCTTTTCCGGATCGTGCTGACCGCGTCGGTGAGCTGGTCAGCCTGTTTACGCAGAAAGGATATCTGTTTGCGCAACGAAAGTACCTCACCGCCCGGAAGATTCTTTCCCTCAGTGAAAACCAGCTCTTCCAGCGTATCATTCCTGTCGTCGATCATCCCGGGGATCAGGAAATAGTGATCCACGATTTTATCCATCAACAGGTACATCAGATAATCGCTCTTTCTTTGCCTGACTTTTCCTGTGGCGGTGAGAATCCGCTCCCGGATACTGTCAAACAGGCCTCCCTTCTTTTCCTGGTAGGTGATCAGGAAATAACTGCCCAGTACGAAACTGACATGTTCCTGCAGGATACCCTCCGCTGCGTTGTCAGCATTCAGGATTTTGAGCGTGAAAAAAATATGGTCTTCGTATTCTTCTGTTTTGGGAAGATGCCCGGTGTTGAGTATATCCTCGAGCAGAAGGGGATGAAGTCCGAAATGATTTCCCGTCTTCTCGATGATAGAGGTGTCACTCAGGCCACATATATTTATCCAGTTTACATATGAATGATCCAGCTGATTGAGGATTTCGTCGATGTTGTTGCTCTCATGGGTCCGGATCTCTTCCGGTGAATATTTCATCAGGGTGATGCTGACTGCTGTGTCAAAGGCATCTCCAGTGTATACCAGGGAGCCCGGGGGCAATCCGATTTTCCTGCTTGGACGGAATTTCTGCCTGTTCATATATATGGAATTTTGGGATGTGCTACTAAGGTAACGAAAAACGGATGATTCGTTTGAAACATTGTCGAAGGGTATTATGTATTCTGATGTTATCTGAATTTGCCTGTCTGCCCTGTCTGCAGACAGGCGGGCGACAGGCAGACAAAAGCAAAATCATACAGATCAGCATATACTTGAAGAAATCAGACAGTTGAAATTTGTAAACCTGATTTCCGTCAGTATTAAAAAAGAGGCCTCATTTGCGATTTGAATGTAAAAAGTGATATTTTAGCAGTCCGGCCGGAATACGGAATGCCTGAAGGCATGTCAAATTCTTCAATATATCCTCAGTGCCCTTTGGTACGTCATAAATCACCGGATTCATATCTGCCTGAGACAATCTGGGGCTTCAAGGATCGTTTTATTCCCTGATATAGCCGCATCAATTGAATATATATTCAAAAAAGAAAAGGTGGAAGTGGATCCTGTTCGGAACAGCCGTGGTGATTATCACGGGATCCTTATGGTACACCAATATCCTGGTCAGGGAGATCGCTCAGGATGAAAGGAGGAACATTCGGATCTGGGCGGATGCAATTCATCATAAGGCTGATCTGGTCAATTACACCGACAGCTTTTTTGTGCGCCTGGAGAATGAGGAACGGAAACGGATGGAGTTGCTGGCTGAGGCATACAAGAGCATTGCACTGGAAACCACATCTGATGCGCTCAATTTCTATTTGAAGATGATCCGCTCCAATACCAATATCCCGGTCATTCTGACCGACGGAAGCGGTAACATCACAAATGCGGTGAATGTCGATTTCGACAAGGATACCATGAGAGTCCTCAGAGGCAAGTTGCTTGAGGAGTTCACTACCTATCCTCCCATCCAGGTGAAATATCTGATGAACAGAAGTATATTCCTTTACTACAAGGATTCACGTCTTTTCACCGAACTGAGGAATGTGCTTGATGATTTGATCGACTCCTTCTTTCAGGAGGTAGTGCTGAACTCTGCTTCCGTTCCGGTGATTATCACCGACAGCACCCGCAGGAGAGTGTTGGAGCACGGTATGATAGATCCGAGAAAAGCCGGTGATTCAACATACATGATGCATATCTTGTCGAGAATGGAATCGCAGAATGAACCCATAGAGATCGAACTCGCCGGGCAGGGCAAGCGATTCATTTTTTACAAGGATTCCGACATGCTGACCCGAATGATCTATTTCCCTTATTTCCAGCTGGCCGTGATCGGTATATTCCTTCTGATATCCTATATTCTCTTCAGCTCTGCACGAAAATCAGAACAGAACCAGGTATGGGTTGGTCTGGCCAAGGAAACCGCACATCAACTGGGAACACCGCTCTCTTCCATATTGGCCTGGATCGAGCTGCTTGGATCGGAGCATGCAGGTAATGAGGCATTTCAGGAACTTGCAAAAGATGTGGAGAGGCTTCAGAAGATTACCGACCGGTTCTCCAAGATCGGGTCTGAACCCAAATTAAAACCCGAAAACATCGTCAGGGTGGTTTATGACGGCGTGGCGTATATCCGGACCCGGTCTTCCGAAAGAGTGGAATACCACATCAATGTACCGCCGGATGCCCGTATCATGGTTCCACTGAACCTTCACCTCTTCGAATGGGTGATCGAAAATCTCTGTAAAAATGCCATTGATGCCATGGGTAACTATGGCCTGATTGATATTCATCTCATTGAGGAGAGCGGACAGGTGATCATTGATTTCAGTGACACAGGCAAAGGGATACCCAAATCGCTGTTCAAGACCATATTCAATCCCGGTTACACCTCCAAGAAAAGAGGATGGGGACTGGGACTCTCACTTGCCGACCGGATCATACGCAACTACCATAACGGCAGAATTTTCGTCAAGTCTTCAGTGCTGGGGAAAGGAACCACCTTCCGGATCATACTTCGTAAATAGGCGAAACGGCCTTCCGGCGGGTTCCGGTGAATGGCGTTTCGACAGGAAGGTGCGGGGAAGATGAACCGGGACCTTCCTGAATATTAAGGTTTGCTGAATCGCATAAGCAGGGGTATTTCTAAAATGTAATTATTACATATTGTATAATTTACCTACATTTGTATTTCCTGATTTAACCTCAAAATATTACGGTCATGAAAAGAAATTTACTGTTCATTGCAGGTATCATGATGATCCAGGTAGTGATGGCACAGCAGGTCGAACGGGATAAGGTTCTGCTGGAGATCGCGACAGGCACCTGGTGTCCGTATTGCCCGGGTGCCGCGATGGGCGCCGATGACATGGTGGCCAACGGGCATGATGTGGCCGTCATTGAATATCACTACGATGATCCCTACGCCAACGCATATGCCAGCGCACGGATCAGTTATTACGGTGTTACCGGATATCCGACCGCCAAGTTTGATGGCGTCCTGACCAAGGTGGGTGGGAGCCAGACGCAGAGCATGTATACCCAATACCTGGCGCTGTACAATATCCGGAAAGCCATACCGTCCCCCTTCACACTCAACATATTCGGTGATCATGCGGGGCTTGACTACAGTGTGATGGTGGTCGCGGAGAAGCTGACTGTGATACATTAGCCCTTTGAGACCGGAAATGATCCGGAATTGAATAGATGCAGCCGGAAGCCGTATTGATCTTCCGGCTGTTGTTTTTATTCTATCTTTAGCCCCTGTATTCCCCGGCCCGGAGTTCCCTGCAGGGGGCAGGCCTTACCCGGGGACCCTCAATACCTCTTGACAACTTTTTTCAGAGGTTTATTGTCTCATTAATAAACCATTATTCAATCAACAAGCCCAATCATGATGAGTAGGACGAGTTTAATTCTGACTATTGTTTTGACACTGGCGGGGGCATGGATCTCTGATGCGCAGGTGGACTTTACCTATCAGATCACGGGGCCCCGGATCAATCCTGCCGGGGAGTACCAGCTTCTTTTGCTTGACAATACCATGCCTGACGGCAGGGTGGGAGAGCCTGTGCTGCCCTATCACAGCATCAGCCTGATCCTGCCTCCCGGACACATTGCGGACAGGATGGAGATCATAACGGGTCAGTTCGTCGAGCTTCCGGGGACCTATCGCCTGGCTCCGGCTCAGGCAAGCCGGCCCCTCTCATCAACGGGTACACCTCATTGGGAGATACATACCGGTGTGTACAGCCAGGACGGGCCTTACCCCTCTCAGCCTGAAGGCAAGATCATTACCCAGTTCCTGAACGGATACTCCATCGCACTTTCCACCTTCACACCTGCGGTATATTATCCCTCTTCCGGGAAATTGGGGTATTACCAGACCATAACAGTACGTATCTTCACCCGTTTGGCGCAGGATGCCGTATCTGCCCTGTCCAACCTGAAGGATTCACGTCAGATAAGGGATCGTCTTGGCAGACTGGCCCAGAACCCTGAGGCCGTTGCATCCTATCCTGCACAAGACCCCGGGTCAGATGACTATGAGCTCCTGATCATCACACCCAACCAGTTCTCTTCTGGTTTCCAGTCCCTTGCCGATCTTTATCTCAGGAGGGGGATGAGAACAGCGATCACTACCGTCGAAGAGATACAGACAGGTGGCACCGGACAGGATCTCCAGGAAAAGATACGCAATCATATCATCCAGGAGTACCAGGATCATGGCATCGGCTTCGTATTGCTGGGAGGTGATGTGGAGTATGTTCCCTACCGGGGATTTTACTGCAAGGTGATCTCCTCATCAGTATATGAGGATGATGATATCCCGGCCGATCTCTATTATGGGGCACTCGACGGCACCTGGAACGATGACGGTGACAACCTCTGGGGGGAACCGGGTGAGGACGATCTTTTACCGGAGCTGGGAGTGGGACGGTTCCCTGTAAGCAATACGACTGAACTGAACAACGTGGTACACAAATCGGAGAGCTATCAGGATACACCCGTGACCGGCGAGCTCAGGGATCCCCTGCTGGCGGGTGAGCATTTATGGAGTGACCCGCCTACCTGGGGCAGCGATTACCTGGAGCTTCTGATCGGTTATCACGATGATAACGGGTACACCACCACCGGCATTCCTGAAGATCATAACATTGATAAGCTGTATGAAGAGATACAGCCCTGGGGGGCCAGCGACCTGATTGCCAAAATCAATCAGGGAAAATCCTTCCTGCATCATTCGGGCCATGCCAACGAGACATATGTCGCCTTTCTGAGCAACAGCGATATCACCAACTCCAACTTCAACCTGGCCAATGGCACCGACCATAATTACACCCTGATGTTTTCACATGGGTGCTACTGCGGTTCATTCGACTATAATGACTGTATCATGGAGCGGATGGTCAATATCGAGAACTTTGCCGTCTCCGTGATTGGCAATTCCCGGTACGGGTGGTTCAATGAAGGACAGACGGAAGGTCCGGCAGCCCATATGCACCGGGAATACGCAGATGCCCTTTATCATGAGAAGATTGGCTGCCTGGGCGATGCATTTGCTGAAATGAAGATCCAAACCGCCCCGTGGGTGACTGCTCCCGGACAATGGGAAGAGGGTGCTCTGAGATGGAACTTTTACGACATCAACATCCTCGGTAATCCTGCATTGGCAGTCTGGGCCGATGAACCCATCACCATACAGGTGAATTACCAGGCCGCCATCCCCATCGGTGTTCCCTCCACCCAGGTGACTGTTACCAGTAACGGATCGCCGGTGGAAGGACTCACCTGCGCCCTGCTGAAGGATGGGACTCTTCACGGTGCCGCCCTGACAGGCTCCAACGGCACGGCCGTCATTCAGCTTGATCCTGCCTTTACACAGGTGGGAGATGCCGAGCTGGTGGTTTCCGGGTACAACTGCCTCCCCACCCAGTACCCTGTCACCGTTATCCCCAACGCCGGAGCCTATGTGATCTATTCTTCACACCAGATTGACGACTCTCAGGGAAACGGAAACGGGCAGGTGGACTTTGGCGAGACCATCGGGCTGACCGTTGAAATTGAAAACGTGGGTTCTCAACAGGCAAGCAACGTCGCGGTACAGCTCTCAACCAGCGATGCCTACATTACGATAACCGACGGATTCGAATCATACGGCAATATCCCGGCCGG
>JAFGHD010000111.1 GCA_016939365.1 Bacteroidales bacterium | reverse complement strand
ACCGATAACGGAACCATCCGGGCGACATCTCCCCAGTTCCTGATCGACCGGACAGAATGGGACATCAGGTTCAAATCGAAAAAATTCTTTGATGACCTGAAGGATCAGTTCATCAATGATGAATTTGGGATTGCAATTACCCTCCAGGCCACGCCTGCAGGGTGATCCCTGACCATTACAGAATAGCCGGAAAGAGGCATCGGAAACACCATCCGGTGCCTTTTTTTGCGATAGAAAATCTGCAATCACCGATCCCCGGCCACCATCCCGTAATGATCGACCTCCTTCTTTTCGCTGAAGTATGATTACCCCTTCATGGTGTGATCCAGTGAACATTTTGATCCAACCGATGTTTCAATAAGAAATAATCTCCGGCCACATGAAAAGGCTCATCTTTCTTTTTATTGTTCCAATCCTGCTGGGATCAATCAATAAGGCTATGTCACAGGAAAGTGTTTTTTACAGTTTCAGGGTGAAGGCCCTTGACGGCTCTGAATTTGATTTCTCCACCCTGCAAGGAAAGAAGGTGCTTGTGGTGAATACTGCCAGCAAATGCGGCCTCACACCTCAGTATAAGGAGTTGCAGAAACTTTATGATACTTATGGTGGTCAGTATTTTACAGTTATCGGACTCCCGGCCAACAATTTCATGAATCAGGAGCCGGGAACGGATGAAGAGATTCGCGACTTTTGCGATGTCAACTATGGTGTCACATTTCCCATGATGTCGAAAATTTCCGTCAGGGGGGATGATATGCATCCGCTGTATCAGTGGTTGACCAGTAAGAAACTGAACGGTGTGATGGACTCGGAGGTGTCGTGGAACTTCCAGAAATATCTGGTGGATGAGAATGGAAGACTGGTAGATATGTTACCGCCTAAGGAGAGTCCCCTTTCTGAACGTGTGATCAACTGGATCAATGAATGAAACCGGCAGAAGCATGAATACAACAGAAGGGTCATGCATGTTCATGACCTTTTTGTTTAATGATGGCCGGAATCCCCTCTGGAACTGTTCAATCCCCCCGGCCCGGGCCTGACCTGTGATCGAATAATCGGAACTGGATCAATGTCCGCCATTGTCGGCGAATCCTGCCGGATTCCGGAACGGGTAGTCACAATATGAATTATTTTTGTAATTTACCGTGTTCATTTCCTGATTGAATCAGGAGGGTGATCCATTTTTCATGATTATGTCAGGATCAAATAACAGACCGTTGACGGACAGACGGATTGAAGACCTGGAGCCTTTGTGGGAAGATCTGGTTGCAGAAAAACTGTTCGGGCCTTTTCATGACTGGCTTGACTCAAGGGTGAACCGGGTGCGGGATCTTGTTTCTGCAATGAAGGAACATGCGGCCCTGCCGCCTTCAGGCCTGCAAGGTTACCATGCATTTCACCTCGGAGTCCTGCGAATGATCAGTGACTCTGAGCGGGAGCGGGACCAGGCTGACTTCGAAGCCCTGTTTCCGGAGTATATCTCTGGGGTGATTGCACATTGTGACGAACAACCCGAGATGATCAGAACCATACAGGAAAGGGAACGGTTCATTTTTCAGCCGGGCGATCCTTTCAGGTTCAGAATCATCAAGCCGCTTAAGAGATCATTACTTTGGCTCTCAAGGATACCGCGGCGATCGGGTAACATCCTGCGACGACTGATAGGCAGGAATATGCGTTCTGATCATATCTGGCACCGATATGTCCCGTTCAGAAATCTGATTATCAGGTTTCTTTTGGTTTTCCTTCCCCGGGATATGATTCATCTGCTGGATGAATATCTGAGGCTCAAAAGTAATCTGCTGGTCCGCATGTGGAAGATATATCACCAGCTGTATCTTCTGGATGAACAACACCTGCAGGCAACCGGTAATACCTTGGACAATACCGGCAGAGATTTCCTGGCAGGAGAACTGGATTTGATGCTGGCTGAAATGGAACAGGCCTTTCCCGAAATGAAGATCCGGTTTCAGGGCATCTATGAGGACACTCTGAAAGACCTCAGGCGGGATTTTAATCTGGCCGGTACCATCGAACTTCAATCCCGTCGGTTGTCAGAAGATCGTATACTAATGGCCAGAAGGGATTTCAATATCCGGTTTGAAGAACTGGTCAGGGGATGGAATAACAATCATTTTGCCCTTCTGGAAGACTGGTTGCTGGATAATGCGATCTATAGGCTCCGCTATACTGTAAGTATCAGGCATAATGAATTTTACAATGTACTCGATCAGCGACTGGTAGTATTGCTTGCGGAAAAAGCAGGTTCTGTCTCTTGCACCATTGATGAGCTCATTGAAAAGATCAGGGGAGGGGCGGGAAAGGATATCCGGCAGGTCATTCCACTGCTTTCCGAGGAGAGACATCGCTTACCGGATCATCTTGCAGGCAGCATGATTCCGGATGCGATGGATGCCTTTGCAGAAAGCGATCTGCCGGGACTGATGGAAGACCTCGAGAAGCAGCTCTCTGAGACCATCCATGAACTTCCGGAGAGAGTGGCGTTTATTAAATCCGACAAATACCAGGATAAGGTCCGGGACCGGCAAATTGAATACCTTTCTCCCTGCGAGATGCTGAGATTCAGGGATTACCCGGTTTATCTGAAAGGTATCCGTGATACCGCCGCATTTCTGGAAGAAAAGTTGTCCGAAGCCCGGCAGCATTT
Source organism: Bacteroidales bacterium (assembly GCA_016939365.1). Classification (GTDB taxonomy): domain Bacteria; phylum Bacteroidota; class Bacteroidia; order Bacteroidales; family JAFGHD01; genus JAFGHD01. Next base: position 1,841 of record JAFGHD010000111.1, on the reverse strand, counting down.
GCTGTCTGTGCCGACAATCGTTGAATTCAATCTGGAATCAGCGATCCTTAAGGCGGATGCGGAAGTGACCGGCGGTACGGATCCGGTGGGCATCGCTGTGGAGGGATTGGAACGTGCCAAAGGCAAATGTGAGGAATCTGTGCGCATCCTCAAAGAATCCAGCGTAAGGGTCAGAGATCAGCTGGATGATCACCTGGAGGTTTTTATCAGGAACATCCTGAAACTGACCGAAAAGGAGAATATCCTCATGATCCGGTGGCAGATCACCCGGGCGAAATACCAGCTAAAGCTGAGGGAGCTCCTAAGTAATACCGGCCGGTTCATGAAGCGAAGCATCCCCTTGCTTTATCGGTTCCTGATCAGGAAAATTAAAAGTTCTTCTGAATCTTATGCCGCACTCAGACAGCGGTTTGGTCTCACCGAAGCCTCAGGGGAATTTTCAGCGGAGATTTCCGCCTACCTGGCCCAGTACCGGTCCGCCATGGAAAAACTCCCCTTCGTTTATCAGAGATTATACGAAGTAAAACCACTGGAGAACTTTTCTTTCTTTACGGGAAGGAATGCAGAGTTGAGTGACCTGGAAAAGGCATACAGCGATTTCAATAACGAAGTATTCGCACCGGTCGCGATTGTGGGAGAGAAAGGAAGCGGGATCACCACATTGATCGAGTACTTCATTGCCCGGGTGGATCACAAGCAAGTCCATCGAGTGTCACTTACTCAAAAATGCATTGATGAAGCATCCTTTTTTGATATTTTTAACGGTATGACCGGAACTGATCCGGTGGACAGGATCGAAAGACTGGCTGATAAACTTACCAGCGGCAATGATGCTGTCATGATCATCCTGGAAAACATTCAGCATCTTTTTCTTAAGAAAGTGGGCGGATTCCGGCTGATCGGAACGCTGTCACAACTCATCTCTAAGACCAGCGGCAAGGTATTCTGGATCACTTCCTGTTCCCTGTTTGCCTGGGAATACCTTGTAAAGACATTCGGCATCAATGATTATTTCGGACATGTGGTCAGAATGAGGGTGCTCGATGAGGAATTACTGCAGGAGTTTATTTTAAGGAGGAACAGGGTGAGCGGATACCGAATTGAATATACACTTCATGCAGGAGTTGGGTTAACCCGGAAACGGATCAAAAGGGATGAAAAGGAGCAACAGGCATTTCTGGAACGCTCTTATTTCAAAAGTATGCAGGATTTTGCCCATGGAAACATGAGTCTGGCACTGATATTCTGGCTCCGTTCGACAACGGAAGTTACGGGGAACACGATCCGGATTAGCCTGCCCCTGATACTCAACATGGGATTCCTCAAAGCATTGAGTACGGACAGGCTCTTCACCCTCTACAACCTTCTGTTGCATGAAACCCTGACCTTGCAGGAACACTCCGAAGTCCTTCATGTCGGCCCGGATCGGAGCCGGTTGATCCTGATGAGCATGACCGACGACGGGATACTGATCTCTTCCGGCGCTTACTACCAGATCAATCCCCTTTTATACCGTGAGGTGATTTCATTGCTCCAGTCCAGAAACATTGTTCACTGATATGAAAAAGTTTTTTCTTCCCGTAATTGCATTACTGGCCGGTTTGATGATGGCCGTTTACGGGGCCGGTCAGGATGTGGATTCAATGATCCGCGTTGTTGACGAGACTGCCATTCATATGGAGAGTGATTTTGGTTCACAGGGATCAGATACGGTCACATCTGCAAGCGCATCTCCGGAGAAGGCTGGCAGCGCGTTGGAAATACAACCCCCATCCATTTCAGAGGTGATCTCTTTCTCCAAGGTTTTCTGGTCATTGATTTTCATCTTGATCGGTTATTTT
>JAFGHD010000110.1 GCA_016939365.1 Bacteroidales bacterium | reverse complement strand
TCTGTAAGATTTTGCTTTTGCCTGTCTGCCTGTCCGACGACAGGCGGGCCGATCAGGCAGGCAAAATCAAACAGCATCAGTATAAACATGGAATGACTGAAATGAATGGCATGCACTAGTTGCGCCGCCTCATCGGAAATCTGCCTTTGGATCTGTTGAAACGGGAATAGGGTTGACTCTTGAAAAGGCTTTGCACATGGTAGGAGGCTCCGAAACTGATATAGGTGTAATAATCGTAGTCATTGTTGCGCTTGAACACATCAAGCTTGTCGTTTTGTGCCTGTCTGAGGGCAATATCCGCTGTAATCCTGAACTTCTCGTTGATTTTGTAGTAAGCGCCCCCGCCTAAGAAATAAACAAATTCCGGTACCCCTGTGTTCTCTCTTGGAATTTCCGGACTGTCAGGATCTTTCCAGCCGGCCAGTGCATTGAATCTGAATTGTCCAACCCCTGCATACAGTATCGCACCCAGACAGAACTTCTTCTTGTAAGGGAAAAGCAACTCTTTTATGTCGACTAATCCATGGAAGTTATATTCCAGCAGCGTCGCCTCGAAATGGGACAAACTGTTTTCTCCCTTGAGTTTACCGGTCAGGAGCTGACCGCCGATACCGAACTTTTTATTGAAATGTTTCTTGGCGATGATACTGAAAGCCGGCCCGCTTTCATTGGAAAGTTTGGCAAAGAGATCACTGTCGTAAATACTCAGGTCTCCGTAAAATGAGGTCTGTCCGCCGTTGATATTGAATGCCCACAAATCCCAGAATCCAGGTTTCCATCGGCCTCCCCAATGCTGACTGTAACCGTAACATGAGGAAATTACCAATACCAATGTCACACCCAAATTAATGTAGAACCTCGTATGACAGCCTGTCCTGATGTGCTGGGCATTCATCTCTTACCTTGATGCAAGCGGGCGGTGTATTCTTTTAAACTCTAAAGATATAAAAAGGTTTCAACAAAACAAGAAGTAACCCGATTATTTTCTTCGGAGTAACGGAAAACGGCTTCTGGACCTGAATTTTCTGCCGGTACCCGCATCGTTATTGAAATGATAGGTAATGCCGGCTGACAAATAGGTATAGTAATCCATATCCTTGTTGTTGACCGAAAGGTCCAGTTTATCATTTCGTGCCTGCCTCATCACCATGCCTGCGGTCACATCCACATTGGGAATGATTTGATAATAGGCTTCTGAGCCGAACATGTAAACGAATTCAGGAACGCCTGTATCCTCGATCTTTGGTCCAAGGCTGGAGTCATAGAAATTCAGTGTGGAGTTAAAGATAAAATGACCCACCCCGGCTACTCCGAACAGAAAGAACCTGGAATTGTTATTGGGGAGCAGCAGGTTGACAATGTTTAAACAGGCGTTAATGTTGTATTCATAAAGTTTGGCTTCAAAATAGGCTCTTTTGTTTTCACCCTTGAGTGATCCCATAAGCAGCTGACCCCCAACAGACAGGACCGTGTTGATGTCCTTCCTGGCGATCACACCAAAGCCCCAATCGCTTTCGTTGGAAAGCTTCTCGGAGAAACTGTCATCAAACAGGCTCACATCACCGAAAAAAGAGGTCTGACCAAAATTCAGATTCGCTGACCACCCTTCCCAAAGCCTGAACTTAGTATGTTTTTTTTCACTCCAGTGCTGGCCTGAAACCGGCATGGCAATGATCTGCAGCAGAATGATCACCCCTATCAATACCCGAACACAGGACAAATCCCCGATCCTTATCATACTGCAATGTTAATAAAAATGTTGAAAAACGTATAATGTGCTGATTTTGTCCACCTTTATTGCAATGTTTATACCAAAATGCATAATTTGGGTCTAATCAGTCGATTATACGGTCAACCCTTCGCAGAGGTTCGGATAGTTTGTGAGAAAATATTGTGGGTTTAAGCCTAATGAGTTGCCGGTCAATCATATGTACAATAAGTGTATAAAAACCTGGGGCGTTAGTTATCCAGAATCGTAGACTCTTTTACACGATTGGAGCCCAAAATCAGGAGATATCAGGAACAGCCTCCCTGAACGGCTTTCTTTTATTGACGGGTATGATTATGGGTTTCGAAACCGGAGTGGTGTCCCTGGCTTCAGTCATGATGGTTCCACCAACTCCCAGTGCATGGCTCGCCGCTTTCCTGAAATCAAACCGGGCAAACTCTTCATCAGGACTGGTCGAAGGTGGTTGATCAGGATTCATAATGGTTTCCACCCAGTAATTGAGGCCGCCTTGAAGAACAAAATGGTTCCGGGTGCCGAGCTGCCTCAGGATCATCCACGCCTCATTCGCTGTTGTGGTTCCGTTGGAATAGAGCACATTCATGTAAACATCCTGTTGCCAGATGCCTTCCCATGCCGGATTCAGGATATCATCCAGAGGGATGTGAATGGCACCTGGAAGGCTGTATTTCTCAAACTCATCTGCCGGACGGACATCAATGAGCCGGAGAGAAGGATCTTTACGGATGATCAGGTCCGCAACCACATCGGGATGCAGGAACTGGGTCCTTGTTTTGACTTCATCCAGCATCTGCCCTGCGGTCAGCCGGTAAGGTTTTGTCGTGTTTTCAGGAACGGAAGCGATAATAAGACCCATCATGAGTATCCAGACTGAAAGAAGGATACGGGGTTTGACTTTTTTCCACATGGTATGTTGATATTTGTTAATACTCTTCCATGGGAAACTTCTTTTCTGCCCATTCACCTGCCCAGAACATGCCGATGGCTGCAAGGATGACCAGCAGCACCATTAACCCACCCGATATGCCCAGTGAATCGGAAATCCTGGGCGAACCTAGGAATGAGGCCTTGTATAATCCCTCCCACAGAGGATACCCGCCATGAAAATGGCTACGCCGATAAAAAGCCCGATGATAAAAACCATGGCATCTTTCTTGCCGATGGCTGCACCGCAAAAACTGGTACCGGGGCAGAAGCCTCCCGTTATAAATCCCGCTCCCATAACCACTCCTCCGATGAGGGTCGACCACAGGAACAGCTCGTTCACATATACCAGATTCAGGTCGATCCATCCGAACAGGCTGAAAAAAAGCAATCCAAGCATGGCAGTGATGGCCCCGGTAAAAAACACCTTCAGAACCACCGTATCGTAGCCGTAAAACACCCCGACCAGCTTCCTGCTGGATGAAAATCCACAACTCTCAAGGACAAACCCGGAACCGACACCAATGAAAAATGCCAGCAGCAAGTTGGTGTCCATGGATATCAGTTCATTAACAGCCAGAGGTCCCATAATGTTCAAATTCATTTGGTTATATCCAGTTTTTTCTAAAGAAATAGGCCAGGGCAAATGCAGTTCCAAATATGGCCATCATGGAGATGAACCCGCCGAGTGAAAGGACGGCCATACCGCTGAGTGCCGATCCGCTGGTGCAGCCTCTGCCCAGTTGGGACCCAAAGCCGAACAGAATCCCTCCCATCAGGGCAAAAACCAGCCTGCGACGGCTTGTAATGTGTGGGGGATGTTCCGTTTTCAGTTTCAGCCTCCCGGCGATCACACCCGAAAGGAATACCCCCGCAAGGACACCGATCGTCTGGTATACAAGCCATGAGTTCAGTGGATTACCTGTGTGCATTGCAGCGTATTCCTTATAAAACGCGGCATTCCCATGGTGATGTGGAGCCAGTATTTCCGCGCCCGCCACGATGGCGCTTTTTATGGCCCCGCTGGCTCTTACACCCCGGCCAGAAATGAAATTGGCCAGCAGGACAACCAGCCCCAGAAGAACCCCGCTGAGATAAGGATTCAGATAACGGGTGCCGCTGATGTTTTTGTCTTTCATGATCAATGATTTCTTCCTTCATATCTGTGTCTTTCAGATCAGGAAATAAAGATGGGGTTGTGTACCTGCTTCCGGGATGAGTGTTTTCCACTTGCGGTTTCGGCGTACCTGCAACACCTCGTTGTTGGGATCATCCAGGTCGCCGAAGTACATGCATTTGGTAGGGCATACCGAGACACATGCCGGCTGGAGCCCCTGTTCAACCCGGTTGGGAAGGCAAAAGGTGCATTTGTCAGGATAACCATCCGGGTGGGGGTATCGGGCATCATTGGGACAGGATGCAATACACGCCCCGCACCCGATACACTTTTCGGGTATTACCAGTACCGTGCCTCCAGCAGCGTAATGGCTTGCACCAGTGGGACAGCAGCGAACGCAGGGAGCGTTCTGGCAGTGATTGCATCTCTCCGACCGGATTTCGATCTCCAGCCTCGGATAGGTGCCGTCGGTCACCTCCACCACCCAATCACTGCAATAACCGATAGGAATATTGTTCTCTGTCTGACAGGCAACGACACAATCGCTGCATCCAACACATTTCCAGAAACAGATCTCACAATAGGTCGGTGTGCGCTGCCATTGACCTCCTGAAGAAGGATGACTTCCGGAGACCAGAAACAGTTGGGGAATAGACTAGCCTGTCCCGGCCAGTGCAAGACCCCCGGCCCCGAGTGCAGATATCTTGATGAACTCCCGGCGGTTTGTCATAAGTATTTATTTAAATAAATTAATGCTACTTGAGTGCAAATTTAATCAATGAACAGTTAGGCATAGATTTTCCCCGCTGTTTTCGGTGGTTCATGGGCCGGTCGCAGGTGGATGGGCTGTGCCACCACTATCTGCAGCATTTATAAATCGGACAGTGAATTGATGTTCCTGAACAAAGAGGTAGAAAAAAGGGGGTGCTCTTTGGGGATGTGCAGCCAGCCGGCCCGGATCTCCTGCAGGAAATCGACCATTGCCAGCCGGTTTTCCCGGATACATTTCTCTGCAAAAGGGATAATTGAACGTTGGTAATAGCTGCAAAGCGGCCGGATCTGTCCACCCCAGACGGGCACCAGTGCCTGGAATTCCGTTTTATGGCATAGGATATATCGTATCAGCTCAGGATTCAGATACGGAAGGTCGCATGCGGCAACAATGAAGTCATTACCCCCGGAATGTTTCATGCATGTAACGATCCCGCTCAGTGGTCCCATGCCCGGGATTTCATCAACGATCAGCGGATACCCGTATTTCATGTATCCCTGATGAGATGTGCTGATCAGCAGTTTTTTGCAAACGGGCTCCAGTGCCGATAACACGTATTCAATCATCGGTCTGCCGCGGAAGATCATCAGCCCCTTTTCACTTTTCATTCGCCGGCTTCCGCCACCGGCCAGAATTATGCCGGTGACATTTCTGGCAAAAGGGCCTGAGAAAAGGATGACATCATCTGGATGGGAGGCAAACATATCACACATGGTTCATCCCGGTGAACAGGCACGAGTCGCCATAGCTCAGGAACCGGAACCCATTCTGAAGAGCAAAATCATACACATCCCTCCAGCCATCTCCGATGAATGCGGCGACCAGCAGAAGCAATGTGCTGCCGGGCATATGGAAATTCGTGATCATCATCCGGGGAATCCGGAACCGGTATCCGGGGATGATGATCAGTTGCGTTTTCCCTTCAATGGCATCTGTACCCCATCTTTCCATGTGTCCAAGCACCGCTTCGAGTGATTGACTGAGGGAGATGTTCTGCGGAAGTCCGGAATAATAAGGATCCCATTGCCGGATATCCACAGCTTCACCATAGCCCGGAACGGACAGGATTTTTACTCCGTGCCAGTAGAGGCTTTCCAGGGTTCTTACAGTAGTGGTACCGACAGCTGTCACCTGGACTCCGGTATTTTCAGCAAGGTCAGAGATGAGCTTTTTCCCGATCCGGATGGTCTCGGTATGCATCACATGGTCGAGGATGGTTGGGGTGCTGACGGGCCGGAAGGTGCCCGGGCTGACATGAAGCACAACACGGGCCTGTCGTATTCCCATTGCCTCCATTCTTTCCATCAGTTCCGGTGTAAAATGCAATCCCGCGGTTGGAGCGGCAACGGAACCTTCGTATCGGGCAAAGACAGTCTGATATCTCTGTCTGTCTCCGGGTTCCTCCTCCCTGGTGATGTAAGGGGGCAATGGAGTATGGCCGAACCATTCGAGAATCTGGCCGAAATCCATACCGGCTGGTGTCCATTCGAACCGTACCCTTTTTCCCGGGCCATCTCCTTCCAGCCGTTCCGCACGAAGTATCATCGTACCGGGGCCTGCCTCGATCCGCTGCTCAAGCACGCCTGATTTCCACCGCCTGGCATTCCCTATCAGGCATTTCCATTCCACCGG
>JAFGHD010000109.1 GCA_016939365.1 Bacteroidales bacterium | reverse complement strand
TGGCACCAGATCCTCCTCCCTGCATTGCAGCTTCATTTTCCCGGCTTCCAGCATGGCCAGGTTGAGAAGCTGGTTGATGAGCCTCTGAAGTCTTTGTGCGTTCCGTTGTACGATGGATAGCTGCTTTGTGTCATCAACATTGCGTGATTTTCGGATCATTTCCTCAACAGGACCCAGGATAAGGGTGAGCGGTGTTCTGAACTCATGGGAAATATTCGTAAAAAAGCCGGACCGTATCTGATCCACCTCCTGGAGTTTTTCAGCGCGTATTTTTTCCAGCTTCAGCGCTTCAGCCAGGCGGTGCTTCCTGAGATCATACCTGCGCCAGTATGCGACAAGGGCTAATATGAGCAGTCCGTAGCCGGTATATGCCCACCATCTTTTCCACCATGGCGGCCGGATGATGAAGCCGAACCTGAATGGATCACTCCACTTACCGGCGGCACCAATGGCCATCACTGTGAAGGTATAAACACCCGGATCCAGATTGGTATAAATGGCTTTCGTTTCCGGGGTCAACGGCCTCCATTCCCTGTCCAGGCCTTCCAGCCTGTACCGGTATTGAAGCCGGTGAGGCGCTGCCCATTCAATGGCGGCGTAATGAAATATCATATCATTCAGAGTATGCGGCAAACTGAGATCTTTGGGGATATTGAACCAGGGTGTTATCTTTGAATACCGTACCTCACTCAGGTCCGGTATGTCACCGGCTGAATTCCTTGCATCAAACGGGAACTCAGGACTCCTGAAGTGCACCATTCCGTGATTCAGTTCGATAGTGTTCATTTGGACTTCCGGAGTATTGTCCGGCCGTCGGAAATGGTTCAGGTCGAGCATGGAAAGGGTTCTGTGGTGTCCGTACCATAACCGGTTCCTGCTGTCGATCAAGGCGGAATTCAGCACAGGAACGTCTCCCTTCAGTCCGTCGTCCCTGTCGACATGAAGGGTCCTGATCTCCCCGCCGTCAGATTCATCCGGCAGGGTGATCACATCAATACCTGAAGATCCGGCAAAGATCTTTCCCTTTCCATCATTGACAATGAATTTGACGTGCCTGCTACTGATGATGTTGCACGTCTCAATACCCATGATTTTCTTTTTTTTATGGGATGTTTCCGGAAAGGCAATGGCATGTTGGGGTGTTTCGCCCATGTCGGGATCAATGGCGATCAGGCCTTTGAATGAATCATTCCTGTACCATATCCTTCCCGTTTTGTCCTGGATGAAGAACACCGGGCAGTCATACGGGGTATTTTTCTCTTTCGAGACCTGGTAGAGATTCAAGGAATCGTATTTCAATACCATTCCCTTATATGAACCGATCCAGATGTTTCCGGAGCGATCTGAAAAAATATCGGAAATGGCGTGATTGGGCTGGTTCAGATCAAATTCGAATGGAATAATGGAAGTACCGTCAACCAGGTGTACTTTTCCATCACCGGAACCGATCCAGATACGGCCGTGATGATCCTCAGCCAGGCAGGTGACATGAGGATCCGAAAGCCCCTGCTCCGGTTGATAATGTGTAAAGCGGGCCCCATCGAAACAGCTCATGCCGGCTGTACGTGTTCCGATCCAGATATCACCGTTGCTGCCGGTCAGCAGGCAGGTGATGCTGTCAGAGCTAAGCCCTTCATTATGGGTATAGTAGAAGAAATCGTTGCCATCGAACCTGCAGAGGCCTAGTCCGCATTCAGAACCAAACCAGATATCGCCTTTCAGGTCTTCGACAGGGGTTGTGATCCAGAGATATTCAAATCCCTGCTTTTCAGTAAAATGGATGAAGGAGCCCGTCCGGCAGACATGCAGTGTGCCTCCGAAAGACCCGAAAAGCATATTTCCGGCATGATCCTGCAAAACCTTAGTAATGTAGTTGCTGGTCAGGTTATCAAGATAGGTGAATGAAGTAAGGTCAGCGATCCAGGGATCGAATGAATGTAGCTCCAGCCGGTCGATACCGCCGCCATGGGTGGCGATCCAGATCGCACCCTGATCGTCTTCAAGGATGTCGGTGATGTGGTTTATGTTCAGTCCCTCGCGCATGGTAAGTTGCAGAAAAGCGGAGTCATTGAAGATACTGATGCCGCCGCCCTCCGCACCCACCCACAGATTTCCCTTACTGTCGCAAATGACGCTGGATATGTCATTATGGGATAATCCTTCTTCAACGGTAAAATGTGTGAAGCAGCCAAAGGGCATGGATTCTGAAGGCAGCCGGTATCTGCACAGGCCGGCGCTGTCGGCACCCATCCAGATGTTCCCTTCGTGATCTTCAGTAATACAACAGATATCATTACCGATCAGTCCATTTTCTTCCGTATATAATGTGATGCGACAGGAATCCTGAAATGACGGATCAGGTATGAAATGATACACCCCTTTGGTGTTGATGGCAAACCACAAGCCTCCGCGGCTGTCCTCAAAACAGGCCGGAAAGTGTTTTACAGGTCCGGCTCCGGGGATGTCCAGTCCGCAGAAAGTGTTTCCGTCATACCTGACGATCATACCGGATTTGCCGATGGAGATGAGCCACAGGTTACCGGAGGAGTCTATCAGGCTTTTTTTGGGCTGGAGGGGTACTTTTCCCATGCGGGTGTAATTGGTAAAAGTGATCCCGTCATAACGGATCAGGCAGTTGCCTCCGGATATCCAGAAGATATGGTGCCGGTCTTCTTCAATGTCATAAATTTTATCTGCAGTCAGTCCCTGGTCATCGGAGAGGTAGCTGATGTTCCGCGTAGCGTTGTTCATGTAGCGGGGTTCTGAAGCCCGCAGGATGACCGGTGCCGGGAAATCCAGCGGGCATACCCTTGCCTGGGCGGTTTCCGGCACAGGGATGCCGTTCAAACCGGGTGCAACCGATTTCATTTGAGCCGGCAAGGTAACACTGACCGGAATTCCGCATTTTTGTTCATTGCCGGTGCATGGGACCTTTCTGGGAATTCCCGCCCGGACACTTACCGGTTTGACCGCGCCTCCGGTGGCCTGACCGCTCCCAAATGTCCAGGGGATTGGGATCAGCTTTGAAGAACTGTCCTGTGTTTGAAGGGCTTTCGACTGAATGGTATGTCCGCGCAGGGTGATAAGTATTGCAGCGCCGGTGACGGGCAAATGGCAGGCAGTGGCCAAAGCCAGTAAGTGTAACGCTATCCTTAATGGTAATAAGGGAAAAAGCCTGTTTTTCACACCGGATAGTTACATGCGTTGCGCTGGTTTGATCCCAGGTTACCAAAAATAGGAAAAACCTTTGTTAATGTTGATGATGCAAATCCGGAGGAAAGAGGATGTGATTATTTGAAAGCGTTTAAGATGGATATGATTAGTGAATAAATGGGTATCCATCCCAGTGTCTGGATCATGTCCAGGGTCGTTTCATTAAAAAAATGTACCAAACAGGAGTGGACACTCTGCCTGGCTATCCGCCAGCCGTCAAATTACCTCGAGACCCCATAGATTTCTACAGCAATAGCCTGATATGCAAAGAGATTACCTTACCAGAATTTTAAGCACTTTTTGCCGGTCGTCAAGTGTGATCTTCAGAAAGTACAGGCCGGGTGACTGCGCTCCCGTGTTGATGAGCTCCCTTCCGGTTGTCATCCGCTCGGATTCAAGAAGATTGTTTCCAAACATGTCATGGAATGAAAAGTGCATCAAACGGCCTGATGGCAGACCATCGATATAGATATGGCCTGTTGTGGGATTGGGATATACCCTGAGATTGAACACTTCATTCGGATACTCTTCTGTTTTCGAAAAGAAATCCGGATCATTTTCAAACATCGATTTAAGATATTCACATCTCTGCTCAAGCACTTGCACTGAGCTGAGGGGCGTGCCGTTGAAATCCCTTCCGAACACCATGGCCAGGTCCAGTTGTTTTGTCTCGTCTGATGCGAAGGTGAATGGTCCGGATACACCCAGTCCCCGTCTGTCATCAGGATTATTGGCCGCTGTGGTTTCATTCCAATAATACCCGTTCTGGTTAAACCCGCCATTGGGAAGGATGCCCCCGGTTCCCCAGTTGCATGGATCAGAATCATCGGGAAACATAAAGGCACATTCAGGACCGACGGCGCCGCTGCCCGCATGTCCGTTTCCACCGAAAAGCAGTGGCGTACCGTCTTTCCAGAATCCCTTCATAGATGAGTAGTATTCGTCAGCAATCTGAGGATCACCCTGTACACCTCCTGAATTTAAATAATGGATAAACCGGATTAATCCCATCCGTTCATTATCAATAATGGTGTCTCCGAAATTCAATCCGTTAATACTTAAATCGCATCCGCCTGCAGGATTGTCGATGCCATCGGGATCCATTTCCGGGCCGGCCAGGAACAGCACTCCCATGGCCGGCGGATGCTCACCATATGCCCAGGGTTGCCCGCCGCCATCGATTGGATTTCCGTTGTAGCAATAATAGTAGCCACCCTGAACATTACAGCCGATAAAATCATCCCAGGCATATCCCAGATCCAGATCGGTGAATATGCCTAGATAGGTATCGTGATAAGTATTTTGTGACCGATTGATGATATCATAATGCAGAAAGATGGTATTCCATAGTGCTGAGTCCTCAGGAGCATCAAAGGCATAAGCGGATCCATGGACCTCGATGCCCAGGATTCTGCCTTCCGTTTCAGTGTGGGGTTCACGTCCATCGTTGAAGATGAAAAACACTTCCTGATCGCCGCGGATCACAGGATAGTCGCCCTGCATCGGTTCGTAAATGCCATTATGGTTTTGATCAAGGAACGGCGCCAGCATCGCAGCCTGGCCGTTTCCGGTATCCCCGTTGCCCGGCCATGTCAGGATCTGTTCCGGGCATATGTATCCCGGAGTCCACCAGTTTTGTTTGTGGTTCTCAATTTCGGCCTTGTTGAGCTTCCAGATGTGAAACCATCGGCGGTCATAGGCCGAGTCATATACATCCGACAGGGGGCCGTGCCAGTAGTCCATTCCCACCTGCCGGTACCGATCACCTGCCAGGTGCAGTGAGTCATCCAGGTCCAGCCCTCCGATCCAGAATGTCTGAGAGAAAACAGAGGATGTAAGTCCGCCGTTGGGAACAAAAAACCGGGCTCCCTGCCCCCCGGGCAAATCCCAGAAGTGATTGCCGAAGCAATTTAAAAGTGCATTTACATTATTGACATCGAGCGAATCATAGAAATCAACATGCTCAATAACGGCGACAATGTTTCCTATATCAAACAAACCCGAAATCCATGGCAAGGTGTCAGACAGAAAATATTTTCCGGTGATGACACCCTTATACATTGACTGATAATCATCCCATTCGACTCTGGCTTGTACTGAGCTATCAGAAATGACGTGAAAAAAACTGACGAAACTGATATACATGGAATCACCAACAGGGCTGTAATCGTTGTGAAGTACATTCAATTCGAAATCATATCCCGGAGCAATGATGATGGTATCGCTGAC
>JAFGHD010000108.1 GCA_016939365.1 Bacteroidales bacterium | reverse complement strand
TTGAGAGCTTGAGCCGTATGAGGTGAAAGCCTCACGTACGGTTCTTAGGGGACAAGGGCGGAGCAATCCGCCTGCGTTACCCGACAATGCAACTTATGAATTGCTAAAGGGGTGTAAGTGATGAGAGGCGATCTGTATGGGGCACCTTCTTCGCCTCCAGCTTTTCGATCACCAATCTTTGATCACTAATCTTTGATCAAAATTCCTCACTCACCAAACACGAGCCCGGGGGCATGAACTTTCTGCAGCAGGACATACTTCACAATGAATCTATAAAACACCAAATCCGATGAATAACACAGTATTATCGTTATGGCCCGAGCTGGAATGGATAAATGATCCCCAGCTCAGGGAGAAGACTGCCAGGGTGTGGGAGATTGCGCTGGAGCGCAGTGTTTTGACAGCAGAGGATCTGAGCCACATCCCTTTTACCCTTCTGTGCGGTCCCGACCTCAAGGTGACCTTCATGGACCACAAGCGGTCGGTGGTACACATTGCCAGGGCGGCCGGAGAGACCGTTAACGGCATGTACCATGGCGAATTGCCTGTCAACATGGATGTCCTGATCTCAGGGGCCATACTGGCGGATGTCGGTAAGATGCTGGAGTACGAGCTGGATGCCTCGGGAAAGGCAGTTCAGGGGAAATACGGCAAATACCTGAGGCATCCCTTCTCCGGGGTTTCACTGGCAGAGGAATGCGGATTGCCCCCCGAAGTGTGCCATATCATTGCAACCCATGCCGGCGAAGGCAACCTGGTAAAACGCACTACGGAAGCCTTCATCGTACATCATGCCGACTTCATGACCTTCCTCCCCTTCAAGGAAAGGCTTGTTGTCTGAACGGAAATACACCGGTTCCCCCATGTGATCCGCTGATCCGGTTCAGGAGGCCGGGCTATGGGATATCACCATGCATGAGCGGCTTTTTCTGTGCGGAAGCGGCCATCATCCCGACTGAGGGAGTTTTATTATCTTTGGGAGTTGCACACCAACAGATGAATTCATGCGCAAGGAGGTTGATTTTCTCGTGATCGGTTCCGGTATCGCGGGTTTGAGTTTTGCATTGAAGGTGGCGGATCACGGCAAGGTGCTGGTGATCACCAAGGATCATGCAGAGGAGACAGCCACCAAATATGCCCAGGGCGGCATCGCGGCGGTGATGTATTCTCCTGACACCTACGAAAAGCATATTCAGGATACCCTGATCGCTGGAGATGGCCTCTGCAACGAGAATATTGTACGAATCGCCATCACCGAATCGACCGAAAGGGTCAGAGAGCTGATCGGATGGGGTGCCGAGTTTGACAAAAAGGAAACCGGGAAATACGACCTTGCAAGGGAGGGAGGACACTCCGAATACCGTGTTCTTCATCATAAGGATCAGACGGGATGGGAAATTATCCGTGCACTGCTTCATCAGGCACAAAATCATCCCAACATCGAAATCCTCGAGAACCATTTCGCCATTGATATCATCACTCAGCATCACCTGGGCACAAAGATCACCCGTCTTACCAAAGGGATTAAATGCTTCGGCGCTTACATACTTTGCCCTGATTCGGGGAAGATACTGACAGTCCTGTCGAAGATCACACTCCTGGCGACCGGAGGGGCCGGGAATGTATATCATGTGACTACCAATCCCGATGTGGCCACCGGCGATGGCATTGCCATGGTATACCGGGCCAAGGGACTGGTTGAAAATATGGAGTTTGTTCAGTTCCACCCCACATCGCTCTTCAATCCGAATGAAAGACCCTCCTTTCTCATTACGGAAGCACTCCGGGGATTCGGGGCCGTGCTGACCAACCGCATGGGGGAGGAATTCATGCAGAGGTATGATCCCAGGAAATCCCTGGCGCCCCGTGACATTGTGGCCCGCGCCATTGACAGCGAGATGATACTTTCAGGGGACGAATATGTCTACCTGGACTGCACCCATCTGGAAAAAAACAGCCTGATCGATCATTTTCCGACCATTTATGCCAAGTGCCTGAGCATCGGGATCAACATCACCCGCGACCGGATTCCGGTGGTGCCCGCCGCACACTACCTCTGCGGCGGGATCAAGACAGACGAGTTCGCCCGCACCACCATTGAGAACCTATATGCCTCCGGTGAATGTGCATCTTCCGGGTTGCATGGGGCCAACCGGCTTGCTTCCAACTCACTGCTGGAATCTGCAGTATTTTCCCATCGTGCCAGCCAGGATGCCCTTCTTAAAATCGCACACTTAAGCCTTTGTCGTGAAATCCCTGACTGGAATGCGGAAGGCACAGTGTTGAATGAGGAGACGATCCTCATCACACAAACCATGCGGGAACTTCAATCCACCATGACCTATTATGTCGGCATCGTGAGGTCCAATCTGCGACTGCAAAGGGCATTGGACCGGCTGGCCATTATCTACCGGGAGACGGAGGAACTTTACAACCGGTCTGTCCTGACAGTCAAGATTTGTGAACTGCGCAACCTGATCAATGTGGCATACCTGATCGTTAAAATGGCACAGCAGCGGAAGGAAAGCCGCGGACTGCACTATTCATTGGATTATTCCGGCAAGCTGGAAGAGATCAAAAATTCAAGGAGGTAAAAAACGTCAACCCCATGGCACTGATCAAATCTGTCAAAGGAATCGCCCCCGTCATCGGCCAACACTGTTTCCTGGCAGACAATGCCACAATCACCGGCGATGTGGTGATCGGGGATCATTGTACGGTCTGGTTCAACGCCGTGATCCGGGGGGACGTGCATCACATCCGGATCGGGAACCATGTGAATATCCAGGATGGAGTGATCATTCACTGCACCTATCAGAAGGCACCCGTATCCATCGGGAACAGAGTGTCCATCGCCCACAATGCCATCATACACGGATGTACCATTCATGACAATGTGCTGATCGGCATGGGTGCCATCATTATGGATCATGCGGTAATAGAGAGCAATTCAGTGATCGCTGCAGGTGCCGTGGTTTTAAAGGGCACCGAAGTCAAATCCGGCAGCATTTATGCAGGTGTTCCTGCACAGCTCATCCGGACCGCCGATACAGGTCTGGTTGAAGGAGAAATCCACAGGATCGCGGAGAATTATACCATGTATGCAAGCTGGTATAATCCTGATCTCCGTGAAGATGACCATCCTGACCGGGACTGAAGCCCAGTGAGATATGACCTTCGACAAAGGCAGCAGTAAACGGATCATGATCCTGACCGACCGGATCACAAACAGAATCCGGTATATTTTTCATTTGCTGCTCCATGACCTGTGCGGTCTGGATATCAGACTGACCTCTGCATACGATGAATACCATGCCTGGGAAGGGCCACGTTTTGTCTATTCACGACATCCGGTCTCCGGCGAACTGTTCTTTGCCGCCGACCCCTTGCTCTTCGAAAGGGGGATTCATGCACTCGAGCTGAAATTCTCTGCTCAAGGGGGGTATCCTTCATTTCTACAAACATACCAGCCTGCTTCGGCTCTGCCGTTCGATCTCTTTGCAGCCTCGTTTTTCCTTGTATCAAGGTACGAGGAATACCTGCCGTATATGAAGGATGAACATGGCAGGTTTTCGGTCAAGGAAAGCATTTCTTTCCGCCATGGTTTTCTCGGGAGGCCCCTGGTGAATATCTGGGCCGGGATGCTCAGGGAGATTCTGATGAGACACTTTCCGGCACTCGCATGCACCGGTACCCGTTACCGTTTCCTTCCCACCCTGGATATCGATGCCGCCTATGCTTACCGGCAAAAGGATTTGTTCAGAACGGCAGGAGGCTTCCTGAATTCATTGCTGGCAGGTGATTTCAGGGGAATTGGCGAACGGGCAGCTGTCATTGCGGGACTCAGGAAAGACCCGTTTGATACCTACGACCGGGTGATGGAACTGCAGAAGAAGTATGGAATCCGGCATATCATTTTTATTCTATTTGCGGAATACGGGCTGAATGACAAGAATATCTCGGTTCACAACCGACGATTCAAAGGATTGATCAAATCCCTTTCCGATTATGCGGAAATTGGGATTCATCCATCCTATGGTTCCAACAGCAATCCGGGGCTGCTCAAGGTCGAGCTCGAAAGGCTTTCGGCTGTCCTCAACAGGGAGGTCACACTAAGCAGGCAACATTTTCTCAGGGTCAACCTGCCCGGCACATACCGGAATCTTCTGAACCTTGACATCACGGATGATTATTCCATGGGATTTGCAGCGCGGCCCGGCTTCCGGGCAGGAATCTGCACTCCATTCACTTTTTATGACCTCGATCTGGATACGGAAACACCGCTCCGCATCCATCCCTTCACCCTCATGGACGGCACCCTGAGAGATTATATGAAAATAGGACCCGACGAAGCCATGAATATCATCAAACCCCTGATCGATCAGGTCAAGTCTGTGAACGGAACCTTCATCTCCCTCTGGCACAATGAATCGCTCAGCAACAGGGGAAGATGGTCGGGATGGGATAAGGTATATGAACAAATGATCGAAGAAGCGAGCTCCTGATCCATGATACGACATGTCAGGCATCATGAAATAGACAAGGACAAATGGAATCTCTGCATCAAAAGATCCATCAACGGTCAGATTTATGCCTATACATGGTTTCTGGACATCGTGGCAGAGGAATGGGATGGTCTTGTTGAAAATGACTATGAAAGGATTTTCCCGCTGGTGAGGAAGAGGAAACTGGGTATTGACTACCTGTATCAGCCTGCTTTCACCCAGCAATTGGGGGTTTTCAGCATGAATCTTCTTTCCGGAGAAGTGACCCGGAGTTTCCTCGAAGCCATTCCTGATATGTTTCGTTTTGCCGAAATCAACCTGAACACACTAAACAAGGTACCACCCGGGTTTCCCCAGGTGGAGGAATGGCTGACACATGAGTTGGACCTCATCGGAACCTACGAATCGGTCAGGAAGGATTACAGTGACAATCTCAGAAGGAATATCAGGAAGGCTGAACACAACGGGCTTCAGGTGGTAAAGAACATCAAACCCGAAGAGGTGATCCGGATTTTCCGGGCCCACCGCGGCAGATCCATCAGGAATTTGGCTGACGGCGACTATCACCGTCTCAGACGTCTGGTATATCTCAGCATTTTCAAGGGAATGGGAGAAGCCAACGGGGTCATCACACCTGAAAATGAACTCTGTGCCGGAGCTATATTCCTGAAAAGCCACCGGAAAGCTGTTTTCTTCTTTTCCGGTGTTACCCCTGAAGCCCGATCAAAAGGGGCCATGTCATTCCTGATCGATCATTACATCAGGGAGCATTGCCGGCAACACCTGACCCTGGATTTCGAGGGCTCCAATGATCCCAACCTGGCAAGGTTTTACAGAAGTTTCGGATCCAAGGAATGTCACTATCCCCACCTGGTCATCAACAGGTTACCCCTTTATCTCAGGCTGGGCCTGAAGTTTTTTCAAACAGTCCGAAGCATCAGATCCGGTATTTCAGGTGTCTGGTAAATAGCGTATCTTAGCTGAACGGAAGCACCCTCATTCATTAAACAGCTTCAAAGATGATCAATCTGGGTAAAGAAAATTCCCTGCTCAACCAGTTCATAGCGGAACTCAGGGATCATGAGATTCAGCAGGACAGCCTTCGTTTCAGGAGGAATATGGAAAGGATCGGAGAAATCTTTGCCTATGAGATCAGCAAAAAGCTGGCGTATAAAAACCTGGAGGTTGTCACCACACTGGGTGCAGCCCAGGTACCGGTACTTGAACAGCAAGTGGTCATCACATCCATTCTCCGATCCGGACTTCCCCTGCACAATGGTTTGCTGAATTTTTTCGACAAGGCGCAAAACGGGTTTATTTCTGCCTACCGCAAATTCGACAAAACCGAAAAATTCAGGGTGAAGATCGAATACATCTCGGCCCCCGACATCAACAACAAGGTGCTGATCCTGGC
>JAFGHD010000107.1 GCA_016939365.1 Bacteroidales bacterium | reverse complement strand
GTCATGCCTTCGACCTGTCTTCCTCCAGGAAGGCAGATAAATCGTTGGACAGGCAGACAGGCAAAATCAAACAGCATCAGTATACTTCACCCCATGCAGGGGGCATCCCGGTTCCGCCCGGTGTCCGAAAAAAACCGTAACTCCAATGCTTGCAGGGATCGCGGAAAATTACCGGAAATGCAGGTTGCCCTCAGTGAAGGTTTGGCAAGGTTTCCTTATGTTGATGCAGCCAGCGGCCTCATTTTTCAGAATCACCGTGATGATAAGGGAATTCCGGGGCAAAGTCTGCACCGGTTTCCCATTTAATTAAGTACAAATTTTCTTAATAATATTCCGTCCCTCCGGGACTTAACTGTCATATTGCACTGAAACTGACAGGCTCTGGATTTTCTTACCTGCCCTCAATGGATGCCGGGAGAAGCATGCGATGATATGTGATTGCAGATTCCCGTCCATTCCCGGAGCATCGGATTGACCGGGCAAAAAACTGAATTTTGAGCCTGCTCCATGTACGGAAACAAAAAATTAAAATCTTCCCGGTGCGGATTCATGAATTCTGCAATCAGACAAGCTTCTGACCTGCCTCCGTCGGGCTGGTTTCTGACTTCTGCCTTTTTTCCCGTTGAACCTTTCCGCTCATATCCTGTTACCTTTGACAGCAACAAATCATGATGCACCCATCCACCAAAAAAAGCCGTTACGACCGGATATTTGACCAGCTTTCCGGCCTGCTGAAGGATTGCCCGGATCGTGTTTCTTCCATGTCGACCATTGTAGCACTGCTGCACCACAAGATGGATTATTTTTTCTGGACCGGTTTCTACCTCCTGCGGGATGGTGCGCTGCTCGCCGGCCCCTACCAGGGTCCTCTGGCCTGCATCAGGCTGAAGAAGGATACCGGGGTCTGCTGGGCCGGGATCAACCGGAAAGAGACCATTATTGTGCCCGACGTCCATCAGTTCTCCGGTCATATCGCATGCGATCCGCGGTCGCAGTCGGAGATAGTGGTACCCCTGAAGGATGACGGCGGAACCATCATCGGCGTGCTCGATGTCGACAGCCGCGAAAAGAATTCCTTCGACGAAACGGACAGGGAAGGGCTGGAGCGGATACTGAACCTGATCAGGTAACTTTACTCTGTCCTTCCTGCTCCTGACCTGAACCCTGACGGCCAAAGCCAATCCCGGCGTGGTGAGAAGCATATGCCTCCGCATGCTTTTATATCGTACTTTTGCACCCGATGAAACACATCCGCAACTTCTGCATCATCGCCCATATCGACCATGGTAAGAGCACCCTGGCCGACCGGCTTCTGGAGATGACCGACACGGTCACCGAACGTGACCTGCAGGAGCAGATGCTGGACAATATGGACCTGGAGCGGGAGCGGGGCATCACCATCAAGAGCCATGCGGTACAGATGGAGTACGATCATGAGGGTGCGCATTATATTCTCAATCTCATTGACACGCCAGGCCATGTGGATTTCTCCTACGAGGTATCGCGCTCCATTGCCGCATGCGAGGGTGCGCTGCTGGTGATCGACGCCACACAGGGTATCCAGGCGCAGACCATCTCCAACCTTTACCAGGCCCTGGAGCATGACCTGGAGATCATCCCCGTGCTGAACAAGATGGACTCCGAGAGCGCCATGCCGGATGAGGTGAAGGATCAGATCGTCGACCTGATCGGATGTGAGCGGGACAGCATCATTGAGGCCAGCGCCAAGACCGGTTACGGCGTGGACCATATCCTGGATGCCATCATCCGGAGGATCCCGCCTCCCAAAGGGGATCCCGACGCCCCTTTGCAGGCCCTGATCTTCGACTCGGTATTCAACTCCTATCGCGGCATCATTGCCTACTACCGGATATTCAACGGCAGCATCCGCAAGGGAGACCATGTCAAGTTCGTCAATACGGGCAGGGAGTATTATGCGGAGGAGGTGGGGGTGCTCCAGATCTCCATGCAGGAGCGGCCGGAGCTCGGAACGGGCGATGTCGGCTACATCATCTCGGGGATCAAGACCTCGCGCGAGGTCAAGGTGGGTGACACCATCACCCACGTGAAGAGACCTTGCAGCAGCGCGATTGCCGGCTTCGAGTATGTCAAGCCGATGGTCTTCGCGGGAATCTATCCCGTGGATGCCGACGAGTATGAAGAGCTCCGCTCCTCGCTCGAGAAGCTGCAGCTCAACGACGCCTCCCTCAGCTTCGAGCCGGAATCATCCGCCGCCCTGGGCTTCGGCTTCAGATGCGGGTTCCTCGGCCTGCTGCATATGGAGATCGTCCAGGAACGCCTCGACAGGGAGTTCGATATGGATGTGATCACCACCGTCCCGAATGTCTCTTTTAACGTGATCACCCCCAGGGGAGAGAAGATGGAGGTGCACAACCCCTCCGGCATGCCGGATGACCGGGTCATCGACTATGTCGAGGAACCCTACATCCTCGCCCAGATCATCACCCGCTCGGAATACATCGGCTCGATCATGAAGCTGTGCATCGACCGGCGGGGGATCCTGAAAAACCAGGTCTACCTTTCCACCGACCGGGTGGAGATCACCTTCGAGATGCCCCTGAGCGAGATCGTCTTCGACTTCTACGACAAACTCAAAAGCATCTCCAAGGGCTACGCCTCGTTCGACTATCATATCATCGGCTACCGCAAGGCGGATCTGGTCAAGCTCGACATCCTCCTCAACGGTGACAAGGTGGATGCGCTCTCCACCCTGATCCACAGGGATCATGCCTATTCGTTCGGCAGAAGGATCTGCGAGAAGCTCAGGGAACTCATTCCCAGACAGCAATACGAGGTGGCCATCCAGGCCGCCATCGGCGCCAAGATCATCGCCCGCGAAACGGTCAAGCCCCTCAGAAAGGACGTCACGGCCAAATGCTATGGAGGCGATATCACCCGGAAGAGAAAGCTCCTGGAGAAACAGAAGAAGGGAAAGAAACGGATGCGCCAGGTCGGTAACGTGGAAGTGCCGCAACAGGCATTCCTCGCCGTGCTGAAACTGGACTGACAGTCAAACTGTTTGTGTACAGTGATCTGATCATAATAACTTCGTGTATCTCCGTGCCTTAGTGCCGCGCGGGTTCATAATGCAAAGCATCACGGAGGAACAGGAAGACACAGCCCCGGTATCCTGACAAAGCAATAATGAACTCGAAATATTGTTATCTTAGCATATCTTTCCGGACCCTGACACGGAAATCCTCATGATGCGGCAATCATCCATCAGGTATTATCTCCCGGGCTTGCTGCTCATCCTGTTGCCCATATGGGCGGCAGGGCAGTTCTACAACGGCTCGCAGATGAGCTTCGGAAAGAACAGGGTACAGTACAAGGAGTTCTTCTGGACCTTCTACAAGTTCGACCAGTACGACATCTATTTCTACCTGGGCGGGCAGGAGCTGGCCCTCTATACCGCAAAGGTGGCCGAAGAAAGCCTGGAGCTGATCGAAGACAAGCTCGACAGCCCCCTGGAGGACAAGATTCAGTTCATCATCTTCAATACCTTCTCCGACCTGAAACAGAGCAATATCGGGCTTGTTTCCGATGAACGCTACAACACGGGCGGGATCACCCACATCATCGGCAAAAAGGTATTCCTCTATTTCGACGGGGATCACGCGGAGTTCGACCGGCAGATACGGGCGGGTGTGGCTCAGGCGCTCATCAACAACCTTCTTTTTGGAGGCAGCATCGGCTCGCAGATCAAGAATACCTCCCTGTTCCCTTATCCCGACTGGTATATGCAGGGACTGGTGTCATACATGTCGGAAGAGTGGAGCACGGAGATCGACAACAGAGTGAGGGATGGGATACTCAACGGCCGCTATGACAAATTCAACAGGCTGACGGGCGAAGAAGCCACCTATGCGGGACATGCCTTCTGGAACTTCATCGCCGAGCGTTACGGCGCCTCCTCCATCTCCAATATCATCTACATGGCCAAGGTGAGCCGCAAGATCGAGAGCGGATTCCTCTATATCCTCGGAACCTCTTTCAAGAACCTGGTGACGGAGTGCATCGACTACTACAAGGCGCGCTATGAGCCATACAGCGGAGACCCCGAATTCACCGGGGCCGGGATACTCAAAAAACACAGGAGCGGAACGGTCTACCATCAGCTGAGGATCAGCCCCGACGGACGTTATGCCGCCTATGTCGCCAACCATTCGGGACAATACAGGCTGTGGCTTCAGGAGCTGGGCTCCGGAAAGAAGAAGAAGCTGGTCAAAGGAGGCTTCCGGCTGGACGAGAAGGTCGACTACTCCTATCCGCTGCTGGCATGGCACCCTTCCGGAAGGGAACTGGCGGTAATCGTGGAACGAAAGGGAGAGCCCCACCTGTATTATTTCGATGTCCAGGCGCGGAAACCGCAAAAGGTGATCCTTTATCAGTTCGAGAAGGTGCTGGATATGGCCTATGCCCCCGACGGGAGACGCATGACACTCTCAGCAGTCCAGCGGGGACAGTCCGACATCTATCTTTACGACATCGGCTCGAACTCCTATGAGCAGATCACAAAGGACCAATACGACGACCGGTATCCCCGGATGATCGACCGGGGCAGAAGGATCATCTTCAGCTCCAACCGCCCGGACGATACCCTCCGCATCGAAAACAAATACATTCCTGAGAGCCTGAAACCGAACCTCGACCTGTTCATCTACGATTACGCCGCAGATAATCCCATACTGCAACGGGTGACACAGACCGCACTGGCCAGTGAAAAGGATCCGATGGAGTACGGTGATCAATACTTCACCTATCTCAGCGATGAGAATGGCATCTATAACCGTTTTATCGGCCGGATCGACAGCACCATCAGCTATGTGGACACGGCCATCCATTACAGGTATTATACCTCATCGTTCCCGGTGACGCAGTATTCCAGGAATATACTGGAGCATGATGTGGTGCCTGAGATCATGAAATACGGCCAGGTCATTTACAAGGACCAGACATACTGGCTTCAGGTTTTTGACATGATGCCCGTTGAGGATCTGGAGAAGGTCGGGCATGAGGCCACACCCTATATGTCGAAGATCTCAGATGAGCAGAAGAAAAGGGATGAGGCGGAACAGGAAGCCGGGGAACAGCCGGGTGGCAAGCGCCGGTTCCGCTCGGTGCGCCAGAGTGATGTGATCCCGGAAAAGATGGAACCGGAGGCGGATACGGCAGCAGCCCGCATGATCGATATCCGGAATTACACTTTCGAACAGGAGAAGCCCCAGGAGCAACAGGAGAGGAGATATACCACCATCAACGTCCCCTTGCCGGGTCAGCGGCAGACGGAAGAGTTTGAGCCTCCCAAGCGGCTCAACTACAATGTGGAGTACTTCCTCAACGAGATCGTAACGCAGATCGATTTCTCCTTCCTGAACGCCACCTACCAGCCCTTCACGGGCGGCGACTCGCCCCTGTTCCTGAATCCCGGCTTCAACGCTCTGTTCAAGGTAGGGGTGACCGACCTGCTTGAGGATTACAGGATCACCGGCGGGGTGCGGCTGAACCTCAACCTGATCAACAACGAGTACCTGTTCAGCTATGCGAACCTCCGCAAGCGGATGGACAAGGAGATCGTGCTGCACCGCCAGGCTGTCGAGAACTACTATGGTTGGGATATCGTCAGGGTTTATTCCCATGAGGTCTATTATATGATGAAGTGGCCCTTCAGCCCGGTGCTGAGCATCAAGGGAACGCTGTCATACCGGAACGACATGTCGGTCTGGCTCTCGACGGAGAGCACCAGCCTGAGACGGCCAAACTTCTACCAGAACTGGATGGGCGCCAAGGGGGAGCTCATCTATGACAATACCCGCAACCTCGGACTGAACCTGTATCAAGGCACACGGTACAAGGTCTTCGCGGAGTATTATCAGCTGGCGGACGACCTCACCCAGAACCTTATGGTGGTGGGTCTCGACTACCGGAACTACCAGAGGATCCACCGCAGCTTCATCTGGGCCAACCGTTTTGCCGCCAGCACCTCGCTGGGAAACAACAAGCTGATCTATTACATGGGCGGGGTGGACAACTGGCTGGTGCCCCGCTTCAACCGCGATATGCCCGTCGATTATTCGCAGAATTACGCCTACCAGACCCTGGCCACCAACATGAGGGGTTTCGACCAGAACATACGGAACGGCAACAGCTTTGCCGTGATCAACACCGAGTTCAGGTTCCCCGTGTTCCGGTTCTTCTCCAGCCAGCCGATCAGGTCCGACTTCCTGAACAACTTCCAGGTGGTGGCTTTCGGTGATGTGGGGACTGCCTGGACCGGGCCGGATCCTTACTCCGAGGAGAATTACCTCTTCACGAACATCATCGAGCAGAACCCGTTATGGATCAAGGTCCAACTGCAGAAGGAGCCTTTGGTGGGAGGCTGCGGCTTAGGCGCCCGGACACGGCTGCTGGGCTACTTCCTCCGTGCCGACCTGGCCTGGGGTGTCGAAGACCTCGAGATCGTCCACCCCCCGGTGTTCTATATCTCGCTGAGCCTGGATTTCTGATGCGGCTTATGTGCAAGGGCTTCGTTTAGGTCCTGTGTGCTATGCTGCGTGATTAAAATCGTTTTCTTTTCGGATTTTGCCTATCATAAATCTTCCTGACAAAAGAGGATGTTATTTTTTCTCCCCACTCATCATTATGATAAGCAATAATTTTATCTAATTTAGAAGAAGCACGGCGAGTCCAAACAACCCTTAAAGCCATTTTTCATGCTTTTTTATCATTTCTGCATGGCTAATAAGGTTTTCTTCGTATTCGCTTTCAGCCTCAGAGACAAGAAGTTCCTTGATTTCTTCTTTGGAGAGTCTGCTCCATAATTTTCCATCCTGAGCAGTTGTTCTTTTTGACAACAGATCATAAAGATTTAATAGAAACGATTCATTATCAATCTTATCAATGAGGCTATGAAGATTTAATTTAATTTCTCTGGTTGTCATTGATTGGTTTTTTACAAAGATACAAGAGTTTCTAAAGTTGAACTAAATCTCCGGTAGCTGCCCAAGGTATTGGTTTTTTATTCACACACCGGGTGGCCATTCGCAACAATATTCTTAATCGTTGATATACAAACATTTGACATCATGTTTTTGACCTCTGATATCATACATTACTTTGACAGGGCAGGGGGCACCTCGACTTCGCTCCTCCTTCACCCGCCTGAGGCGGATTTTGGCGGACAGGCCCGTCTATTCAGCCGGACAGGCCCGTCTATTCAGCCGGACAGGCCCGTCTATTCAGCCGGACAGGCCCGTCTATTCAG
>JAFGHD010000106.1 GCA_016939365.1 Bacteroidales bacterium | reverse complement strand
TTCAGACATTTATCGTCTGAAATATGCTGATCTGTAAGATTTTGCTTTTGCCTGTCTGCCTGTCCGACGACAGGCGGGCCGATCAGGAAGGCAAAATCAAACAGCATCAGTATAAAAACAACAGAATAACCCTTATCCTTTCTGGTTCAGGACCCTAAGCTTTTCAAAATCTCTGATCACGATCTTTCTCCCTTCCAGGTCAATGATCTTTTCATGGCTGAATTCCGAAAGAATGCGGACGGCACTTTCCATCGACATGCCGGATAATTCCGCCAGATCCTTCCTGCTGATCCAGGAGAACACATCGATATCCCTGAAATCATCACCGCTCAGGTACAACAAGGTATTCGCCAGTTTGCCGTGTAATTGCCTGAGACCCAGATTGAGGCATTTGGTAAGCATGATGTTGTAATTCCTGCAATACCAGTTGGAAAGTTCGCGGGAGAAATCGCAGCATCTGACAGTCAAATCCTTAATGGCTTCCCGGTCAATTGAACAGACACGGGTTTCCTTCAGGGCGACCACAGAAAAGTAATATGTCTCATCCCCGAACATCGATGTCAAATCAATGAAATCGTCTGCTTTGAGAAGCTTGATGATTATGTTTTTTTCCGGTCCTTCAATATATACTTTGGCCAGGCCGTCGATAACATACAAAATATTCGTGACCTGTGTTCCCTCTTTTATGATCGTTTCACCCCGGTTATAAATAATGTGGGTTTTTTGCAAATTGTAAAACTCCTCTGCATTTTTCGTCCTCCGGATAAAGCAGTCGGATCTTGCATCGCAACCGATGCAATCCGTTCTTACAAAATACCTGTCCATTTCATAACCGTATATCGAAATATAATCATATTACAGAAATCCTCTTCATTTTGCATACAACAAATATACGATTCAAAATCTTAATGAATCAACCGGCATGTCCGGGATGGGGGCCGGGGTGGGCCGGGGGACGCCGGGAAGGTCAACTTTATTCAGGCATGGGCTGAAATGAGAATACCATGAGCGTTTTGGACAAGGACATATACCAAGGAATAGATGCTTGGGCGATGGCATTTGTCTTCAGATCCTGTGGATTTCCGCCTGGTTGTGAAGGTTCGGTTATCAGCCCGTGAAATATTGATACCTTCGTACCGCTGATATCCAGTGAAGGTTATGCCTGATGAGCCGTATAAGCACCCATAAGCCGCGCTGGCTGAGAAGCAGCATCCCTGCGGGTAAAGAGTATCTTCGCGTTCGGGAGATCGTGGAAAAATATGGTCTGCACACCATCTGCACGAGCGGTCACTGCCCGAACATGGCGGAATGCTGGGGCCGGGGCACAGCCACGCTGATGATCCTGGGTGATATCTGCACCCGTTCGTGCAGGTTCTGCAATGTAGCAACAGGCCGGCCGCTCCCGGCCGACCCGGAGGAGCCGCGGCGGGTGGCGGAGTCGGTACGGCTGATGCAGGTGAAACATTGCGTGCTGACTTCCGTCGACCGCGACGACCTGCCGGACGGCGGCGCCGCCCTGTGGGCGGAGACCATCCGCCTGGTGAAGCAGGTCAACCCCGGCATAACCATTGAAGCATTGATACCCGACTTCGACGGTCAGGCTCAACTGATCGGTTTGGTGCTGGAGGCCGGAGCGGAGGTGGTATCGCACAACCTTGAGACGGTGCGGCGCATCACCCCGCTGGTGCGCAGCAAGGCCCGCTTTGACACCAGCCTCGAAGTGATGCGGATCATCGCTGCATCCGGCACCCGCGCAAAATCGGGCATCATGCTGGGACTGGGAGAGACCCGCCGGGAAGTGCTGGAGACCATGGACGACCTGAGAGCCGCCGGCTGCGAGGTCATGACCATCGGGCAATACCTGCAGCCCACACCAAAACACCTGCCGGTACATGAATTTATCGCTCCGGATTCCTTCCTTGAGTATCAACAGGCAGGACTGGAGAAAGGGTTCAGGCATGTCGAGAGCGGCCCGCTGGTCCGTTCATCCTACCACGCCGAAAAACACCTTCTATGACCCGGAACCATAAAGTAAGGATCCATGACCTGGGCACCATCGGGTTTGAAGACGCCTGGAATTACCAGAAAGGCCTCTTCAATGAGCTCCTTGCACGTAAGACAGAAGTGGTGAAAGATCAGAACAGCCTTCATCACCTCATTTTCTGCGAGCATCACCCGGTCTACACCGTCGGCAGGAGCGGCACGGAGCACAACCTGCTGGCCGGAGATGAAATGCTCAGAAGTTTAGGTGCGAAGGTGATCCACATTGACCGGGGAGGCGATATCACCTTCCACGGGCCCGGACAGCTGGTCTGCTACCCCATCTTCGACCTGGGGCTGCTCGGAAGCGGCGTGAAACGGTTTGTCGGCCTGCTGGAGGAAGCAGTTATCACGGTGCTCAGACATCATGATGTGAAGGGTGATCGCCTCGAAGGGGCCACCGGTGTCTGGATCGATCCCCTTATTCCCGGCAAGGCCCGTAAGATATGCGCCATCGGCATCCGGGTCAGCCGGGCAGTGACCATGCACGGGCTGGCCTTTAACCTGAACAACGACCTGAAGTGGTTCAGCCATATCAATCCCTGCGGCTTCACCGACAAACAGGTCACCACCCTGCAGAAAGAGCTCGGACATCCGGTGGATGCCTCCCGGGTGAAGGAACAGCTGGCCGCTGAGATATCAGCTCTCTTCGGACTGACGGTCGTTCCCTGAAATGCCATAATACCTCACCTGATTCTCTGAGTATCCCTGTCCTCATATGATGATGCCCGGTCACGCACCCTTTTTTTCCGGGCCATGATGCCCCACCCGGCGACCAGCAGCAACAGCGATCCGGCGGTGACGGCCAGGGCTCTTTTCACCGGCCGGGGTGAGAAACGGAAGGCCACCTCCTGTCGTCCCGGTGGCAGCAATGTTCCCATCAGCGTTCCATTGACCTTCAGGGGTGCGGTCGCATGCCCTTCGCGGATCACCTCCCAGCCCCTGAAACGGTTCTGCATCACCACCAGCAGTGCCGTGTCCTTCACATCCACCGTCACATGGATCGCAACCGGCGTGAACCGTTCGATCCATACCGTATCCTCCGGAGAGGTTCTTTGCCTGGCAAAATCATTCACTTCGATGCGTTCTTCCAGACATGCCTTACCGGCCGTTAACCGGCGGTCCATGGTGAACATCTCGCCGCACCGTATGACGGTATCTGCAATGAACACGGGCGGGTTTTCGATCATGGAACGGTAGATCTGCGGGAAGGTGCCGGCCACCCTCAAATAATCGCGTATGATGAAGGGATTGGATCCGTCATACGCGATCTGCTTCAGAAAGATATTGAGGTTCTTCCACAAGGGCGCGTATTGAGGCTTATGCAGGTCGTGGTTATGTGAAATGCTTACAGGATCCGGCGCCGGGAAACCCGGGGTGAAGGAACGGGAAATCGCCTTCAGCTCTCTCTGGATGAATTCACCGTAATAGACCGAGTAGGGTCCATTGAGCTGGGCTGCCGGGATCAGGTCGGCACACAAGACCAGCATCATCCAGAGCGGGAGCCTCTTCATGGTCGCAGCCCTCCGCATGAGCAGGATCAATATGACCAGGAGGGTCAGCTGCCACAATCCCTGCAGGAAGACCCTCCGGGGAAGGGTCATGGCGGGGGAAGCGCTTAAAAGTCCATCTTTCAGGATGCCGCCCAGATGGAGATATTGGCCGTATATAAGCCATCCCGAGACAATCCCCGTGATCAGCAGAACGGCGGCAAAGACCCGGAGGACAATAATGCGGTGTTTGATGGGTTGTTCTATGAAACGGTCCCAGGCCAGACCGGCCAGCAAAAGTGAAAAAAGGATGAAGAAGAGCCGAAAAAGTGAAGGATGCCTGAAAAGGTTAAAGAAAGGCACATAATGATAAAACAGCTCCCTGACACCCAGGTATTTACCCATGGAAGCCGCGAGGGCAACCAGTCCGGCGATGAGGAAGAACCGCATCAGACCGTCCTTTCTGAGAAACAGCGACGTGATGAAAAACACCAGGGGGATCAGGCCGAAGTAAGCATTGGAGAGGGAAAGGTCGGTCCGGAAGAAAGACATGTCGCGTCCCACCGAGGCATAGGGCAGGATCAGCGAAATCAGGCACTGGGGGGAAAAGGGGCCGAACAGCGCCGATCTCAGCGACACCCCTTCCGTCCGCACCATTTCCGGCAGGGCATGCCAGAGGGACACCCACATGACCGAAGTGACCAGCAGGGTGAGGACAGCGGTGGTCAGGAGCGCTCTTATCATCCGCCGGAGCATGCGGTGATCGCGCTTGAATAAAAGAACTCCTGTCCTGAAGAGGAAAAGCCCCAGCAGTATATAACCCAGGACGATGATGAAGGCCGGGTATCCGCCCGTCACCATCATCAACATAAGTAGCGGGAAGGTGAGAATGGCGGATGGCTTCATCCGGAACACCAGATCGATGAAAACCCCGAGAACAAACGGCATCCATGTTCCCGCAATGATCCACATAAAATGCTGGGCATTGCCGGTGAAAAAGCCGCTCAGCATATAAGCGACGGCCATGCCCAGGCCTGCATTGCCGCTGATGCCCAGCACGCGGGCGAGGTATCGCATACCCACACCCGCAAGGAAGATATGAATGATGAAATCCCACGAAAGCATATACATATCATACCCGAAGAGTATCCCGAAAAACCAGACGATGGGATACCAGGCGGAGCTCTGCGGATCGGCATGGATGGGGTACCCCAGCTGCTGGTAGGGATTCCACAGCGGCAGGATGCCATGCTGCAGGCATTCGCCGATGAAATACTTCCAGGGATAGGCCTGGTCGAGCAGGTCCCATTTCAGGGGATGCTGAAGAAATGCCACCTGGAAGAAGCCGGCCATCGCCGCAACCAGCAATATCAGGTAAGGAAAAGCCTTCCGGAGGATTACCGTTTGCATCGTCATCGCAAAGATGGGAAGACGAAGATACGCAATCGCCCTTTTCCAGGGTCAGGCATGTGCCGGTACTCAGGAGTGAAGCACCTGATGCAGGACGGGATAGGATTTCAGGGCCGTAAATCCGGGTATATGAAGACGGTAGTAATCCACCAGCTTTCCCAGCAGCTCCATCCGGATCTCCGGAGGAATGTGCACCTTATCAAACTCTTCCATCCGGACGGTAAGCAGGTTGAAAAGGTACTCGCTTGCCGGGAAGTCGACCTGGCATGAAATCTCTCCTGCCAGGGATGCAAAACATCCGGATTGCAGGTCGAACACGCGTGCCTTGTCCGAGTAGTTGTTCTGTGGATGAAACCCGAGAAAGCCGCTCAGCCGGAGCATGAAGACCAGGTGGAATGCAGAGAGGTTTCCGGTACAGGCATCAAGCAGCCGGATGGATGAGATAATGAACCTGAACAATCTGATATCCGGTTCTTCCGTTTTAACGGATTTATTCAGGACTTCATTCAGGAACAGGATCATAGCGCTTTTGGGTATTTCCTGCGGGATGGATTCATAGGGTTGTGGGATTCTTGCCTCCCGGATATGCTGCAATCCCTTTCCCGTATGGTGGCTGACCACCAGGTCGAGGTGGTTGAGGTTCTGGAAAAATGCGGAGCCCAGCGGGGCCCGTTTCCTGAGGGCGCCTTTGACGATATAGGACTGTATGCCAAACTTTTCCGTGTATATCCTGACAATCAGGCTTGTATCGCTATAGCGGATGCGATGGAAAACGATACCCTCGGTTTTGTCAACCATCAGTTCACGAAAAGAATTTTTGTGATGAAGGTTTCCGAACCGTCATCGTTGGAGATGAAGGCGAGGTAAACGCCTGAGCGGGCCCGCTGCCCGTTGAAATCCCGGCCGTCCCAGATAGCCTGGCCGCCTTCGGCACGGCAGCGGTACACGACGTTGCCGGCGATGTCGGTGATCTTCACATCCGCATTCCGCACCAGTCCCCTGATGGCAATCGGGCCGCTGTATCCGGGCCTGACGGGATTCGGATAGGCATAGACATCCTCATTGGTCTCCCCACCCTCGGTGGCGGTGCCCTTGAAGGATATCAGCCCACTGGATGTACCGATAAACACCTCCCCGCTCTCCTGGTTGATGGCGATGCTGGTAATGGTATTGGAAAGGAGGGGACTGTTCTCCGTCGTGAAATGATATATCTCCTCCTGTCCGTCGGACGAAAGCAGGAAGACGCCGGAGCGGTCCGTACCGATCCATTTCCGGTTGTCTCCGTCCACATGGATGGCATTGATGGTCTCGAACTCGAAAAGGATATCCGCCTGACCGGAGCCATCGTTGCGGGGTATCAGGATGCGTTGTGCGTCGAAATTCTGGCCAGAAAAAATATTCTCAGGGGAGTAGAAAACGGCGATCCCGGCGTCGGTACCAATCCAGACCTCTCCGTCGATGTCAGAAGCAATACTGAACACCTTGTTGCCCGGGATGGCTCCGTTTCCCTGGGCGGATCCCAGTAGCCGTACCTCGTCGTCGCCCGTGTTGGTGATGGTGTTGTTGTCATCGAAGACCAGGATCGAGTGATCCTGCCGCATCAGTATCCATTTCTGCCCCACGGCGTCAATCATGAGCTCGCCGAGATCCTGCCCGCTCGAAAAGGATTCCAGGTAGAAGGACTGCCAGTCGCCGGCCGCTGTCCTGACCGAAAGGACATTGTTTGCATTGGCATTGGTCACCCACATGTGGGCCGCGCCGTCGAAGGCGATCCCGCCCACCTTCACAATGCCGTCGCCCGCCACATTGTGCTCCTCCAGCGAACTGTTTGTGTGGTTGTAAATGTTTTCCAGAACCCCGTTGTTGAATTCCAGAAGCCCCCTGAACCATGATCCGGCATACACCCGTTTATGATCAAAGGGATTCACGCAAACGGTCAGGATGTCGGGGATGGTGTCGAGGGCCGCTGTATTGCTGCCCGAATAGGTGTACCATTCGCTGTCAACGAAAGAGGATACGCTGCCGGGTATCCAAAGATTCGCCCACCAGGGTGCCCGGCCTCCGGGCACCGTCCAGAGATCGCTACCGCCGATGGACATGTCGAAAACACCGGATACGGACGGCCCGTTGGGGTGGATGAAAGTATAATCGTAGTCGCCATTGCGCCGGACCAGACCATTGGAGAAATCGGAAATCCACAGGGTGCCTTCCCGGTCAATGAATACTCCTGATGGCCGGGGGCCGTATGTCCCGTAAGTCCAGATGTTCATCACCTGGTTCAGACCGGAGTCATACGCATCCAGGTAATAATTATATCCGGCATAAAGAATCCCCCCGGACGACTCCAGAGTGTACAGATCACCGGTGGAAAGTGCCGCTGACTCATATTTCCACTGGGCACCGTCCCATGACATGATGGTATCCTGATCCCATTCCGTGCTGTATTTATTGGCAAAGATTCTTCCCGAAAAGGATTCGATGTGATTGTATGTGGCCATGGGGAAAGGAAGGTTTTCATGCCGGCTCCATGCCTCAAAGAAAGCCAGGTTGGGATCATCCATCCGCGCTGAATAGACCCCTGCCTCCGTGGCCGCGAAAAAGGAAGTGTCGTTGCCGGTCAGGTCCAGAACCTCAAGATGGGCACCATCGGGGCCGATATACCAGGTATCCAGAATCTCTTCCGTCAGGATATCGAGGACCACCATGCCGAAACCACAGGAGAAGTATACCCTGTCTCCAAGCAGATATATGCTGTTGATGGTTTTCTCCTCCGGTGTCACCGCATTGGTTTCCTTGATATCGGAGATATTGATGATCGTATTTCCGCGCAGCAGGTCGATGTTGGCATTCTGGTAAGCGATGACCAGTATCTGGTCGCCTTCGTGGTACCGGATGCAGGAGATGCCGGCATCGCTCAGCCCGTTGATGGTGGTGATCCTGTTGATGCTGTTGTCCTGCTTATCGAAGTAGAAGATGCTGTATGGCGTTGCACAGAAAATCCGGTCGCCGTCTCCCGCAACGGAACGGCCTGAATTGTATGGCAGATGATCGCGCCATTCCCCGATACCGATCTCCTGGGTGAACGCTGCCGACAGCATCAGGGTCAGAGCTCCGGCCATCATGAATACCCTGCAGGTGTATCTGACTGTTTGATTGGCTTTTTTCAGATTCATGGATACATAACTGATATCAGGCTGAAATATTTTGAATACTCCGGGGCTGGATGGCAAATTTACACAGTTTCGGGTTCATGCCATTCACCGCTTTCCCTGATCAGCCTGACCAGCTCATCCACTGCGTTCTTCTCAGGGATGTTTTTCAGAACCGGATGGTTGCCCCGGTATATCGTCACCCGGTTTTTCCCCGATCCGACATAACCCCATTCGGCTCCGGCCATCTCTCCGGGACCGTTTACCATGCAGCCCATCACGGCGATCTTCAGGCCAACCAGGTGGGATGTCCGCTCTTTCACCCGTTTCAGCACCGACTGTATGTCAAATGTTGTCCTCCCGCAGGAAGGGCAGGCGATGAATACCGTCCTGGTCAGCCTGGCGCCGGTAGCCTGTAATATGCCGAACGACAGTTCCGTCAGCCACCCGGCGTCAGACGGTGCCGAATCCAGCCAGAGGCCAGTGATCAGATGGTCTGTCAGCAGGCTGCCAGCGATGGCAGATGATTTTACAAGGAACACCTCCCTTTTCTCCTTGCCAGGTGATATCTTCAGGATGACGGGTATGTTTATTCCCGCCTGATGGACCTGACGGCAGATTCGGCGGGTCAGGTGAGCCGTGCCGGCGTATCCGTACCCTGCATCCAGGATCAGCCCCGCTCCTTTGCCTGCAGGAGCGCCCCATACTGGCAATCCCAATCCCTCCTGAGACGGGGACAAAGTCATCAGCAGCAGGTCATCCTGCTGACTGTCACCGTTATGCGATGATGCGCAGGGGATGATCCTTCCTGCCCTCCGGCCGGTGACTTTGCCGGAGGAGAACTCCGTCTTCAGAAGGGCTCCCTGCGATGCAGGATGCACGAAATAATCCGGAAGCAGCTGCAACCCTTTTGCCCGGAAGCCTGCAAGGTCTTTTTCTTCTGCCGATGCGATCACCACCGGCTTGGAAGCGTCGGCGGGCACGGAAGCCTTCGGCTCCTGAAAAGGAGAAAACCAGGGGGGCTCCCCATCCGCAACCTGATCCAGCAGGCGGCCGGTAGTGATGCTGCTGAGAAGGTCCCTTGCAACAGGTATCTCCCGGACCGGATCTTCGGTGAGCGACACGCGGATGGTATCCCCGATGCCGTCAAGAAGCAATGAACCTATTCCTGCCGCCGACCGGATCCTGCCCTCGTCCTCATCCCCTGCCTCAGTCACACCGAGATGGACCGGCCAGTTCATCCCTTCCTTCATCATCGCATGCACCAGCAGACGGTTTGACCGCACCATCAACCCCACATCACTGGCCTTCAGCGACACCACGACATTAAAGAAAGACTGCCGGACACAAATCCTCGCGAATTCCAGTACCGATTCCACCAGTCCTT
Source organism: Bacteroidales bacterium (assembly GCA_016939365.1). GTDB lineage: Bacteria > Bacteroidota > Bacteroidia > Bacteroidales > JAFGHD01 > JAFGHD01. The sequence goes on along the minus strand of JAFGHD010000106.1, from coordinate 18,104 downwards.
CGGGTGTACCACCATAGCGGTAAAGGATCCTGGGAGCCAGGGAGCCGTGGTTGGCCCCGATCCGCAGTGCCGTTCTTTCACGGCGGCAGATGTTTATCAGGGGTATCAACCGCTCCTCCACCCGTTCCAGTGCTTCACGGTATTGCCGGTCGCTGCGGTCCTGACGCCCGCTACCCGGACGGTCCGTGAAATTGCCCGGATTGATCCGTACCTTCTCCACCGAACGGGCGGCCAGTTCAGCCACTCCCGGCAGGTAATGGACATCGGCGATGAGGGGTACAGGGCAGCCCAGGCTCCTGACAGACTTCATGATCTCCGGCAGGTGCTCCGCTTCCCTCAAACCGGGAACCGCCAACCTGACATATTCACATCCCGCACGGTACAGATCCAGTATCTGCCTCACCGTGGAAACGACATCCCCTGAAGGCACGCTGGTCATGGACTGCACCCTGACAGGATGACCGGCTCCCATCGGGACATCCCCGATATAAACCTCCCTCGTACTGAAACGGGAAAAGCTGTAATAGCTGTTACAATAACTATTTGGATTTGGATTTGGATCTGTATCCACCTGAACGGAGCACTACCTGATCATTTCAAGCCCCTGAAGTGCCGACGTGTCATTCGGCTGATGCAGCAACACCTTGTTGAAAAGCACTTCGGCTTCCCTGTATTTGCCCAGCTTAAGGTTGGTCCAGGCATACATGAGCAATCCGTCATAGTCGAAGGGATAAAGGTTGACCACCTTTTCGAAGTACCTGAGTGCGGTGGCATAATCCTCATTTCCATAATATATGGCTCCCAGACGATAGTTCGCCTGCGAATTCTGGGGATCGATCCTGAGGATCTCGTTATATTGGCTCTTGACGCTTTCCCAGTTTCCCAGGGCTGATGCCGGATAAACAATGCCGAACCGTGCCTGGATGGCCAGGGGGCGCAGGTCGATAGCCTTGCCGTAATACGCCAGTGATTCCGTGAAAAATCCGGCCAGGTAGTTCATCCATCCCAACCGGAGGTTGAGCTCATATGAATCGCTGTCATAGACGGTTTTCAGCGACTCGATCGCCCGAGTATATTCTCCTGAATATTCATATTCATAGCTCTTGCTGAAAGCCTCCCTCAGCTTCCCATAGTCCTGGGCCATAATTTCTCCTGACGCAAAAATGAACACTGCGTGTATAAGCAATATATGAAACACTCTTCTTACATATTCCATTTGATTCCTCCCAATATGTGATGGTTCCTGTAATTGATCTGATGAGTCACGGATTTCCCCGACTCACTGTATTTTTCGTACTCAAGGCTATTCCCGTAAAAGGTGTACCTCAGGGTAACCTCCAGGTTACGGGAAAGAATACTGACAATATCCATGCCAATCCTGAAACGGATATCATCACCGGAATTAAAGACTGCCAGTCCGTTCAGTTCATTGTAATTCCGCATTTTACCGATACCGGCAGATATTTCCGACCATACCTGAGGAAGTATCTTACCCCCCGCTTTCAGATGAAACAGCGACTGAGCCTCCCCTTCCCCGAACAACAGCTCCATCCGTGCGGAGGTATAAAGCTCCTGGTTCCCCCGGGGGAACCAGGAGAGCGACGGGCTGGCCAGAAACTGGTTTTCACCGTTCAGGTTGGAATATGCACATCTCAGACCCGGTTGCCATAAAGGGTAATCCCGGATTATCCCCGCCGACACGATCCATTGATCAAAGTTGCTTTTTCCTTCCGCCAGTGTATATCCGGGCCTGAAAGATGGAAGCGTATCATAGGACTGCCTGAAATATTCCACAGTTTGATACTGGCTGAACAAGGTTGAATATCCGGCATGAAGGAAGTGAAGTGCCGGGGTGATGACCCACCCCCTGCCGGCCCAGATGTCCGCCGATGCATACAACCCGTGCTGGTTCAGGAAATAACGGTCCTCCGCCTGATGATAACGGGTATCATATAATGTATCCACATAAAAATAGCCGTTATCCAGGATGGTATCATAACCGGATTTATAGATCTCACCGTATTCGATCTGCCGGAGCTTCTCGAGAGAGAGAAAATTATAGCCGGTAGTCAACCTGACCCTCCTGCCTGCAGGAAATACCATGAGGGCGTACGACTGGCTGAAATCACCATTCAGATCCCGCTCTCCGAAGAAGCTGTTATGATCCAGCAATCGTTTACCACTGTTGTTTTTCAAATTATTGCTGAAACCGTAAACGGAAGAGATCAGCAACATGGGTTTCAGAGCAACCGATGTTACACCGGCCTTATCGCGAAGGGAAGGGGGCATCCGGAATAATATTTCCTGCGCTTCGGACAAACAGTTGGTATAAAGGCAGGAATAGTAAAGATGCTCCAGTGCAGCCGGATCGGAAGCATTAAATTCGAGTGCTTTCCTGAATTGATATGCAGCCTGACGGTACTGACCGAGGTAATACCGCGCAAACGCGAGTCTCATACGCAGGTAGAACCAATCCAGTCCCTCTCCGAGTGCAGATGAAGCCACAATGACCAGCGAATCCCACTTTTCCTCCTGGTAGAGCCGGTAGGTCTCACGGTCCGCATCCGGGAACGAACCGGAGCTTTCCTGCGAATGGATTGAAAGCACAGCGAGTGAAGCAAACAGAACCGGGAAAAGCCACTTTAACAGCGCCCCTTGCTCACAGAAAAACCTGCATTGTTTGGTAAACGGCATTATTGGTCACTTTTCCGATGACAAAACGATGGTTTTGTTTCCTTCCCTGACGACAAACCTTTCAATCCGGTTTGACAGGACATCTATTTCGAAGTTTATTTCACGCGACCTCACCGGGCCGTAACGGACACATGAGCAGGATCTCATAAGTATCCTGCTGTCCCTGAGATCATCTGCCATGGAGGTATGCTCAAGCCTGTACTCCGACTTCAGGAAGATGTAAAAAGGCGCGATAAAATCCTGCAGGAACAGCAACAGTGGTTTCCGGATCATATAGACCGGGTAGGTGTCAGTTAACTGCAGTCCTTTGTAAAATCCGGGTATCATCATATAGGCACCCAGATAAAAAAAATAGAGCATCGACTTGCGGTCGCCCGTGAAATGCGTAAACCGGTGCAATCCCCCCTGGTTCGTGAAATAGGCCCTGGAACCGGTCTCCCGGCATTTCAGGGAAGTATTCTTGAAAATATCCGTTTCTACCTCCCATGTGACTTTCCCCTTTTGAGAGGACCCATCAGTGCTGATATTCAGAATGATGCTCTGACCCGGGATAAAGTGGAAGGCCTGATAAAGCGAAGAGTTCCGGTGAATGTTGGATACCACCTCTCCCTTCCCGGGCTTTCCGAAAGTGATGAGTTGAAAGCTGTTGTCACGATGGAGGATGTAGTTCCCGAGAGGATAGTCAAGTGTCACCGATCCGGTGTAAGGAGTTTCCTGAACCTGGAAATGTAAGTGAGGTACAGGAGAACGTCCGCTGTTTCCGCAATATGCCAGTATGTCTCCCATTTTGACAAAATCACCCCTTTCACATCTGAAGGAATTTTTTTTCAGGTGGCTGATCTGTGTGAAAACCTTTTCTGCATGACGAATGACCAGGGTGTTGCCCCAGTTATGCTCCATGTTGATATCCCCGATCTCGTTATCCTCGATGCCGTCGATGATCTCTTCCACCCAGCCATCCGCCGGTGCGATCACGGGTTTGTTATAACAGTAATAATCGCCCTTCAGGGTTCCGCTGCCTTTGAAGCTGGAGCCGCTTTCATCCAGAATCTCGAAATCCCAGGCATGGGCCCATGCCCCCTGGTGGGTGATCTCATCATTCTGTCCCTGCGTGACCGACCACTCTCCCCAGAAGGGAAGCGAAAGGGGAATGTATCTGAAATGCCGGAACCTCTCGTGGTTGCTCAGCTGGACGTAAAGATTCCTTTCGGGGGAGAACTGTTGGTAAATCACTGGTTCAGGCCTGGTGAAATGCCGTTCCCTGAATTTCAGGATATAGAGAAACATCAGCACCACCACGTTGAATGGAAGCGAATAGGTGGATAGCTGGAAATGTCCGAGGAAGATCATCGAACTGATGATGATGATGGAGATGAGGGGCGTAAGGAGGACGGATGACAGGTATGAATAGGATGAGGGGATCAGGAAGAAGCCGCCGATGGCAATGGCGGTAAGGATAAAGTTGAATCCGATGTAGCTGTAGCTGAGTTCCCGGATGTCCCCGCCGACGACCTCGTAGAACAGGTATGCGGAAAAGAATCCGAGAAGGGAGAGAAAGAACGCAATCCTTGAGTAGATCAATATCCCCAGGGCGATGAGTATTCCCGGGAACATGTGATACTGGAAAAAGATGGCGCCCAATGACCTGAAATAGGTAACAACGGGCTCAGGTAAATCCAGCTCCGAGAACCAGTTGTAAAGCCAGGCCAGGTACCTGCCTCCCAGTGTGTACATCTCATTGGCGATGAAGATGCCCTGCTCGCTCATTTCAAGTGCCGTGAATTCCCGTGCCGCGAGGGAGACCGTCCAGAGCCCCGCCAGGAAAGAAAGGCTGAGATAGGGAAGGCCATACTTCCCCACAACGCCTTCAAGCATCACTGTTACAAACAGGGTAAAGACGGAGGCAAACAGCAATACCAGGTAAAATCCCAAACCAGGACTGTAATATACTCCCAGCCCCAGACCCACCAGAAGGGAGTTGAACCCGTAATATCCCGCACGGATATTGGCCCTGTTGAAACCGGTGATGTACGCTGTTCCATTTGCAGTAAGAACCGCCAGCAATCCGGCCAGGCCGGTATTGAAATCAAAAAAAGTCACTACCAGCAGGATCAGGGCGAAAATACGATTGTTCGAGAAAAACACCTGGCTGTAGCTGTTCAGAATGCCCCCGCACAGCGAACGGATCTGCTCTTTCACCGGTATCCTGTGAACACCCTGGATCATGGCTTTCTTTTACTTATATTCATCTGCATCATCATCTCCATGGGCCTTTTAGTGCAGTTTACTGTTTTCCGTCCTTACGAAAGACGCTTAATCCATTCCCATCTGGCTAAAAGCGCTGAGTCCGGCCACCTCATCGGGGCTGACAGCTCCCTGGCCAGTAAAGAAACGCGTGACAAGGGTGACCGGTATCGTCTCAAAACAGAAATTGAGAGGCGTGATATTCCGGGTCAGTCTGCTCATGTTCTCTTCGGGGTCTTGGGCCTTCTCCCCGAGGAGGGATGCGGTTGCGGATTCACCCAGCCATTGCCTGCTGGCAATCTTACGGGTATCGGCAACGACGTACAGCGGTTTCTCATGCCGGACGCAGAATGAGGCAATCGCCAATGATCCTGACGTATGGTCATTTATAATCTCATCGAACATCATCATCAGGAGGTAATATCTGCCGGATAATGTAACTGGAAATCAGAAACTGCTTTTTTTCAGGTGGTCCGGCACCCGTTCCATGCTGTTGATCAGGTCGAGGGTTTCGCTCTCGCGGATCACATGGGGCTTGCCCTCCGGATCGATCATGACCACCTTGGGTCTCAGGGTAATGAACTGCATCCACTGGGACATATTGTACGCACCCACGTTGTGTATGACAAAATGATCGCCCTTGTTGAGCAAGGGCAGGCTGGCACTTTCCCTGACCACATCGATGTTCATGCACAGCGGGCCATAGAGCGTTGTGTCCTCTGAATAATGGGTAAAGGGTTGTGCCGGGGTGATCTTGTGATCATACCAGAAAGAGGTGAAGAGCAGATTCACACCGATATCGATGATTGTGGTCCTCTTTCCCGTTGATGATCTCTTATTTGCGATCACAGTCCCCAGGAGGAAGCCTGCTTCATCCACCAGGGCCCTTCCCGTTTCAAGGATGAGTGTAGGCAGGTCACCCGATTCAAAATTACTGGATATCAGCGTAGAGGATATGGCTTCTGCAAAATCGTCAAAGGTGGGATTGGTGTCGGGGCCGGGCAGATAGGAGCCTTTCAGCGTGTTCCCCGAAGCGAATCCACCACCCAGGTCAATGTATTTCACATCGTGGCTGAACTTCTGCTTCACCCCCAGGGCCAGGTCAATCAGCTTGGCCGCGGCTGTGGCATAAGCGTAAGGCGCCAGCATGAAAGTGCCGATATGGCAATGGAGTCCGACCAGGTCGAGCTTCGGATTGCGCATGATCTTGTTCAGCGCATCCCACGCCTGGCCGTTCTCATAATTGAACCCGAAACGATCCCACATCGGATATATACCCGTATCCATATTGACCCGAATGGCAACCCGGGGCCTGGGCTTTATCTTCTCGGCAAGGTTGATGATCGTGTACAACTCATCCAGATGGTCTATATGGATCAGGGACTCATTGTGGATGGACATGGTGAGGTCATCCACGGTCTTGTCCGGCCCGTTGAAGATGATCTTGTTGCCCGGAACCCCGTTATGCAATGCTTTCTGATATTCAAAGCCCGAAACTACTTCAGCCCAGGAGCCTTCCTGATGGAAAATATTGCAGACGGCATTGAGATAGTTGGTTTTGTATGACCAGGCGAACTGCACCCTGGGATAGCGTGTGCTGAATGCCTTGCGCGCTTCCCTAAAGGTTTTCCTGATGGTACCCTCAGAGAGGACGAAAAGCGGTGAACCGAATTCATTGATCAGATCCTTGACCGGCACACCGTCGATCTGGGTCATGGGCATGTATTCCGTCCGCAAACCGTATTTGTTGGGCATATTGGTTTCCAGCTTCCGGATGATCGGACGCTCATACCTCATCTTTTGCTTTACTTTCATAGTTGTCCATTTAATCTGCAATCAAAATCCTACAATTCACCGGTGGTGGATATCTGATGGTATTCCCCGACATCCACGATCATATCCCATGAATACCTGATAAACATCTTTCCCACCTCGAAATGCTCATAGGGTTGGACTTCTTCACCCATAGCGAGTCTGACCAAAGCTTCAGGGATATTCTGCCCTGCACCGACGGAGAGGTATATCCATGCAGGCATCCTGGGATTAATCTCCATGAGCTGGAACTTACCCGAGGAGTCTTTCATAAGCTCCAGTTCGAATCCCCCGCGCCAGCGGGTGGCGCTGATAAAACGCCGTGTCATGCTGAACAGCTCCTCATCATCGATGGATATGCCGCCCCATGCCTTACCCTTGTCAGTGATATACTGCTTCCGCATGGGCACGATCGAGATGGCCCGACCCTTGCCGTCACCCAATCCGGTCACATTGTATTCCGTACCCTGGACATACTGCTGAATGATGACCGGCAATCCCCATTTGGCGCTGATTTTGGTAAAGTAGGCATACGTCTGCTCCGGATTGTGGGCAATATAGGCATCGTAGTATTTGCCCTTCACCACCATGGGATATGAGAACTCCGATGTGATGTCCGGGAGCTCCGACGCAGAATAGAGGGCCTTGCTGTGGGGGACATCTATTGAGTACTTGCGTGCGAACTCCGGAAGCCGGGTTTTCTGACGCTCCTCGAACTGCTCCAGGGTGGGCAGGAAGGTGCGTATCCCTGCCTCCGCCAGGCGCGATGCCATCTTGATGAACGGGAATAGCTCCGCATCGAAGTTGGGGATGATCATATCCAGATTCTCAACAGAATGAATATAACTCAGGCGCTCGAAAAGGTGTGCCACTCCGGCCGAAGGATAAGGAATATGATAGGTTCTGTGGATCAGGTCATGCATGTATATACCCGGCTCCAGCGACTCATATGCCAGCCCGATGACCTTCACATCAAAAGAGGCCGCTTCACGGAGCGCCCGGATCACGGCAATCCCGGGGCCGGGACTGTCAATGGCGTTCAGCCCCGTGACCGCAATGTTATACCTTCTTTTCATCGTTGTTGTCGATCAGCGCGTATTGTTTCAGAAATCCGATGAAATCCTGCAGATCCTTTTCCATGGTGTCAGCGTCAATATCATATTGCGAAAGCATTTCCGAACGGATCTCATCCTCGCTCTTTCCCTCCCTGAGCATCTGTATGATACCCACCCCAATCGGATTCACCGAGAAGGATTCGCCGGTGCCCGGATTGAACAGGTAACCCGATTCGCTGATGGCGACATTTTTCTTGATTTTCATCATATTCATTTATGAAGATAAGACACCTTACAGGTGAATTTGGTTTAGTCAGAAGTAAATTGTTTCGTTTATCTTCCGGACTGATGTTAAAAAGGGCCCAAAGGTAACCATTTCTATGGAAAAATAATGATTTTACGGGCATTATAAGACCGGTCGCCACAGATAATAAGGATGCCGGTTACCGGATGATGATCTTTTCAGCATGGTTCCAGCCTGCCGTTCTGATGACGGCGATATACAGACCGGGCGGCACGACTGATCCGGAATTGCTGCGTCCGTCCCAGGTGAAACGCGATGCTCCCCTGGAGGTGACAGTACTTTCAGCCACCTGCCGGATCAGCCTGCCTTCGTGACCGAAAATACTGATCTGCAGGGAGGTTGGCCCTGGGACCCATACCTCGAAAGATACATGACCTGATGCAGGATTGGGATAGGCATTGCATAGCGGCTCTTCAGGCGGAATGGAAATTTCATCCACCTGAAGATGAACCGGCACATAGCCGAAGAACTTCAGGTAACGCATCAGGAGGGTGTCCGACATGGCCGGACAGGTGTCGTTCACCAGTCCGGAAAAATCGACCGTTGATGCCAGGGTACGGTAGCCCTCTCCGCTGTATGCCGTTACACAGCCACGCGTGAGGGAGTCGGCATAAAGTATGTGATAAGCGTTTTCACCTGCTGAAAGGAAATAGTTATAGTAGGGCATTTCTCCCCGGAAGATGTATTTCAGGTCTGATGCCCAGGAGCCGGGGTGGCCCCTGACGGTATCGTACTGGTGCCAGTTGATGTAGACCGGCTCAGCGTGGAACATCGGGTGTACGGCAGTCTGCGGATCTTCATACCAGGTCAGCCCCCCTTCCATATAGAGATTGCCTCCCAGCTGAAGGTAAGCCTTCAGGGCATCTCCCTGAAATCCGCTGAGGATATATTGCTCAAATTTCCTTCCCAGGCATACGAATAGGGACATATAGTCTTCCGGATGGTCCGGGATGTTCGTGCTGTAACGGTGGGGAATATCCAGAACAGTGAACAGGGAGTCCATGACGGGCCCGGATCGTTTTGCAGGGTCAAAGTCCACTATTGCCACAGGTATCCTGCCCACCAGCATATCGAAGGTCAGTTCTTCCGTAATTCCGGGGGCAGAGGTGATCTTCAGGGTGAACACCACATGATCACCCGGCGCCGACGGTGAGACACCGATGGGAAATCCAATACTTAAGGATTGTCCACTCTCCAGGAGTCCTGATGCCACGGGATTTCCTCCCACTGTGATGAACCCGGATCCCGGTGTCAGGGTGCACTCCACATCTTCCGCATCAGCACCGCCCTCGTTACGTATCTTCAGCTTCATCACTGCCTGCTCTCCGGGATCGAGATGGTGGTTGTTTCCATCCTCCACCTGGACGGCATCCAGTCCAAAGACGGGACTGTAAACGGAGTTAGTCCAAGAGCCCTGCCATGTCCCCGTCTCACCGATGACTGAGCACTCCAACCGCAGGTCATACCGATCAGGAACCTGCGGTGAAACATCGAATTCGAAAGCCCCTTCGAAGGTCTTTTCCTCTCCGGGCATCAGGCCTGTAAGAAGCTCATGACCATCCGGGACATCCACATAGGTGTCCTCCGTATGGATCAGGAAGGTATCCAGGTCAAGAATCTGCGATCCTGTGTTGCTGATATGCAGGTCGACGGTGACTGTTTCACCATATTCGATGATGTGATCATCACCGGAATGAACATCGAAGCGGTATCTGATGCCGGAAGACCACTGGAAGTTCTTTTCTTCAGGTACCCGGTACCTGTCGGATGCGGTGACACTGATCCTGCTGATCCGGTATTCGTCTTCCGTATAAGCGGTAAGTATGCCATTCTCATCGATTGATGCCGATACGGGGAAGTCGTCCGGGATGAACTGCACGGTGAAGCCCGGCAGCGGTTTCCACTCCCAGGGTATCTCGCCCGTCTGCCTATTCCGGCCGTCCCCGGCGGAAATCCCTGCAATGCCTTCCTGCGCAACCGTAAATTCCTGGTTGTAATGCATGCGGATTCCTCCGTCAGACTCAAGGATGAGGGTAAAATCGACCTGTTCGGGGCCGGTATCCTCCTCCAGGGTCATCTTCCACCTGAAAGCGGCCTGTGAGGCATCACCTTCATACCAGATACCGTCTCCGTACCCGTAAACCGCCTGCATATCCTGACTCAGGAATGGAGCAATGGCCGGTTCTATGGACATAAGAATATCATCATCCATCTGGTAAGGAAGCGGATAGCTCATCCTCCTGAAAATGAGAAAACCATCCGAGTGAAGTGTAACGGAATCATGCCGGATGCCATAAAACGGAAAGGAAAAGGGGAGTGCGAGGGTGACCATGCCTTCCTCAACTGTTGCGGCAAAAACCTGCTCACCGTTGATCTGGGGATAATTATCCAGGAAATGGGTTTCCCGGTATTTCTTCGTCAGGCTCCAGGTGTATGGCGGGGAGCCGCCGGATCCAGTGAACTGGTGGATGTAGGGTTCGCCTGGCACAAAGGGAGGTATCTCTTCATCCAGTATCGTCACCTTTTCATGACTGGCGGTATGCACCACCGACAGGGCAGTTGTCAGGTTCTCTGCCAGATTTACCGGGAGGCCGCTGCAGATCACTGAATCCGCCGTCGCTGTATAATCCATCAGGGTAAAAGCATTGAGGATGCCGGAGGAGCTGTTGCTGGGATCCCGCTCGTCGACCATCAGGAAGAACCGTGCGGGGGTACCCGGCAGGGCATGACCGAGCAGCGGGGTCACATCAAGCCCCAGCTCCAGGGTCTGCGATAATAGTGAGGTATCCGTACCGGTCATGTAATGATCGCCCCCCTGGAAATCGAAGACCGGAAAGTCCATGGTGTATTCAGGCCTGAGGATGGATGTATCCCCGGAGATGCCGGCCCTGATCCGGATGAGGTTCCTCGCCGAATGGGTCAGGGTGACCTTGAAGGCGATCATCGGACGGTAATCTTCATCCACTTCAAGGACATGCACGGACCTGTTCCAGATGCCGCCATGGGGCTTGTCTTCAGCCAGGGTTTTGTACATCATGTAACAGAATCCGCTGTCGGCCCAGGTATTTCCGTAACTGTTGGCAAAGAGCAAACCGCCGATCTCCCAGTCGCGCATATCGGTCTGGCCGTCTCCATTGATATCCAGATGGTTGGTAAAGAGTCCATCCTCATTGTAGTCGTATCTGATGGAGTCATTGTATCCGACGATGGTCATGGCATGACCGTTATATGGGCTCCACCGGGTGACCACGTTACTGCCGCCTTCCGGGGTGCTGTCCGTCAGAAGTGTGACATTCTCGATCTCGGAATAGAAGCTGGCGACACCCCCTGCTGCAGATCCGCCCAGGTGATCCAAAAGCCAGTATTTGAGTATGTTCAGTCCCAGTGGCGTTCCCACCGGGATGGCATATACCCCCCTGATCCGGTTATGCATGCCCCTCAGGTATCCCATGTAACCGTCCAGCCAGCTAAGATGACTGATCCCCGCCCCGAAATCGGATACCGACGGATGGCCGTTCCACCGGATCACATCGAAGCTGTGGTAATAGCTCACCCCTAAATCAAACTCGCCCTCATTGTAAAAATTCCATGTATAATGCGGGGAGTACCAGTGAAGGGAGGTATCGGCGGGCGTTTCCCTGGATGCATTGATCTCATAGGTGAAATTGTAGCCCACTCCGGATGCCTGTCCGCATGACCATCCATCCTGGGCGAAGATGGGCGGGAACCAGGGCAACTCCGCATTGTTGAGTTCCGGAGGCAGAGGGGGACCACTCCCTCCCAGATAATGCAGTGGTACGTCGATGACGGGAATATGAGACATCAGGATACTGTCCCGGACCGACAACCTGACCCGTTCACCCTGCTGGCCTGATGCGTTCACACACAACATGACCAGCAGCATCATGAAGGCATGGGTGCATGACCGGTGATCTGGCTCCGTGGTTTGCATAAAACGGAGTTGAAGTTACCAAAACAAATAAAAATCTGCGAAACGGATCAGGTAAAGGAGACCCCCGGTCAGAATCCGGTAAAGATCAGTTTCCTGATCATCCTGAATCCCTCCCTTCCTGTAATGACCAAATGATAAATGCCCGGGTGGACACGTCCTCCCTCCTGCCGGCTGCCATCCCAGTCCCATTGGTATGTCCCCGTGTTGACAACAGCAGTGGGAATAGCGATACTGCTTCCCAGGATGTCATAAATATGGCAGGTGAAAGGACCGGGCCGGTCTGTCTCCAGGTTTATCCGAACTTTTTCCCCAAAGGGATTCGGATAAATTGACAATCTACCGCTTGCGGATCTTTCTTCCGTCAGGCTCAGCAAGGCATTGATATAGCCGGTCTTGATAATTGAATCCGTTGAAACTCCATTGGTGACTGTCAGCTTGACACTATACAGGCCCGGTTCGGTGTAGGTATGGATGGGATGCTGCTCCCAGGAATCGGTAATGCCGTCATTCTCGAAATCCCATGCCCACCAGCCGATGATGCCTCCTGTGGACAGGTCGGTGAACTGAACTTCCAGCGGAACCGTTCCGGATTGCGGATCGGCAGTAAATGCGGCAACTGCCTGGGGTGCCACGAGGATATAATCCATCTTGTCCATGGTGTCGGCCTGGGAACCGTCGCTGATCCTGAGCCATACCGAGTAAATGCCTGGGTCGTCATAAACCCAGACAGGATTCTGTTCCTGGGAGTCGATAGTGCCGTCATGGTCGAAGTCCCATTCCCATTCCGTGATCATCCCGGTGGATAGGTCGGTGAAGCTGACCTGCAGGGGGGCCGCTCCCAGGGTCGGATCACCTGAAAACTCCGCCTGCAGGATATTCTCACCCGTTACGGAGAATGGGCCTGTGAGGGCGGAGACTTCGGAAGAGGTTGAAAAGATGGTGTATTTGATGTAACAGCTGTCAGAGAACACCATGGGTACGGTCCACTGGAACCTACCGTTGTTGGGGATGCTGTCGGCAATGTTCAGCCAGGTGCCTGACAGTCCTGTAGCGGAGAACTGCAGCCGGGCTTGGGTGGCAGTGCCGGCCGGCACTGCGGACAACCAGTCGAGGAACTGAACAGAGCCCTGCCGGAACACCTCATGCCCGTGAGGGAGGATGGGATGAACAGAGAGGTTCTGGGGCACGGAACTTTCCCGGTAACACTTGAGGTGGTTCTGGTAGCTGGGCCATGATCCTCCCTCCGCCACCATGATGATATCCGGATAACCGTTGTGATCAACATCCCCGCCCACTCTGAAGGCCTTGCAGTCAGAAATGCCGGTGGTAGTGAACTGGGCATCCTGGGTCCAGTTCCCCGTTCCATCGCCGAGCCAGAGGGTGAAAGTACCGTTTCCGTAAGCCGCCAGGTCCGTATGACCATCGGCATTCATATCGTAAAGCTGGGTCTCTTCGTAGTTGTTGCCTGCGGGCAGATTCCCCGAGAGATCAATCCAAAGGCCCTGGTCCTGGTCCCATCCCCACACCTGAAGCCCTGTGGTGGTGATGAAGGCAAGGTCCTTGTCGCCGTCATTGTCGATATCGCCCAGCGAGGGCCCGAAATAGCCAACCGATCCCACACCGGGGAGGTTCCCGCCAGCGGGGATGAAGCTGCCGGTGCCATCCCCGAAATAGACCGCACCGAAGGAATGACCTACGATGAAATCGGTATGGCTGTCATTGTTGATGTCGCCGAAGACAAAACGTTCGGTAGAGTTTCCGTTGAGAAGGCCAAAGGACTGCACCCACGAACCGTTCATCAGGTTCAGGTAGACATGCACGCCAGCGCAGCATCCGAAGGAGACGCTTCCCAGATCCAGGTCGCCGTCGTTGTCAATATCGGCGAAGTCGGTGCCAAACATGCCCCAGTCCTCACCGTTGGTAGCCAGCCCGTCGTCCCAGGGGATCCAGCTGGTGCCGGTTCCGTCGCCCAGCGCCACCTCGATGAGCTGATCGCCCAGGTCGGTGGAAGAATAGTCATGATGCATGCCGTAGCCCACATCCATATGTCCGTCATTGTTCACATCGCCGGCAGCAATGCCTCCGTAACCGAAATCGCCGGTCATCTGAACCGTCCAGTTACCTGCACCATCCCCGAAGTAAACCATGATGCCATGCTCCGAGCTGTTGATACCGGGTGAACCGTGATCGCCAATGGTGATGATATCGTTATGGCCGTCGGCATTGATATCGGCAAACTCCAGTTCAGTCATACCTCCATCCCACTGTGGATTCCCCAGGCCGGAGGAACTCTCGATATAGGAGAGGTTCCTGTGCTGGGCAGAAAGGCCTGTGAAAAGGTAAAGCAACAGAATCAGAAAAAAGACTCGCATCTTAAAACTCTTTTGTTTCCAGCAAATTTAATGAAAGTCCGGAAACTTGATCCGGCAGGCAAACCCGCTGCCCTCAGTCATCGTCATATGGTATTTCATTGTGATGACAATCCCTGAAATGAAAGGGTTCAGGGACGTGAGAATTTTGTCCGGCAACCGGAGTTGCTGCTATCTCAGCAGGATCAGCCTGCCCCCGGCCTGCCTGCCTCCCTGAACTGCATTGAATAAATATGTCCCCGGAGGTAAGACACTCCCTGAATGATCCGTTCCGGACCAATCCGCCGATCGAATCCGATCCTGTGCCGGAGGGCATTTAAAGGACCAGACCTGTTTTCCCGTAAGAGAGTATATCCTCAGGAAAGTACCGCTGAAAGGGTCCGGGCTGATACGGAACAGCGCCCTTTCATGTGCGGGATTGGTCATCAACCTGATAAAAGGATCGTGACAGCCGTACCGGCCCATCCCTACAAGCAGCTGTTCATCAATAGCCACGACCACCGAATGGGTATCGGAAGTGATCACGTTCATGACTTCAAAAATATAACCTTCTGAAGCGCCAGATATGGTGGGAATATTGGGATAGATATCCAGGATCAGCGAATCCCCGGCAGGCAGGTCCAAGGGAAGGGGTGGCACAACATCGATGTACCAGTATACCCCTTCTCCATCAATGTGGTTTATGGTCACCGGAACCGGTGAGGTATTCAGTATCCTGAACTGTTGGGGTGCCACCAGGACATAATCAAAGAAGACGGTGTCAGGGGATACTTCCACATCCCCGGGCAGGTGGCCCAATGAGCCTTCGGAACGGATGTTCTGGCCATAGATGTCGCCGTCCCCGTCCCGGCGGTCCTCCCAGACGCAGATCCACTGGTCATCGGAAAAGGCGGTGTTGACGGCATGAAGCTTCTCGCTCTGAACCCCCGACATGATGATCTTTTCTTCTGTCCAGACATATTGGCCGTCCGCATTGATGAGCATGGCCACCACCTTGCTGTCAATGACATTTCCGAAATCATGGTAATGGCAGAACACGGCTGCACCGATGCCGGATCCTGATGCCCTGATCGAATTCACTTCATTATAGGAGAGGTTATAAAGATTTATTCCCTGGTCACCCCAAAGCCTTTGGCCTGTCAGCGACAGCTTCTGGCCATAAAGCCCGCGCTGCGACTGGTTCAGGTCCTGTTCGCTCCAGAATACGGCAACTTCCTGGGTCTGTTGCAGGAAAGCCAGTGCCGGAACCATCTGGTTATGTCCTGCATTGGTTGACACCTCAACGCCTCCGGGGCTGAAATGGACAGTGCCGTCGAAACCGATATGCTGCACATATGAACTGAACTTATTGGAACTGGGAATAGCATACCATGCGGCAAAAACACCCTGATCGCCGTCACTTTCCAGATCCAGCCCTGGTATCATCGGCGCCATGGAAGCGGAATAGACCGTTACCGGGTTGGCCCATGCAGGAGACCCAGAGGGATCATACCTCATGACGTGGAGGTTTCTTCCCGGGCTCCAGGGAACGCCGGTGTCCTCATGCCAGAAAAGCAGCACATCATCCCCTTCGCAGGGATAAGGGAACGGCCAGGTGTAATGCGCCCCGGACGATGAAACGATGAGCCCGTCACTCCAGAGAAGCTGGCCCATGGGTGTGATCTTCTGCATCACAATATAACTGTCTCCCACATCCGGAGCCCTTTGCCAGGCCACCACAATATTGCCGCTTCCCAGAACAGCCACACGGGGAGAAGGTTCAAAGTCAGCATTGTTCGACAACTCCAGACCGTCGGCACCCCAAAGGAATTCCCCGGAAGCGGAAATCCGGTAGGCGTAGATGTTGTTGTTTCCCTGTCTGATATCCTGGAAGGCGACGATAGCACAATTTTCCTGATCTACCGCAAGGTCCCAGTCGGTCAGCCAGGTCATGGAAGGATGGCTGCTGACCAGCAACCCTTCTTCCTGCCACTGTTTAACGCCGTAAACATCAAACAGTTGAAGCCTGACATTGTAATTTCCGTTCTCATTGGAGAACCAGGAAACGAAGGAAGCACCCTGCTGACCGGTGACCGCCCTGGGCAGCGCCTGATCACCGGAGCCTGAATGGATGGTGCTGTTGCTCATGGGATCTGCCACCCACTGGGAATGGCCGCACAGAGCGATGGATAACATAACCGTGAGATAATATGCTCTCCTTTTCATGGGAATGGTCTTTTATTCAAAGATAATCAAACCGGCCAGATTCGCCTGATACTGGCGGATCACAACGGGAACGGCTCCTTTCCAATTGCCATTAGTTACCGAATCGGTACATTTACACCGCCAATCAGATACTATTTCAGCATCAGCAGTTTAAACAAAAGCCAGGACCATGAATACGACGGACCATGCTTCCGGGTCTTACCCGGCATATGTGGTAGTGGACATTGAAGTGCTCGATCCTTTGCGATATGAGGATTACAAAAAGATGGCGCCTCCCAGTCTCGCCATATATGGCGGGAGGTATATTGCCCGGGGTGGTACTACCGAAACACTTGAAGGGGACTGGTCGCCCACGCGGCTGGTCATCCTTCAGTTCCCGACGGCGGAAAGGGCAAGGGCATGGTTGAATTCAGAGGAATACCGTCAGGCCAGGACACTGCGTCATGCCACCGCCCGCACCCGGATGGTGCTGACCGAAGGAACCGGTTGAAAATTTTCACTGAATATAACCCCCGACGATACCTCCTGACGGATTTTCATGAGGAATACAGGCACTTTCTGAACCGGTTTTATTTGCCTGACAAACATAAGCCTGCGCAGGTTCAGCATATGAAGAATCGAATTCTGTAAAACTGTCAGGAGCGGGAAGGGATATTGACGTCAAAACTTTAACTATCCTTGATCATTGCTAACCTCCGACATATGAAAACTCAACACTCTTTCTGGTATTTGTTTTATTCATCCCCCTTTTCACCTATTCCCAGAATTCAAATACCTCCCTTACCGGACACTGGGGATATGGAACCTGTTATACTGTAGCGCAAAACGGGAATTATGCATTCTTGGGCAGTGGTTGTATGTTCCTGGTCATTGATAACTCCAACCCCTCAAATCCAATACTAAAGGGGGAATTATTGCTGAAGGGGGTTGTCCGGGGTGCAACCGTCTCAGGTAATTATGCATACCTTGCCTGCTACTCTTCGGGGCTTTGCATAGTCGATTTGAGCAATCTCTCTTCGCCAATGGAAGCGGGATACCTAGAAACACCAGATCTGGCGCTGGGTGTTGATTTTGAAAACGGACATGCATTCATTGCAGATGGCTATGCCGGATTGAGGATAATTGATGTCAACGACCCCGCTCATCCTGCAGAAACAGGATTTATTGACACACCAGGCTATGCAACAATGGTAAAGGTATTCGGGATCTTTGCCTGTGTGGCGGATGGAGCGGAAGGCATACATATCATTGACATATCCGAGCTATCTATTCCACAGCTAGTTGGCTCATATAACACCCCGGGAAGCGCAATGGGCATTGCAGTCAGCGGCAATTTACTTTACCTAGCTGACTGAAGCGCGGGATTGCGCATCCTCAACATATCAGATCCTGTTGCACCCGTTGAAATAGGAGCCCTGGATACCGAGGGATACTCACGTGCTGTCAGGCATGCCGGCAGTTACATCTAT
>JAFGHD010000105.1 GCA_016939365.1 Bacteroidales bacterium | reverse complement strand
GGCAGACAGGCAAAAGCAAAATCTTACAGATCAGCATATTTCAGACGATAAATGTCTGAATTTTAAAACTGACGAAATCAGACAGTTAAAATTTGCAAACCTGATTTCCGTCAGTATAGATTATCTGCTTAAGTTCGACGAGTTCAAATACAGGATCGAACAAACCTACGACATGCCGGATAAGATGATAGCCATGCTGGCCCGGTTTCTGGAACAGGGTGATTGGAAATTATCCAAAAGAGCCAAAGGAAACGACTTTGAAATGCTGACGGATGAAGAAGTGGAAGATGTTGAAAGCCTTTATAGGGAAATTTTTCAATCATAATCAAATTCTTTGACAGACAAAAGCAAAACGCCATGAAAGAAGGTATTCAAAAATGCAATGCAACTTCCGGAGCAGTTTACGGCATGGGCCTGATCGGCGCCGCGATCTATTTCATTTCCACAGCCACCGGCTTCTGGATGGGTGTGCTCGGTTTCCTGAAAGCCATTATCTGGCCGGTTTTTCTGGTGTACGAGGCATTCCGATACATGGCCATGTGAATGAACGCTTTCTCTGGATGGTATTAAAATACCGCTCCGGGGATTCAAGGGTTAACTGTTCCGCACCACACCCGGCCAGGTTCTCTGATCGCCCTGCAGTTCGGCCATTCCGATGAGAGATTGACATGGTAAAAGGCCTGTTCAGGAACACCGATATGTCTCTTTCTGGTATGCCTGCCGGGAAATACCGTGTGCGGTACCTTTTCCCGGGACAATACCGCCTTTCCCGAAAAGACCTACTTTTGACAGGAACAGGCCGGTCTGGAATGAACAAGGAAGACTGGCGGTGAGGCTCAATCCGAAAATATCAATACCATGAGTGAACAAACCGATCTGAAGCTGGCCGTGCTCATCGATGCGGATAATATTCCGCATACCCATATCAAGGAGATGCTCGACGAGATCGCCAAGCTGGGCGTTCCCACCATCAAACGGATTTACGGCGACTGGACGAAGCGCACTTCCTCCGGCTGGAAACCGGCCCTTCTGGAACATGCCATCACCCCGATCCAGCAATACAGCTATACCACTGGAAAAAACGCGACAGATTCCGCCATGATCATCGATGCGATGGACATCCTGCACAGCCAGAAAGTGGAGGGATTCTGCCTGGTCTCAAGCGACAGCGACTTCACCCGGCTGGCCACACGACTGAGGGAATCGGGAATGCTGGTCATCGGCATCGGGGAGAAAAAAACACCCAAACCGTTCATTGTCGCCTGCGACAAATTCATCTACATTGAGATCATCGGGGCCAAGGAAGCATCCAAGACTGAGCCTGCCGCTAAAACCATCCCTGCCACAGTCCAGTCCTCCCGGATCGAAACCATCGACAAAGGTTTTATCCGGCTGCTCAAAAACACCATTGACGACCTGGCCGATGACAACGGCTGGGCCTTCCTCGCGGAAGTGGGGTCCCTGATCATCAAAAAGAAACCCGATTTCGATCCCCGGAACTTCGGTTTCTTCAAACTCACACCGCTGATCAAGTCCCTGGGTGAATACTTTGAAGTGGACGAACGGGAAACCGACAAGCCCCACATCAAACATATCTACGTGAGGATTAAAAAATAACAGTTCAACTGCATCCCTGTAAAAGACACCCCCTGAAAATGCATCCGGAAATGGGGACAATGAAGAATAAATGCCCGGCCAGAAGAACCAAGTCTGGCGTATCGTATTATTCAGGGGTGATCAACAAAAAAACAGCCGGGAACATTTACCCCCGGCTGTTGAAAATTTCGTGGCAATCCGCTTACCTGACCATAAATATCCGGCTTACCCCGTTGACGGTCACCTGTGCGACCTTGTCGCAAGCCTGATCATTATAGGGGTCATAGTCGAGGATGAGGGTGCCGCCGTTGTTGTTCTGGATGGTCACCACGCCGGCGACGAAAGTGGTGGCGCAGCCGAGCTGCAGCTTCTTGATCAGCGGATCGGACTCAATGACTGTAGCGGTAAAACCGACGCCGTTGATGTTGGTGCCTTCGGCCGTTCCCCAGAACGTGAACTCATCGCCCCAGATGCCGGGCCCTGCATCGTAGGTGCGCGAGGTATACCGGTCGGCAGACCAGAGGATGGTACCCGACTGGCCCGTGGCCTGAGCACCTGTCACTACTACATGAAAGGTGCTGTCATCGGTCCGGGTGACGGTCTTGGTTCCGGATACATGTGCCATGTTGGTGCCGTCACCCACGTAGTAATTGTTCGCCAAAGGGACGGTGATCGTGAGCACTGAACCGGTATTGTAAAAATGATCCGAAAGGGTGGCATCGACACGTCCTGCCCGGTACCTGCCGTCCTTGCAGAGCAATCCCCTGGGCGGCGTGTTGCCCAGCTCCCCAAAATCGATGTAGAACTCGAGGCCGTCCCCGTCGTTCCACAGGCTGTCGGTAAAGACCACCAGGGCCCCGCTGGGCAGGACCGTGTATTCAACCTCTGTCATGGATGGGCTGCTTTTCGCAGCGCCGCCCATTTCGGCCACATCACCCGCAAAATCAAAAAGAGCGGAGAACT
This sequence comes from Bacteroidales bacterium, assembly GCA_016939365.1. GTDB lineage: Bacteria > Bacteroidota > Bacteroidia > Bacteroidales > JAFGHD01 > JAFGHD01. Next base: position 23,034 of record JAFGHD010000105.1, on the reverse strand, counting down.
CTGTCTCCACCATGGCATTGTCCTCGGCCGACTGGATGCTCTCCACTGCCTCTTCCAGTTCTTCCTTTTCATCCTTTTTGCAACCCGAAATCAGGGATGCAACCAGGCTGATCATCAAGAACACTCTGAAAATCTGTAAACTATTCATGGCTATCCTGTTTTGTGATTTGTTCATATGCTTATACACATCTGAATGGGTACACCCTTACAACAAGATGTAAATTTATCCAATTTCCGGATTAGCCCGGACTCATGACCCGGCCCGATAACCAATAACTCACAGATGGAGTGATAGCGGGGGCAAAGGAGCTGATCCAGGAAATCCATACCTTTTGTACCGATCAGATCAACAATACCGATAACAAAAATGCTCGTTTAAAAAATGCACAGGGAGATCGGGAAGGTCCTGGAAAATGACATGGATAAATTCAAATTTCTTCCCATTTTTAAATAAATGCATTGTTTTTACCTTCCTGTAGTGATCAATACGAGCTATCCGGAAGGGGTATGCATTCCGATGAGTAGTTGCAAGAGTTGGGTGCCGGACATGCCAATGAAAGAGTTGCTCCTGATCAAGCAGTGCCTTATCAAGGATTCTATTAATCCAACCACAACTTTCGTGTGACGATGTCACCTGAGGTTTCGACCCTTAGGAAATAAATGACTTGTGGATAGTCCGTCCCGATCAGACTGATGCCGGGAGGGAGTGAAGCTGTCGTCAGCCACCGGCCTGTAAGGTCGGATATTTCCATATAACCCGGGGAAGAACCAGTTGATATTACATGAACAAATCCTCCTGAGAAGAAAACCTCCACCGTTTGACCCGTCTCCATGTCCGATTGGAGATGAAGCAAAAAGCGATCATCCTCACGGACTGGAATATCTTGAAGGCATAACCGTTTTTCAAAAGGTCATGCATCCTTCCCGTAGCCTTGTCTTCGAGAAAAACCATACTATAGCCCTTCGACTTCAAGAGTTCTATGCTATAGGTTCCCTGCGACCCGGATTTGAAGCCCAACGGGAGGCAGTCTGTCTTGTCTTGGGCAGCACACAGATGGAAAGCAGTTCCCGTCCGGCCAGCGCATATATCTGGGGAACTCCTTCAGTCGATCGGGTAAAGAGCTTATAAGCATCAAACCTGCCGTCGAAATCCGGCGATGCAGAAGCATCGAAACGGATCCAGGCACTGTAACCCTGGCCGGTTTGCAGGGGTGTATTGGAGGATATGATATCGGTTCAATACCCTGATGACTCCTGATACTCCTGCAGATACATGGCAAAATGAGGATCAGGTACCCCATTCCCGATAGTGCTCAGGTGGTCAGAGGGGAACCCTTCCGGTGTCCGGTTGTACGGGCCGGACAAGTCGCTGCCCGATACCCCGGTACAGTCATTCAACGTATGGCTGCATGAGCGCGCTTACCCTGCCAGATCGTTGTGTTAAGTGCCCTGGCGGCTGCAGCTCAGCTCCACATCGAACCGCAGCCGGAAATGCCTTCGGCAGACAGACAGGAATTCCCCACTCAGGCCAACGCAGCCGCCATTCCTGCCCTCCGATCCGCATTTCAACGGACAGGCAGGCGGGATGTCGTTCCGCCTGATGGCGGATTTGGTTTTATGATATGCTGTTGTTTTTCGAAAGCACCGTTTCCGGAATAGAACATTGTAAGATCCGGAGATAATGAAGATCCCGATAGAACGGCAGGTATTCAGGAATGGAGTGCTATGGCAGGGAATCGGTGCTGATGAGCATGGTGAGCGGCAAATTGTCGCTGCCGGAGTATTCCCTTGCGAGTCCCAGGGCGATGGCCTTACCCAGGTCTGTCAGTCTTTCAAGGGAGGGATCGGGCAATCGGCTGGGTATCTCCAGGGTGAAGCCAGCAGCGCCGAGGGTCTCGGTGAACCAATGATCTGCCCATGGACCTGGCCAGGCGAGTACATCCCGGGATATGTGGTCACGGACGATGGCACCTTCCGGATGCAGGGCCAGATCAAACCCGGCAATGGCTGCAATGAGGCTTCGGGCGTCTTCCGCCTTCTCCGGACAGGTCCCGGATTGTACTCCCCACCAGTAACATTGCCCCGCATATCCCGGATGTGCATGAATATCGATAGCGATGTCAGCCTTTCCGCCGGTATCCTGCCAGATCATGTCCCTGAGCCGGTGAGTTGCGGGGTGATCAGAAGGCACCCCTCCCCCGGCGGGATGGCCCTCAAACCAGCATTCATTCGGATCCGGAAACTCCGCAGAAGCGGCGCCATTCCGAACTCCTTCCGCATCGGCCATGGGATACACCAAAAACACAGCCTGCCTGAGCAGGTTTCTTAACATATGGTCACCCGAAAAGGCCAGGTAGTCCACCAGCCCTTTCAGCGCCCAGTTACCCGGGGACTCATGGGCATGCTGCCTGGCGATGATCACGATGCGATGCTTCCCTTCATCCGGCACAGCCCAGTCGGATATCTGAAAGTTCATGACCGGCAGACCACCTGACACGGCATGTATATCACCGGGATATCTGCAGCGCGGGCTCAGGGAGACCGCATCCAGATAAACCATCATGTTTTCATATGTCCATGGATGCCAGTATGCAATAAAAACGGTGTCTCCGCCGATCTCCTCAGGTAGTATGAAATGATAATTATCGTAAGAATCGAGGTATCCCGGCGGCAGGGGTATCCATTCCCTTCTGGCTGAGGGGCGGCATACCATCCGGTGATCTCCTGTGAACAGATGTGTCTTTCCCTGCGGAATGACGAAATGAAGGGGTCCGCTACGTACTCCAGTAATCCGGAAATGAAGATTTGCACTGGGATGCAGTTCAATGAGGGAATCGGTCTGACGGATCACTGTGGCATGTCCGTTATCAAACGCAGCATCGACACTGATCCGGGATTGCCCCAGCAGGGGAAGTAAGGAGGCGATGCAAACGGTTTGTAGCAGCCGGATCATTTAAATCAGGGACAGCTTCATCGTTTCCGCTGTTAAACTGTCCGGCGACGGAAAGGTTACGTTGATACATGTCCGGGATGAGCAAAACGACCTGGTTTTCAGCGGTTGTGGCGGATATGAACCTCGGTTGCACCGTATCCATATTCGGCCATGGAAGCATCATGGTATTCCACGAAATCGTATTCATCCAAGATCTCCCCGATCACGGATTTCAGGGAACCCTTCCCCACCCCGTGAATAAATTTCACGGTAGTGAAATGGTTGGCCACAGCGCTGTCGAGGCACTTCCTGAAGTAATCGGTTTGCAGCTGCAGGATTTCGCCCGGCGAGAGGTTTCCGGGATTCTCCACCAGTTCAGCGGCATGGAGGTCGACCACCGCTTCCCGGGGACCGGTGCGGTGCTTTTCAATGATATGCTCGGGTTTGGCTTCCCGGGCCACTGTAATCCGGGGTTCCACCTCCTTTTCCTGCACCCTGCCTTCCTTTCCCGTCACGGATGTCTGTGCAGACAAGGGAAGCAATGACACCAGGATGGCATGGTTGCCTGTCAGGGGATTGTCGCGGTAGCTTCCCTCGTTGTAAAAACTTGATGCCTTCACCGCAAACACGGAACTGCCCGGATTGAGTATACGGGTATCCTCATCCCTGTGAAACAACACCTGAACCACTCCCCTGCACCAGCCGCCAATGTTTTCACGGTCGATGCTCTCAAGGAGTGCCATGGTGAAGGGGCCTGAAGATCCGTAATCCACACCTTCATAGACACCCCCGTCCCCCTCAGTGAAAACACTGAAAAGAATCTCATACGGGGTGTCGTTGATAAGGTATATGTCCACCATACCCGTAATGAGCCACTTCTGATCGTGGGGGATGTAGGCCAGATAAATCCCTTGCGCAAGCGTACCTTTCGACTCGTTGAAGACAAGGGGAAAATTCCGGCCTGCGAATTCCTGCGGCTCCGGCTGAACATTTGAGGGGGCCTGGAAATCCTCCCGGAACATATGTTTGGGTGAATCCACCGGTGCATCTACATCCTGTCTGATCAGATCGCTCGTGAGGGTAGGAATCTCAAAGCCATCCTCGATGGCAACACTCACCATGCCGGGACTGATGATCCGGGTCACCACGCCCCCGCCGCTCTGGTCGAGAAACTTCACCTTGTCACCCACATTGAACTTCATCTTAATAAAATATTAACGGCCGACGAATGTTTAGGGTACAAAGATACGCCGGACCGGCGAAAGCGGCATCAGGAAAAATGGTATCTTTGTATGGAAATACGATGGTATCCCAAAGAGTGAAACATTCTGACATTACGTTCCATGACGTCGAAAGAACAAAGAATCATAGAAACAGTCGGGTCGATTGCCAAAAGGGAGACACTGGCAAGCATCGAGGAGGTATTTACCGGCGGAATACTGGTACTGGAGAACCTGTACCCCTTTCCCGGCTACTACCATGACACGATTCCGGATAAGAAAGACCTGAACCCGGGTGTTCTCTTTCTGATCACCCGTCAAAAATATTCGGGCGAAAGGATCCTGCGGATCAATCACGAAGTGAAAAAGCACTTCAGGAAGAAATTTGATGGGGCACCGGCCCAGCTGACCCTTTTCAACGAGCAGGCCCATGCCGTTCGGATCAAATTCCTGGAGGATTACAATGATCTTCCTGAACTGATCGTCTACTATCAGGATCATGGCTTGCAGTTCCATAAATACCGGAAGGTAGAGCCATATGAATCCATCATCAAGGTCAAGAAATACTTTCTTCTGGAGCATCTGGGCAGTGGGATATACAGGGATGGTGAGCAGCCGGAGATATGCTATATCCAGATACCCTCCAACCTGAAATGGAACACCTTCGAGAAGATCACGATTGACCTCAAACGAAATCTCGAAGACAACAAGTTTGATGCGGCCCTGGGGACCATATTCCGGATGAATTGCGTGGTGGACGTAGTCAGGATATATGACCGGAATACCACCCATGAAAAAATCGGGTTGATCAGAAGCCGTTACCTTGAAGAGATCAACAAACTCAGATCCAAATAGCGGGACGATGTCCTGGATGCCACGTCACAACATTTTCCGGATGATCCGTGTCATTGCGCATCAACAGTTTCCGTACGATATAGCAATACAAAAAGGCGTCGGGCCGGATGTCATCGTTATGGCAGGGTCACCTCAGATAACAACTGACAACTAAAAAATCCCTGAGATGATCAACAGGTTGATCGGGTTGCTGATTGACTGGCTGCGGAGGGTGGGGTTCACTTCCGCGCAGTCGGAGATGATTGCGGATTACGCAGTCTGGCTGGCAGTTATATTGCTTGCGCTGCTCACCTACTTTCTGACCAAATGGATTTTGTTGGGTTTGATCCACCGTGTAACGGCCAAGTCAAAAACCAAGTGGGATGACGCGCTGGTGGAGGCGAAGCTGTTCAAGCGCGCCTCGTTGCTGGTTCCGGCCTATATCATCCATCTGATGACACCTTTGGTCTTACCCGAATACCCGGTTGCCTCCGGTGCGATCCGCATCTGCCTGTCGATCTTTATGACCCTGGTGGCCATGTTCACCTTCTATTCCTTCCTCGATGGTTTCAACGTCATCTACCAGGATTTCTCCGTGGCCAAATCCAAGCCGATCAAGGGCTATCTTCAGATCATCAAGATACTGGTCTTCATCATTATCGCCATCATTATCATAGCCCATCTCTTCGGGAAGAACCCGCTGGGGATACTTGGCGGTCTGGGCGCATTCTCGGCAGTACTCCTTCTGATCTTCAGGGATCCGATACTGGGTTTTGTCGGGGGTATTCAGCTCTCGGCAAACAACATGCTCCAGCCCGGTGACTGGATCACCATGGAGAAGTACGGCGCAGACGGCACCGTGATTGATATTGCACTGACCACGGTAAAGGTACAGAATTGGGATAAAACCATATCAACCATCCCCACCTATGCGCTGATCGAAAACTCCTTCAGGAACTGGAGGGGTATGGAGGAATCAGGGGGGCGCCGCATCAAGCGGGCTATCAGCATCGACATGAATACGGTCCGGTTCTGCACTCCGGAAATGCTGGACAAATTTCGCAAAATCGAATATCTGAAGAAGTATGTGGATAACAAAGAGGCTGAGCTTCAGGAATACAACCGACAGAGGAACATTGACAGTTCGATCCTGGTGAACGGCAGGCGACAGACCAATCTGGGCGTATTCAGGGCATACCTGGAAAGTTACCTGCGCAATCATCCCCAGGTGAGGCAGGACATGACCTTTCTTGTCCGGCAGCTGCAGCCGTCTGATACGGGTCTCCCCCTCGAGATATATGTCTTTTCGAAAGAGCAGGAATGGGCGAAATACGAAGACGTCCAGTCGGATATTTTCGACCACATCCTGGCGGTAGTCCCCGAATTCGGGCTGAGTGTACACCAGCAACCCACCGGTCAGGATTTCAGGGCCCTGGCCCACTGAATCTCTCTCCGGACGACATGGGTTGCCCCCCGGGATCTTCATCGGGAACCAAATGATTCCGATCAAACCAAAAAAAAGAGGGGCCCTCCCCAACAGAGGAAAACCCCTTATCCATCCTTTATTCCGACAATATTACAGGCTGGTTTATTTGGAAGTTTTCACCTTGGTCACCATTTTGGTCTCATAAACATACACATACTTTCCGTCGGTTGACATGGTGGTTGTGGCTCCGGTCTTTGCCTTGAACTCGAGGTACTGGCATGTATTCAGATCAAAGCAGGCGATATCGGCCTTATCGGTCTTCATGATAACGAAATTGTCAAAATAATCCTCCAGGGAAGAAGCTTTGTATTTACCGCTGTTGACCAGTTCGCCGTTTGATGCATTGAAAGTGGATATACCCTTTTCGCCGATAACAACGACCATTTCCTTGAAGGGAAGGATCAGTGAGGCATTACCTACACCGCCCTTGCTTACCGGCACCTCAAAGAGGTCGGCACCTGTCTGGATGTCGAGGGAATAAAGTGATTTTCCGCTTGAGATGATGATGGTTTTGCCGATCTGGATACCGTTGGTGATTCCTTTTTTGAACTTCTCCGATTCCCAGGCGAGCGAACCGTCCTTAGTATGGAATGCCTGAACCCCGAAGGGTTTAATCATCGGGAACCAGATCTTCCATTCCTGGATGGTTGTTGTGGAGCCGTCAGGATTCCTCTGAGTCCTGTAAATATATGCCTGGGCTTCCACGGCGCCTCCAATCTGCAGGATGACCTTATCTTCCACGATGGACATGCCGGGTATGGCACGTGCACCCTTGATCTCGGGAGAGGTCCAGATCAACCTGCCGGAGTTATAGTCGTATTTTTTCAGGTATTGGCTCTTTTTGTTGGACACGTCCAGGACATAAAGGTCATCGCCCACACGAACCGGATCGGCCACTGCGCCATAGACGCCGAATCGCCTGGCACCCTGAGGTGAGCCCACAATATCAGGAGTATAGTCAAAGGCAGCCGACCAGAGGCTGGCACCCGTGTTGTAATCATACGTCTGTATACCGTTCAGGCGAAGGATCACCTTATTATCATTGACCTCCAGGTCATAGACGAATTCCTTGGAGATCACCTTTTTTTCCGCCCGACCCACATAAGTGTTCTCCCAGACGATATCCCCGTTCTTCACATTGATCTTTGCGATCTGGTTCTTATAGAGAGTAAAGAATGCAGCCAGTCCGCCCGGTACGAAATTAACCGTAACAAGGTGCCCGTCAGGCATATAAACATACTTGCCCACGACTCCCTTGAATTTTTCTGTCGACCAGATCTCTTCGCCGTTCCTGACCCTGATGAAGACCAGCTCCTTTTTCAAAGAAATGGCAAATGCATCCTCCTCCGGGATATAGATCACCACATCTTCCGACACGTCCTGGTATTTACTCGTTGTCCAGAGCAGCGAACCGTCATCGAGGCTGAGGCAGGCGATCTGGTCCTTGCCCATCTTGCGGTCGAAAAGGAAGATGGTATTGGACTCCCAGAACGGGATCAGCTCGTCCACCTTGTTCAGTGTGGGAGTCAGATCCTTGTACCTTCCCGTCCAGACGATCTGGCCCGTTTCGTTTGAAAATACGGTGATCTCCTTATCGGAAGCGGCAAAGCTGATACCTCGCTCTTCGGTACCGGTCCCGTTGTAATCAATCTTGTGGTCCAGATTCTTTTCCCAGACCATGGGCATATCATCCTGGGTATATCCCCAGAGTATGATGAAAAGGCCCGCCAGTGTTATCAGAATCTTCTTCATGAATATGATTTTTTTAAAGGTGATTATCAATTGACGAATATGAATCTGTATTGGAACTTATAGCTTTTACCCTTGGGCATCTTGAATCCGAATTTGAATTCCTTGAGGTGGTCTTTGAGCAGATTTTGTGATCCGATGGTTCCGCCCTCATTTCCCTGGCAGAAAACGGTGGCCACCTCGCCCTTCTCCCGTATGGTCAGATCAATGATATACTCCCCCCGAATCCCTTTTTCCTGTCCCCACAGATAGAATTCTCCTTCAGGAGCCGACATGGCGGCATCCAGCTCGGTTCTGGCTCTGTCAATCACATCCTCTGTGGATTCAATCAAATCCATTTTCTGGGCAAACAGCGATATGCTCAGCAGGATGAATAAAGTCAATCCGATCGCTCTCATGGTTCAGGGTTTTATAAGATATTAAAGACCTATTTTCCACAAAACCAACATATTGCCGAAAGTCATGATCACAGATCTGCTGTCAGGCATGAAATCAAATGCCACCCTTCCGTCCGAAGGGAATTGCTCCTTTCCGATGCTCTCAAAAAAACGGTAGCTCAGCTCAAAACGCGAGACAGGCTGGGCTTTGGCGAAATCGTAAATAATAATTTCAGGGGACTTCCCCAAGGAAGTGATGCCGAACAGTTTTCCGTCGGGACTCATTCTGAACTCAGGCTCATAGCTGCTGTTGCTGGGAAAGACGGATCTCATCGCCTGATATTCCCCGTTCACATCCACCACACTGACGAAGTTCTGCCTGTTTCCCACCGCGGTGGATGCCCTGGCATGCGGAATATTCAGGCAGAACAGGTATGCTCCGTCATCCGAATACCTGAGGTTGTAAATGATATCATACCATTCATCCACGGTGCAGATCCGCTGAAGGGTAGCCGCATCATAGATGGAAACCTGCTGCTTGTAGTTCAGGATGGCTTTGAGTCCTTTCTTATCCTTCTTGTAGCGCGGATCCCTTTCCAGAGCGTCTGCATCGGGTTTGTGAGACAGGGCAATGTGCCTGCCGTCAGGGCTGACCGCAATGCTGTTTGTTGCTTCAGGAACTGTAAAGGTACTCTCCTTCTGACCGGTGGACAGGTTCCAGAAACTCACCTCATCACCCGTCAATGCCAGGGCATATTGTTCATCCGGAGTGATCACAACAGAATGATACTTGTCGAAAAACAGTACCTTCCGGCCAGTGGCCGGTTCCATTATTTCAAACATGACCTCACGGTCCTTGTTGGGAGCCATATCCATATAACACATCTGCTGCAACAGGATGTATTTACCGCTGGATGAATAATCCAGCCGTGATCCCGCATACCAGTTGCCCACATCAAACTGGCCGGTCACCTCCCTTTTGGCCAGATCGAAAAGGTAAAGAGGATAACTTTGCACACTGCTGACGGCCAGCGTGTTGTTGTCCGGCGCCAGCGCGGCTCCGGATAAAATGTGAAGATTATCCCCAACCATGATTTTCTCAAAATCCATGTTGGTACCCTGGGCGCAAAGAAACCCGGACGGAACCATCATACCCGCCAGCACGGCAAGACAACCGATGGATTTGGTTTTCCGATTCATATCAAGGATTTTACAGAATACCGCGTTATTTCCATTGCATCTTAAACGTAGCTGTATCAAGTTGTCCGGCACTAACGAAGAGTGACAATGTGAAACGTGATATTTACTGAAAGGTTGCGCTGATACTACCCTCAGGACTGACAACCCGCAAAAATATCCGGATCCTTTTCATCACATCCTCTTTGGTGATCATGGGCCACAGGGTGCCGCCGGGAGTGTGGTTGAAACCTTTCGCAATGCTCAGGATGGAAACCCGGCAGCTTTCCCTGTGTTTTTCCTCTTTTATCCATTGCTTACCGCAATGCAGGTTTCAACCAACGGAACAAAAGTAAATCCCACCATACAGCAGACACATACGGATTCGTTCGTATTTTTTATACGAACTTTACCCTATTTATTACGGAACAGGTCAGAGGGAAGCGATGAGCGAACCATCAACCAGGGGCTGCTCGTTGAGAAGGACGACGTAATAATAGAGGTTTCCGGGGTTCAGGCCCTCCAGCTTCAGCCTGACCATGAATTCGTATTCAGATATCCGGGTCCTGGATTTGGTGACAGACAGCAGTTTGTTATTCTGATCAAAGAGGCTGACTGATATCTGGTCCTCATCGGTCACCTGGACATTATACACGAATATATTTGCCATGACCTCCTTGCCTCCTGCCGGAGTCAGAGCAGAAGCCGTTTGCGGGCTGTTCCCGGGAGGGTGTGACAGGGATGCGGCATGGTTTACATCGGTCATCCTCAGTATGGTACCATGTGTTCCCACCCAGATCCCGTGATGGGGATCCATCATCCAGGCCTCGGTCAAAGGATAACCGGATGGCGGGTGCAGGAGGATGAACGATTCGCCCTGGTCGATGGTTTTCAGCAACTGCGGCCGGTCATCCACATTACAGATGATATAGGAGGTCAGGCGGTCAACAGGGACCATACCGCTGGCCGATATTTTTCCCGGAATGCGGGAAACAGGTACCGGATCAAACCGATCCAGCCAATAGCCCGATGAGAATAATACATTCCCGTCCGGTGTGGGGATGAGGGCCAATGCATCGTGGGGCCCCAGATAGTGAAGGGAATGAACGGACAATGAGGAAAAACATGAGCGCACCCGGGGTGTCACATCAGTTAATGTACTTCCACTGTTACGGGTTCTGCAGATAAAGGGTACCCGGTCAAAATGGGCATTGATGGCATATCCCCCCAAAAGGCCTGAAGAATCGTCGAGAAAAGAGATGCACTGAATGAATATCCTGAGATAAGGTATTTCATTTCCCCGTAGTCTGCCACCCACGACGATCCGTTCCCAAGTATTCCCTGAATCACAACTTTTCAGAATAAATGGCCCGTCGACACCGTTACCCGCCACATATGCCCTGTTGATCCCTGTGATCTGCAGTCCGGCGAAGCGATCATTCGGTCTGAAGGTGCGTTCACTCCATGAAATACCACCATCACGGGTGATGAGAAGGGATCCGTTTGCTCCTGTGATCAGTCCATTGACCTGGTCGAAGAAGGCCACATGCATCAGGTCAAAACCGGCAATGGTATCATGTGACCATGAGGTTCCTCCGTCCATGGTGCGCAGCAGAATGCCCTCATTCGATGTGATGAAACCCCTGGATTGATTTATCATGCAGATGTCAGTCAGGTCCGTGTTGACGCCGGATTCCACTGTGGCAAACTGGCACAGGGCTGTCACGTGTGCGATGAATGTAAAAAGAAGCAGACTGATGTATCTGGTGCTCATCAAACCAATGGTACTGTTTTACAATTCAAGGCAATTCTGATACCACGGAAGAGGGTGACGGAACGCAACATCAGGGAGGCCTGATCTTTCAAGCTGATTTAAAGACACTTGCAGGCTGATGGCAGACTGAATTTTCAACAGTTCGGACACCGGTCGCTCCTCTCAATGTAATAATAAATTCCCATTTTTAGACTTTTGTCTCTTTTTGGTTTTTTTATTTTTTTTTACACACTGTCTATAATAAATACCACTATATCAATTATGGATACAGTATAGATTTATAGACAACAGGCATTCAACACATATACACACACATAATTTTATTTTATATATCTGTATTACAGTTTTTTGCAATGACGGGATTGACGCTATTAAGAATGTTTCTATATTAGAAAAGTTTTTTCAAGATGGATAGAATTTATCCCCGACAATTGATATATTTATCAGGCCTTTTTCAGGAGTTGGGGGTAAGTTCTAAGTGAGTGATTTCAAGTGCTTTCAGAAGACACGTATATTACGATTTCCGGGCGATCGGAGGGCACTTACAGAGATCGGGGAAGCCGGTTTATCGGAATAGCTGTTCCGGTCTCATCCGGGGAAGAGGTTAAAGAGCGACTGGAAGCGATTAAAAAACAATACCACGATGCCACGCATCATTGTTATGCCTACCGGTTAGGTCCCATGGGAATGGTTTTCCGTTATCACGATGACGGTGAACCCTCAGGAACAGCAGGAAGACCCATTTATGGTCAAATCTGTGCCCTGGGGCTCACCAACATCATGGTAGTGGTTGTCAGATACTTCGGTGGAATCAAACTGGGAACAGGGGGGCTGATCAGGGCGTACAAAACTGCGGCACGTGAAACACTTGCACAAGTTCAAAGTGTCACAAAGACTGTACAGGATGTATACCGTGTGTTCTTTGACTATTCCAAAACGGGAGATGTAAACAGGATTATCCGGGAGTTATCCGCTCAACAACTGGATCAGAAATTTAACCACCGCTGTGTCCTGGTAATAGCGGTAAAAAAGGGATTATCAGGTAAGTTCACCCAAAGGATGGGCTTACTGGATGGAGTTGAGCTGGAATTCCTCCGATCTGTCTGACTTACAAAGGCTGAAACAGGCTGGCTGCAAGGCTCTATATACAATAAAGTTTTTTTATTGTCAAGGGAGCAGGGGGTTTTTTTTTTAATATTTTTTACTGATTTTTGCCCGCATCTAGCTTGCCCGAAGCGGTTAATCCTTCGTCAACAACCAATACCTGGCGGTTTCTTGTGTAAGTTAAAACAACTCAATGGTTTGACTTGCGAAAATATTATCGGATGAAAAAAAACTGCAAAGCAGTTTGGGAGAACTGCCTGAACGTAATAAAGGATAACATCAGCCACCAAAGTTTTAAAACATGGTTTGACCCGATCAAACCTGTGAAATTAGCGGATAATGTACTTACGATACAGGTACCCAGTCAGTTTTTTTATGAATGGCTTGAAGAGCATTATATCACCCTTCTGAAAAAGACCATCAAGAAGGAACTGGGACCGGAAGGCCGGCTGGAGTATTCCATCATCATGGATAATTCCTTTAATGCCAACCATCCTTATACCGTCAAATTCCCCACGGCCAAAAAAAACACCTCCAATCCCGCCGTTGCCATGCCCATTGACCTTAACAGAGGCGCTTCCAAGGATATTCCCAATCCTTTCATCATCCCGGGCCTCAAAAAAATCAAGGTCAATTCGCAACTCAATGAAAACTATTCCTTTGAGAATTTCATCGAGGGTGACTGCAACCGACTCGCCAGATCAGCGGGTTATGCCGTGGCCGGCAATCCCGGAAAAACAGCTTTCAACCCATTGCTCATATATTCCAGTGTGGGCCTTGGAAAAACGCATCTGGCACATGCCATCGGTCTGGAAGTCAAAAACAACTTCCCTGAAAAAACGGTTCTATACGTAACTTCCGAGCAATTCACAAACCAGTACATCGAAGCCGTCAGGAACAACAACCAGAACGATTTCGTTCATTTTTACCAGATGATCGATGTCCTGATCATTGACGACATCCAGTTCCTGGCCAACAAGGAAAAGACACAGGAAGTCTACTTTCATATATTCAACCATTTGCATCAAAATTCACGGCAGCTGGTCATCACGTCTGACAAGCCCCCTGTCGAAATGGAAGGGGTGAATGCCCGCCTGCTGTCACGGTTCAAATGGGGCCTGGCTGCCGACCTCCAGGTCCCGGATCTGGAGACTCGGATCGCCATACTGGAAAACAAACTTTACAAGGATGGAGTTGAAATGCCGAGGGATGTGGTGGAGTATCTGGCGTACAGCATCACTACCAACATACGCGAGCTGGAAGGAGCCCTCATATCCATCCTCGCCCAGTCTTCGCTGAACAAGAAGTCGATCACGCTGGAACTGGCCAAAAAGATGATCGACAAGTTCGTGAAGAATACATCAAGGGAAATTTCGATCGATTACATACAAAAGGTGGTTTGCGATTATTTCGGTCTGCCGCTGGAGGCCATTCATTCCAAAACCCGAAAAAGGGAGATCGTCCAGGCCAGGCAACTGGCCATGTATTTCGCCAAAAAGCTGACCAAAGCCTCGTTGGCCACCATTGGGCTGCACTGTGGCAACAAGGACCACGCCACTGTCCTGCATGCCTGCCGCACCGTAAATAACCTGATCGAGACCGATAAACAGTTCAGGCATTATGTCGAAGAACTGGATAAAAAGATCACCCTCTGATCCGTGAATCATCAAGACTGCGACAAAATCAAAGCAATGATGCCGGGAAAGAGGGAACTATAGAAAGGTGTCAGAATGAAAATACTGTTTTTATGTCTCGCCAATACCTGCAGGTCTCCCCTTGCGGAAGGGATCCTCAGGAAGAAGTTGAAATCAAGGAACCTGACCGCGGAAGTGGATTCAGCGGGATTCGAGGCATATCACATCAATGAGCCGCCTGACAAGAGGGCGGTTAAGACCGCACTTGAGCAGGGAATCGATATCTCGGATAAGAGGGCCCGGCTCTTTACCACAGCCGACTTCGACAGATATGACAAAATCTTTGTCATGGATTCAGTGACCTATCGCAATGCGCTCTATTTTACAAGAAACGATGACGACATCAGTAAGGTCGATTTCGTAATGAACGTGCTGAGGCCCGGAAGGAATGAACCCGTGCCGGATCCTTTCCACCGGAACCTGGATGCAAGTGACCAAACCTTTACGCTGCTTGACGAAGCCTGTGATGTGATCGCCGACATGATCGCCAGAGACAGTTCCTGATCAACCCAAAACACCTTGTCTGGTTATCCCGATCTCACTGCCATCCGGTCCGCACACCGGCTCATAGCGCCTTATATTCACAGGACGCCTGTGCTGACCTCTGAAAACCTGGATCATCTCACAGGTGTTTCTCTTTTCTTCAAATGCGAGAATTTCCAGAAAGCAGGTGCTTTCAAATCAAGGGGTGCCACCCATGCCGTTTTCTCAGCCTCAGCCGGTCAGCTGCACAACGGCGTTTGCACCCACTCCTCCGGTAACCATGCCGCTGCTCTTTCCCGTGCTGCCGCACTCAGGGATATCCCGGCCTATATTGTCATGCCCGAAAACTCGTCCAGGGTAAAGGTGGAAGCTGTGGTGCACTACGGTGGGATTATCACATTCTGCCGACCCACTCTGGTTTCCAGGGAGCAGACACTGGAAAAGGTGCGTGAAAAGACAGGCGCCATCGAGATACACCCCTACAACGATCCGGTCATCATTGCGGGACAGGCCACTGCGGCCAAGGAGCTCATTGAAGATACGGATCACCTGGATGTGATCATTGCGCCGGTCGGCGGAGGTGGTCTCCTGAGCGGGACAGCCCTCTCCACCCATTACCTTTCGCCAGGTACACGGGTGATCGCCGCCGAACCTGCAGGAGCTTCCGATGCCTTCAGGTCTTTCAGGGACGGTACACTGCATCCTTCTGTCGAACCTGAAACCATCGCCGATGGATTGCTCACCTCACTCGGATCCGTCACCTTTCCTATCATCAGGGATCATGTGGATGCTATCGTGCTGGCCAGCGAGGGATCCATCATCAGGGCCATGAAGCTGATATGGGAACGGATGAAGATCATCGTGGAACCCAGTGCTGCAGTGCCCTTTGCAGCCATCCTCGAAGGACTGGAGGAGCTGAGAGGCAGCCGTGTGGGGATCATCCTCTCGGGAGGCAACCTCGATCTGGACAGGTTACCATGGATTACCGGATCGTGATCTCGTGCCCATAACAACAGACATATGAAATCCGGCAGGCTCTATCTCATTCCCACCCCCATTGCGTCGGGTCCGGTGGATGACACGATCCCGGCCGGCACCCTACGGGTCATAGCCCGGCTGAGGGTGTTTGTCGTGGAAGAGCTCCGCACGGCAAGACGGTTCCTGAAATCGGCCGGATTTCCCGCCCCCCTGGATGAATGCCGCTTTTTTATCCTGAATGAACACACCGTCCGCGAGGATACCGGTGAGTTCCTGAAACCCGTCATGGAAGGCATGGACGCAGGTCTGATGTCGGAAGCCGGCGTCCCTTGTATCGCAGACCCGGGGAACAATCTGGTCATGAGAGCCCACCGTCTGGGTATCCCGGTCATTCCTTTGTCGGGCCCCTCCTCGGTCATCCTGGCACTGGCCGGATCGGGACTTTACGGACAACATTTCACATTTTACGGCTACCTGCCTCCCGGCAGAAAGCAAAGAACCGACACACTACGGGAAATCACACGGGAGATCAGACAGACCCTCCGCCCCCAGGTTTTCATCGAGGCACCATACCGGAACCTTCAGATGCTGGAGACTATCCTGGAATGCTGTCCTGATGAAATGATACTCAGCATCTCCTGTAACCTTACCGGGTCGGAACCCTATCTTTACACTGCCTCCCTGAAGGAATGGAAAGGGATCGACCGGACCCACCTTCATAAACATCCTGCAGTCTTCATCCTTGGAACGGAGTCACCTCCCCGCCGCAACTGATCAATTTTCCATTGCCCCTGTAATAAAACACCGGGGGATAGATCATTCGACCTTCCCCCGGCGCTCTCGTTGTTCCGCTCTCACTGTTTGTGAACGTATATAAAACACCAAAATATACGATTTATTGCAACGGTTCTTAAGAAAACAACCTCGACGGCCGTGTAACCGGTATTATCCGTACTGTATCAGAAGAGGGATACCAATGACGGGAATGATGTCCTTCAGACCAGTACCCGGGCCCTTGCAAAGGGTTTTTCCCGGTCAAAGAGATACCGGAAGGTGACATGCGTCTTATGGATACGGGCACCGATCTGCTCACACAGCTTCATCATTGAGGGATTGAAATCGCCGATCCAGCTCAGTTCCAGGTCTGTATAATGAAAGCCGGGGAGAAACACCTGTTTCTCAAAAGCCATCACCAGTCCGGCTTCCATCCCCCTTCCCTGATGCTCCGGTACGGTTCCGAAGATCAAACCGACGATCCGGGTGCTGCACTTCCTTATTTTTAGCCTGATGTACAACCTGATCCTGTTCAGCAAATGGAACTTTCCCCCGAAATCACGAATGACCTGGTTCAGGTCCGGGATCATCACAAAGAATGAAACAGGCTGGTCCTGATAATATGCAAAGAAAACAAGCCGGGTATCAATGACCGGTTTCAATTCCAGCAGCATGGCAAGTGCATGCTTTGTCGACATTTTCGGAACCCCGGGAAAATGTCCCCACGCTTTGTTGAAGATGATATGGAAATCGTGTGCAAAGCGCTCCGTATGATCCCAGTTGATCATTTCAAAACGGTAGTTGGGGTTGGAGAATATCCGGAGGGCTTTTTCACGAACCACCGGGCTGAGGCCCTCCCTGTTGATTTTCCGGTGGTAGGTATACTGGTTGAAATAATTTTGAAAACCATAGCGGCTGAAAAGTTCCGGATAATACGGATAATTATAGGGCATATTGAACACGGGCTCCCGGAAACCGTCGACCAGGCATCCCCAGAAGTTGTTTCTCTCACCGAAGTTGACCGGTCCATCCATGGCCTGCATACCATGCTCCAGAAGCCAATCACGGCAAGCATTGAAGAGGATATCAGCCGCATTCTGGTTGTCGATACAATCGAAAAAACCCAACCCTCCGGTTGGCTGTTCAAAAGCGCGGGTCTGGGTGCGGTCGAAAAAAGCTGCGACCCGACCAATCGTTTGGTTGTCCCCTGAGCGCAGGATCCACCGGATAGCGTTTCCCTGCTTCAGCTTCCTGTTCCTTGAAGGATCAAACACCGCTTCGACGTCCCTGTCCAGTGGGCGTATATAATGCGAATCGTTACGATATAACTTCGCAGGGAACTCCAGAAAATCCCTGACAGTACCTGGGCCGGACACTTCAAAAAGCCTAAAATCCTGACCCGTATAGGTTTCTGCATGAAGGTACTTCAGGTGTTCATCTCCCATCAGGGTATGGTTGTCTTCAAAGGGCAATTTTACAAAAAACCTCTGAACACCGAGATATGCCATGGAATGATATTCCGGTACAGGTTCAGGACTACCCAGTGATCCGGCGGATCAGTGGGAAGGTAGCCTGAGGTTCATCCGGGCTTGTACCGGGATGGCGCGGAAGAGGACTTTGGCATCCGCAGCCGGCAGTCTGAGCGTGATCCATATCCTCTGCTGCGGGGGTTGGAACGGAGGAAGCAATGAATATAGGGTTTGTCCGGCAAAGCACCCTGTTTTAAATATTGAGAGACTCCGGCCCTGCTTCCTCGTCAGGGTGTCTGGCAACAGTTCCCGGACCTCCAGCACCAGGAAACGATCGAAGAACATGATGTAATGGATATACGGATCGGCAGCCAGCTGAGGTATGCTTTGGGTTTGCATGGCTTCTACCGTATCGCGCGGCGCCTTTTTCAGCATGATAGGCTGCCTGGGTAGGGTACTTTTGCTGTATTCAAGACGAAAGGGGTTCATTGTGTATTCAAGGAGGAACCTTTTCCCTGCCCGTTTCAGCAGAGGACTCATCCTGAAGCTTGTGAGACGGCATTCATGAATGGTGACTCCCTTCAGTTCCAGGATCAACATGCTGTCGGCAAGGTCTATTGAAACGGATACGGAATCACCGGCAGCCGTCCTGAGCCTGCCCTGCAGGAAAACCTGTTCTGCCAGCAGGGTATAAAGGCTGTCATTCACTTCAACCCGTGTTTCCTGATCCGTTGGCTCCGGGGAAACAGCGCCTCCCTCCTCACCTGAATGAACAGGTGCTTCACGGATCAGTGCGATTACAAACAGTAAAACGATAGCCAGTGCCAGTGCGGTGAGGAGAAAGCGATCACCTGCCACCGTTTTCCCCAACCTGTCAATGAATCCGGCTATCGTGGGCGGTGAATGGTCCTGACCGCCGGATTCCTTGGGAAATATATCCTTGCTGCCGGTGTTCATGTCAATAGATAAAAACCCTTGAGCCTACCTGAAGGTTCTTGTAAACTGCTTCGAGATCTTCATCTCCCATCCGGATGCAGCCATGTGTCACGGGCAATCCCAGGAATCGCTTGTAAAGGGTTCCGTGGATCAGGTAACCATCACCCAGGCTGAGGGCATAATCGCCCAGCACACCGTATTCAAACCTGTCAGGGGCTCCGGGTGGAGGAACGGGCAGGCCCTCCTCCACAAAGGCCCAGTCGGGCTTGCGCCATACCGGAGACTGCGTCTTCCCACGGATCCTGCGAATACCCGTAGGCGTACTGAAGATCCATTTTCGCTCATCATGCGCTTCGAGCAGGATGTAACTTCCTGTGGAACAGACCCCTTCACGGATTAGCTTTCTTCTTTTATAAAGCCTGAAAGTGTTGGCAGAGGTGTTGACTACCAGATAGGCTTCGTTCGGGGTCATGCCGGCCAGTTTCTTTCTGAGACGGTCCGACTCTTTTTCCGGATCCATGAACCCGATCTTACCCTTGTATGCCGAAGGAGCCATTTCATCACCCGCCAGTACATTCGCTGCTGACCATTGCATGACATGAGGGATCACAAAAAACCACAGAAAACAAATACCGGCGGTGATACCGGCTGCGATCCCGGCTGATCTGAGATGGGCTGAATATCTTCTGATCAGGTGGAAATAACGGGATATAGCCCCCCCCATCCGGATTATAAATCTGTTGAATGCCTGGCCTGCCTTCCTAAAGAATGGGACGAGGATGGAATAACCGTTGTGGTAATATTCAATGATCATCTTCCTGTTCATTCGGGCAGAAATCTTTGGTACTCTGCAGGCGGATCCAGTGATCCGACGATCACGACAGGGGTTCCCACCGCCACCTGCCGGTAGAGGTAATCCATGTCTTCATTGGAGAGGGCCACGCAACCGTTAGTCCAGTCGTATCCTTTGCCTCCCTCTCCATGGATCTCAATAAGACCACCTATTTCGGCGTTTCCAGGAAGAAGGCCTTTTCGTTTGGCTTCACGGAAACGTTCCTTGTCCTCATCATTGGGGTAATTGATCAGCAGGGCTTTATGATATCGCGAATGGCCCTTGCCTTTCAATTTAGTGACCTGATACCATCCTTCGGGAGTGGCCTTGTCGCCCTTACGCGCCTTGTTTCCCAGCCACCGGGGGCCTAGTTCGGCAACAAATTCCTTCTTCAGTTTGCCGTTCTTCAGCAGAAAGCAGCGGTGAGCCATTTTATCGACCACGATGGCCGCAGCCTTATGGGAGGCCGACCATTGTACCGCCTTATCGTAGGTGCTTTTCCATTTGTGAAAATCACTGAAGTAGTGTATCATCTGGGTGGTGGCCTTACCGGAGGCCGTCTGAAGAAAACGACGCGACTCGGTAAACTTCTGTCTGGCCAGATGGAGATCTCCCCTTTTGTATGCTTTCTGTGCCTCAGTGAGATTGATACGGCTGTTGGTAAGGTTCCTGAATACGGTTTTCTCGAGCGGCAGGTCGGAATAATGCTGATCGAAACGGTCTACCGCCCTTCTCAGGGAGTCGAGTGAATTCTGGAGGGACCACTTCATGTCGTGGCGGGCGGATTTGGATTTGACGGCAGCCTCTTCCGCCATCTGACGGGCTTTCACAGCCAGTTCCCGCGCATGTGTGTAATTCCTGAACAGCGGCCACCTGGTGTTCTGGCTCTTCCATTCCCTGAAACTTTCATCCGCCAGTCTCATTGCCTCCGCAAACGGCTTTGACACGAAGGCTTTAGCTCCCGATTCGCGTGCATCTGAAATGGCTTTAAGGGCTGCTTCGTATTCACCGGACGGAGGGTCCGGAGCCCATATATGACTGATGCCCAGAAAGGCAACACCCAGGATCAACAATACACCCAAAAAGATCAGTACTCTGCGTCTGCCCCTACTCCAGCTCATGGTTTCTAACCAAAAAACCCCGGCAAACGCTGTGGCTCGCCGGGGTAAGTCATCCATAGATCCACCGGTTATACTCCTTATTTCCTGGTCTTTCCGATGGCTTCCTTCAGCTCCATATTGATGGACATAGCCTTTTCCCTGATTGCCGTGCCTTTGTCCCTGGCCTGGATAAACTCCTCACGCCCCATCATGGCCTGGATATCAGCGATACCGGCATCCAGCACACCCATTTCAGCCTGAATGGCCTCCAGAGCGGCTTTACCTTCTTTGCCCCTGGGTGCCTTTACGATCAAAGCCCTGTTGTCTTCCATGAGAGTGGCGATCTCCGTGATCATGCCGCTCACCTCTTCCTTCACAAGGTTCTTCTGAACCACCGCCTGCTCCTGTAACTGCTGTGCTGCAACGGCAACCGCTTCCAGTTTCCTGCGGGCATCTTCATAACTCCTGAACATAACCTTTGATTTCTGCTTCTCTACCATCTGCATGGCCACATTCATTGAATCCTGCAGGGCAAAGAAACCTTCTGGCACATACAACTCAGCCTGGACATCACGTGCAGCCTGAACAGCCAGATTTGCGGTATCAACCTCCGCCTGGGGCATCTTACCGCATCCGGAAAGTACCACAACCGAACCCAATAACGCAACAAATAAAGAAATTCTTGTTTTCATTTTTAATTCCTCCTGTGTTGATTTTCAGTTTTGATTACCTATAATAGCAATATCCTTTCACCCGTATAAAGGTAATACAGTTTATATAAAGACGGAAATTATCCTGAAAGTCACCCCAGGTGAAAAAAAAATTTTCAACCTTCTTCGGTTTGATGTCACGTGACACCTAAAAATTGGAGGAAACGTATGATATTTGCATCGGCCAAGGTAATGCCGCCATCCGAAGATGGAAGCGGGAAAAAGACATCTGAGCGACGAGGAGGTCATCAGCAAACTTCGCAGGGAACATGATCCGGAATTGTTTTCGGTACTTTATAAGAGGTATTCTTCCCGGATTTTCGAGAAGTGTAATCATCTTCTGAAAGACAGGCAGCTTGCCCGGGAGTTCACTCAGGAGGTATTCACCAAGGTATATGAAAATCTTGACAAGCACCGGGACACCGCCTCCTTTGCATCCTGGTTGGCTGCCATCGCTTACAATCATTGCATCGAATACCTCCGGAGCAAACGCCGGATGCATTATCCCGAATGGAACAGCCGGCAGGAGCTTCCCGAGACTGTGGCAGAGGCTGAGGATTTCGATTTTTCCGAATTGAAATACGAGCGGCTGATGGGCATCATGGACCTCATCCATCCGGAGGAGAAGGCTTTACTTTTGATGAAGTACCAGGACAACCTGCCGCTCCGGCTGATTCACAGCACATTGAAGATCAGCGAAAGTGCGGCCAAGATGCGGTTGAAGCGGGCACGTGCCCGGGTGCTTTATCTGTACAGGCATATGTACCCTGACATTTGAACAGGTATTGGATTGATCAATAAAAGGAGCTGTGGACGAATTGTTTAGCGGAATCTGGAGGGGAAACCACGCGGCGGTACCGGGCAGGAGGGTAGTTGAGGCATTGGATGCCCGTTTTCCCGGAGCCCGGCAAATAGAATGGTTTCAGCCTGAGGCGGATCTCTTTGAGGCCGTGTTCATCCATGATGCCCGGGAGAAGATCGCCCTGTTCCTATCCACAGGAGACTGGAAGGAAACCCGTGTGAACTGTCCGGTATATGAAGCACCGGACTGGACACGGGAGGTTACGGGAGAAGAGGAATTGATGAACCTGATCGAGATCATCCGGCCGGAAGACACCCAGTACGAGCTGATCGTCCGTGACCGCGAGCTGCGCCGCTTCCTGCTCCTGGTTTCATCCGGGAAAAAGGTGCTTTCCCGAACCAGCCTCGCCAGCAGGGAACTGGATGTCTGAGATGCCAGTATCATACATCATACAGATTGAGCTCATGATCGTGTCCGGCCTCACCCCCTGCCCACAGCAAGTTGAAAGCAACAAGTTTAGAGTGAAAAGGCGGTTCTGTGAAGCTCCGCACCATCGAAAATCGCTGATCTGCCCTGCCCGCTAGGCTTATAGGCGGGCCTGTCC